>CALFWZ010000016.1 GCA_937928405.1 uncultured Saprospiraceae bacterium
GATTATGATTTTAATTATAACCATGCTCCTATTTTACCCCTGGCCAGTCATGACACCAATGGAAACGTCATTTATATTGGATCAATTTGTAAAACCGTGGCACCAGTTTTTAGAATTGGCTATTTAATAGCTCCACAAGAATTTGTGGATGAAGCGGCCCTACTTAGGGGCTTGATAGATCGACAGGGAGATGCGATTTTAGAATTGACTTTTGCTAATTTTATTAAAACTGGCGAATTGGATAGTCATATTCGGAAGGTAATGAAAATCTATAAAAAGCGACGTGATCTATTTTGTGCGCTTTTAACAAATGAATTAAAGGACTATTTCGAATTTGAAATTCCAAAAGGTGGAATGGGAATTTGGGCAAAATTAAATCCAGATTATTCTTGGGAAAATGTTTCAGAAATCGCCAGGAAGTTTAAACTAGAAATTGGCAATTGGCAGCGTTATGATCGTATTAAATCTGGTCATAATTATATTCGAATTGGTTTTGCATCCTATAACGAACAAGAGATTTATGAATTAATTAAGCGATTTAAAATAACATTTAAATCGATAAACAGTTAGAGGTTATTTTTTTCAAATTTCCATTGCCCTCCAATTCTAATTGTAAAATTTTCATCCAAATAAGGATTGGCCGCTACCCAACCTTTGGTCTTTAAACTGAAATCGAGATAAGGTGTGAAATTTTTAAAGGTTGGCGCTAATTTTAATGCTAATAATCCCCCTACCCTTTTTTGACGATCCTCATATAATTGATTTTCTGGTTGTTGCCAACCAGCGAGTCTGACCATTCCCCATTGATTTCTAAATTCTAAGTCAATTCCTAAGGAAGAAATATGTCTATTTCGAAATAATTTAGGACTGATAAAACCTCCAAATTTTTCGGTTTTAAAGAAAATGTTCCCACCAACCATATATCCAAATGAAGTCATATGGTGCCTTACCGAAAAATTGTATTTAATTTTCGAACCTAACGCATCAATTCCTAATAAATTAATATCCAGAAAGTTGATAAATGTCAGTTTGAATTGAGTTTTTAAAAAACGTTGAGCATCAGCTGATAAGTCATTAAATTCCACGTATCTATCTATTCCTACTCCGGAAGGATGAATCCCTCTTTCTGCATAAGGAGCGAAAGGATTGAACAAATCATAAGTAGCATTAATCGGATCGAAGCCATTGGGATCTCTTTTTAAAATGTCGGTTCCTTCTCTATTTTTAAATTTCACCAAACCTTTAGAACCTGGTCGAGTAGAGCCAAAAAGGTAAAAAGAATTAACCAAATAATTTCCCCAATATAACCCATAATTCCAGGTATTCACTTGATCAAAAAAGACATCCTTCTCAATGGCTAGAACAAATTCTAAGTTACCTTCACTTCCTGAAGTTGCTTCTCGAACCATATCAGCGGGATGCAGTAGTTTTAGTTGAATTAAATCTTCATCCCGTACGCCCCGCACTGCACCAGACCAATGGGCATTTCTACTTTTAAATTTATACAAAGACAAAATGCTACGATGAGATTCTTCGTGCAACCAAGTGTTGGAAAGTGGAATAGGTGCAAAGTCGAAAATAGACATGATAACTTTACTCCAAAAGGCTCCTTTTTTTCCCAATCGTTTTCTACCAAATTGCGCTATGCCATAATGCATAATAAAAGCTTTTTGATAATCGAATCGACTGTTCTATAGAAACAGTGGGAAATTCAGATTTAAAATTATAGGGATATTCAGCGATGGGAAGATCTATGTAAAATTTAAGTGTCTCACTTTCTTGCGCTAAAGTTAGATTCGATCCGATGAGAAAGGAAATAATAAATAGAAAATTCTTTTGAATTAGGATAGAAAACATAGATTGAAAAAACCTCATTACCTTTATATTTTGGTTGATACAAAGGTATTTGGGTTAGACTAGGTTGTCATTAACATTTGATAAGAATAGAACGCTTTAGAATTTTGCAAATCGAAAAAAAAAGAGAATGAGAGATCAAAGAGCCCTTTAAGGGTTTACCAATTCTCTACGAATTCTACTTAGCGAAACATTGGTAATTCCCAGATAAGAGGCAATGTAAGAATGAGGAAGGATATTTTCTAATGCTGGATATTGGTCTCTAAAATGAATTAATCTTTCTTTGGCATGCAAGGAGATTTGATTGATTTCTTTTTCTACTTTTTGCATAAGTTCTTTTTGCAAAATAGCATTGGCCCACAATTCAATTTCACGATGTGTACTCATCAAATTCATTAATTTTTCTGTTGGAAAAGTAAGCAACTTAACATCCGTCAATGCCTGAATATTTAAGATCGATCTATCAGATTTTGTTCTAACCAAATTTGGAGGAATACAAGAATTATCCGTAAAAAATGAAAGCGTTATATCTGCTCCTTGTCCATTTACAACATAACTTCTGCAAATTCCTTCGAGGAGTAGATATTCTTTATTATTTATCTTTCCTTTTTCAATAATCAATTCTCCTTCATGAAAAGAAAGCGGTGTCATTATTTCTACGAATCTTTTTGAAGCATGAAGAGATAAAAAGAATTTTTCGTTTATATATGATGATAATTCTACCATAGTTTATTGATTAGGAATAGGTTATTCAAAATAAAAAATACAAGTCCTGCTATTAAACAGGCCTTGTAAAAAAATATGTACAATCTAGATTTAAATAAAATACTTATTCTTTATCCGTAGACTTTACAATCGAGCTAACATGATCATTGACTACATACCAATTACCATTGGTTTTCTCTAATACATAACTGGTAATCATTCTATTAAAGTAAGGTTTCCCATCTCGTTCCGGTTCTCGATAAACACTTTCTGTCACTGCGAAACCTACACTTTCTCCAACTTCGGTCTTAATGGTTTTAGTCTCCATGGTCCATAAAGAATCTTGATACCAAACTCTATGGAAATTTAGAAAGCTATCCACTGAATGGATTAGTTCGGAACCTTGCATAATCAAAATCATGTTACCATCCGGTGGTAAGGTAGTTTCCAATGTTGCCAAATCTTTATTAATGATAGCTGTCAAGTGCTTGTCAAGCGTTTGATGAAAGGCTGCCTCATTCTGTTGTTTAGTGGAATCTATTGGATCAGCCGTGTGATTTTCTGCGCATGAATTTATGATTAAAATCGTAATGGCGGCAAGGAGCAATTGTATTAGTTGGATATTTTTCATAATTCTATTTGTTTATTGGATAGACTGGAAGATTTACTAAAAGTTCATTTTCTATAGACAAAAGCAGCTAAATTTGTGTCAATAATTAAGGCATTTTCTAGTTCAGCGTCGGATGGCTTTTCAAATTCACCTTCCATAAAATCAAACATTTCTGTGGTTACTTCAAATGAAAAAGTTGATCCTTTTTTTATATTCCGATCTAATACTCGTTGTCGTCTGATGGCTAGCGGAGCAACGACATAATGTAGTTGCGTCAATAGGTTGGCTTCTTCTGACAAGGTAGAAAACAATTTTCTTTTTGATTGTTTTGTAAACCCAAGATCAAGAATTACTTGAGAACCACCCGAAACTATTTCTTTAGAAATAGACCAAATTTGGTTTTCACACCGTTCTACCCTTTCCATGATCCAATCCAAGTCCATAGGCTGGGTTAAATCTTCTCCAAATAGTTTCCACATCCATTGATCGATCGACATATGGACACCATTCACCTTTTTTGCTAAGTTGTTAGAATAGGTAGTTTTTCCAGCACCTTGGGGGCCAAAAACTACATGTATTTTACTCATTTTTATGTTTTTTTAGGATGTAGAATCATACAAGTTGAGGTAGCATGAGCATAAATATTATTTTCGTCATCTTTTAACACCGCTTCAGAAATACCTAACCTTTTCGATACTTTAATGATCTTACCTTCTGCGATCAACGGTGTATTTAAAGGAACGCTTTTCAACATTTTCACATTTAAATCTATGGTCGTATAACCAAGGTTTTCTCCCAGGGCAGTATGTACCGCACAACCGGTAGCAGAATCTAGAACCGTTGCGGCAAAACCTCCATGTACTGTGCCTAATGGATTGATATGTCGTTCATCAGCCGTAGCTTCAAAAATGATTTTTCCATGAGCAACGTCCATAATTTTCATGGGAAAAGTGTCTGCAATAGAGGGACCTGGGATCTCCCCATTTTTCATTTTTATTAATAATTCTAAACCTGTCATAATTAGTTTTTAGTAGTTTTTAAGGCACTTTTTTCTTTATTAAATAATCCAAATAAAATTTGAATAGTAGCAATGAGAATAGCCACGGCTCCTGAATTTAAGAAAAAATCTACAATATTTTCCTTTCCCTGGGTTGTTCCAAAACCTGCTCCGGCCATAGGAGTTCCAGAAATTGTACCCCAAGCAGCTCCTAAAACCAATCCAATCCAAATTCCATACATACTGAACACAGAGAGTCGATAACACCAAGTCAATCCTGTTTCTGATAATTTTAATCGATTCCAAATCAATCCAAATAAAATCAATACAATTCCATGTTGCATGGCTGAAAGGTGAGCAGACAAGCCTAATTTTGGATTGGTAAATAAGGGAATCATCATTCCGTTTAATAATCCCAAAAAAAATAAAAAGACGCCAGCAATAATCAATTTTTGTATATGAATTCGCTCATGGTTAGTTTCCATACAGTTACTTATTTTATCAAGAAACTGTAAAGATATTAGGTCCAATTCATTAATCCATTAACATATGTTAAGTAATGAGGCCATTGGAAAATAAGATGATAATGATGGGAAGGGATTAAGAAATCGTAGAATTAGCCCGGATTCTACTTAAGGAAACTTGGGTAATCCCTAGATAGGAAGCGATATATTTAAGTGGCACCTTTTGCATCAGTTCTTCTTTGAGGATTAAAGCGGCATACCGTTCTTTAGCAGAATGAAATTGAATGTTTTCTACTCGTTCCACAACAGCAATGTAGGAAGCTTCCAACAATAAGAGATATAACCGTTCAATATTTGGATAAGTTTTGAATAACTCAAAAAATTGAGTAGCATTAATGGCGATCAATTCTCCATCTTCCAATAATTGGATAGCTTTGGCAGACGGCTTATTTGTCAATAAACTCTTCACTCTAGCGACCAAATCACCTGCTAGGGCAAAATATTCAGTGACTTCAATTCCGTCCTTATAGTAAAAGGTTCTTACTACCCCAGATCTTAAAAAATAGATGGCATTAGCAGTGCTTCCAATTGCTTCTATAATTTCTTGCTTGCTCCCTTTTTTAATGGAACAGGTTTTTTGTATCGCTGCTATTTCAGTTTCTGAAAGTTTTATGAGTTGTCCAAAATAATCAAAAAGTTCTTTCATAGTGTATTGTAATAGATTTGATTATAAAGGTAGAAAAAATATGTATAGTTGGTCGGTTACGATAAAAATGGCTAGCTATTTCTTTTGAAGGTATTTCTAAAAAACACCCGATCATTCCCTTCAAAGGCAATTATCCCTGCATTCATGGAATAGTATAAAACCGTTTTACCTCTTCTAAAAATCCATATATTTTTTAGTACCTCATTCTCTAGTTCTACTTGTTCGTGATAAGTGAATAACTCTCCATACGGCGTATAGGTTTTGGTGGTATCAATATTACTAATTGGGATTCTGGCTTTAAGACTTCCAACATCTGCCACATTAATTTCTAGAAAAAGTGATTCTCCTTTTTTATCTCCAACTTTTTGCATATCGGGAGCAATCTCCAATATTCCTGAAAGACGAAAACTACTACGAAGATTTTCATATTCGTAATATCCATATGCTCTCGTTGGGTAAATATCTATTTTCTCACAGATTATATAATCATTGTACCGGAGGGGTTTTTGATTAGAATTAATTTCTCTGATAAAAGTAAATTCTCCAGTTTTCCCTTCAAAATATAAAGTATCGTTTTCTAGCTCAAGATTAAATTTTTTAAATCTTTCACTATAATCAATCTTACCTAAATTGACACTATCGGATCGATTACAATTTAATCGATAAGGACATGACTTAATGGTCCAGAGTATACCCAGGATGAAAACGGTAAGAACAATATGCCTTTTTTTCATATTCTAAATCTAGGGGTTTATTATTTGGTCGTTGGTCCTCCCATTTTGGTAAGAAAACTATCAATGGGTTCCCATAGTTCAATTTTATTTCCTTCTAGGTCCATAATGTGAACAAATTTTCCGTATTCATACACGGCGATTTCGTCGAGAATGGTAACGCCATTTTGCTTAAGTTTTTTTACCAGTCCTTCTATGTTTTGAACACGGTAATTGATCATAAATTCTTTTTCAGAAAGATCAAAATAACTCGTGGTATCTGGAAATGGGTCCCAGTTTAGGTAATTAATTTCTTCTGGACGATTGGCATTTCTAAACTCAAAAGGTGAGCCGTAAGGACCGATCACAATTCCTAGATTGGTGCCATACCAGTATTTTACCTCTTTGGGGTTTTTAGCTTTAAAAAAGACGCCTCCAATTCCAGTTACTTTTGGAATGGTATCGATGGTTGGGGTTGAAATTGGTGATTTGGAGGAAGTAGGTACTTTCGTTTTATTCATCTCGCAACTACTGAATAAAACTACGGTTAGAATTAAGACAGCGGTTTTTCGCA
This sequence comes from uncultured Saprospiraceae bacterium, assembly GCA_937928405.1. Lineage (GTDB taxonomy): Bacteria > Bacteroidota > Bacteroidia > Chitinophagales > Saprospiraceae > JALZUU01. The sequence goes on from CALFWZ010000016.1 coordinate 6,621, forward strand.
TAAGCCTAGAATTTATTTTGAAGGTGGAATTGATAGTCTAAACTTAATAAAAAAATCTATATTATTGAAATTGGAATTCATGGCTGCAACACCGCCGCCACCTCCTCAAAATCCTGACACCATTTCGCTCCATTCCGCTCCGCCATCTCCCCTACTGCCTTTAGACTTTTTTTGATAAATGGCTCAAATGGTCCATCAAATTCTGAAAAACAAAAGACCGTTTTTTCAGGGCGTTTGTTCGAGTCTTCGATGATTTCGGCAATGGAATAAACACCTTTCATTTTGCTCGTGATAACATACAAGCAATAATCAGCAGACAATCGCTCTTCGATCTCTTTTTGTTTGAAGGCTTCTGTCCAATTTGGAACCACTGGATTATAGTAATTGATCGTTAATTTAGGAATTAATGCGTCTCGCCAAAGTGAATCATTACAGGTTCCTCCTAGAAATACTTTTTTCATAATTTGTTTGAGTTTTAAATTTTGTTCTTCTTTCTATTTAACAGCAATGTACTCTTAGAATTTTTAAGTAATGGTAAGGTGTTGATATTTTTTTAAAATACTTTTAGAGAAAATTTTAACTGAGTAAAATATATTTTTAGATATTAAACTTTAAAAAAAATCTTAAATATTAATAAAAGCTAGCCCCTTATTCTCTATAAACAAAGAGAATAGTTTTTCTCCATAAGCTATAGAACTCAAAAATTAAGAACCCTACTCTTTTTTCAAATAATAGTTGGTTTAAGAAAATCTAGATATAGAATATCAAGAAAATTCTAACTTAGTAAAATTAAATTATCCCTTAAGAATTCTCAACCAAGGCATTCGACTGCAATTTTAAAAGTGCACGTATCTCAGAAAGGGTTGTCTCTTTCATAATTTTGCCATCTAAATAGACGGTTTCTAACAAACCTTCTTCTTCTTGGGCACTTGTAACCATATCTTCCATTGTTTGAACCGCTGTAGCAGTCCCAGAGAGCTTAATCATCCCTTTAGCAGATTTTTTGGTACCATCATCCGTTTTAGGATCTTTGAAAATGGGGCGTCCTTCGCCATTGACCTCTCCATAAGTGGCTTTCATGGCAAAACCAAAAGTATCACGGGTAACATACTGGTAGGTATAAGATCCGATTCCAAATACCACGTTAGTGGAAGCGAATCCTTTGGCAGCAAGTTGGCTACAAATGGCCTGACAGCGCTCTAGGGTGATGCTATCCCCATAAATGAGCCCAATATGTCCATCTAAGAGTTTATAGCCTGTGGACGTCTCTGTACCTCCAAAGGTTTCCCATAGACATTCAACGGAACCTTTAAATTCTGGAGTGCCCGGGATAGCCACAGGATCACCACAAATAATTTTTACTGGATCTCCGCTATCTGGCCGGATCACCACCTTTCCATCTCTACCCAAGATTTCTGATTTTAAGGTTGGAATAAACTCCGTGATTACCTTCCAATAATCCCAGGTATCTGAAACAATACTGACGATTCCACTAGGATAGGTTTCTTCAATCAATCTACGGAACGTACCAATTTCATCATCTTGGGTTCCCATACACATAACAGAATGCTCGGTTGCTGAGACACTTCCACCTACCAACTCTTTCTCGACATCTGCTCCATAGTATGCTTCCAAAAAGTCAATAGCAGGGATGGTGTCTGTTCCGGTAAAACTAAGCAAGTGCCCGGCTCCACTCATCATCGCCGCTTCTAACCCTGCCATTCCTCTAAAACTAAAATCGTGTCCTTGCCAATTCACAAATTCAGGATCACCACCCGTTTTTTCAACATAACTATCTAAAATCTTACGGTATTGAAAGGCCATCGTCGCACTGGTGCAAGGCATCCAAATAATGCAAGACAGAATAGTTTCCAAGAAGTTGGTAATCCAGAAGAATTCTGGCTTTGTGTTTTTGATCGTAAACATGGGCATCCGGATCGGAACCAACATTCCTTCGGGAAGTGCTTTTATTTCAATCGGTAAATATCCAAGATCATGTAGGGCTTCCATATGTTCGTAGGTTATCGCCTCTGGTCCGAGATAACCTGAGATACGACGCTGATATTTTTTTATAACCGCAGACTTTGGTTGACCGAAAAAATCTCGATCAAAGGTTTCTACCAAATACTTTTTGATAAAATACTGAAGTCCAAAAAATACCACTTTATCAATCCCCTCAATTCGAGATTTACGAGGGGTCCAATTTGAATAAACGAGTTCTGTTCCAACTGGATATTGTCGTCGATGATCTACTTTATATCCATCACAAAGATTCATTGGGTTTTGCATATTTTTTTATTTTGTTGATTAACAAATCAAACTCTTTTATAAAAGTTCTTCTAAATTGATTTGGGTTAAGGATTTATGTTTTAGGGTAGAAAAAGCATTCGAAGAATAGATACCTGCAAATTGTTTTTCTAATTGATCAAACCCTTTACTAAAAATTCCATGAGAAACAATCAGATAAATAGGACCAGCATTTTTTTCTTTTAACTTCTCTGCCAATCCTAAAAAGGTTCCGCCACCATCACAGATATCATCAACGATGTAACATGATTTTCCTTTTAGGTCATCAGCGTATACGGTGAATCCGGTCAACTGTCCATTTTTCACATCTCGAATTTTACTACATTCTATAACTGGAATTCCATCGAGATACTGAGAGACTTTATAAATCTTTTTTAGGGCACCTCCATCAGGAGAGATCAATAAAATGTCTTTTGTTGGACCAATGCATTTTTTGACAAAGTGGTGGTTGGGAATAACAACCACTTGATTTAATAGCGCCCCGGTTACTTCAGAATGAGGATCAAAAACCATTACCTTCTTAAAATTTTGTGCATTTATTAGATCAGCATAAACTTTTACGCTTAAAGGTTCTCCAGGAACCATCACTCGATCTTGTCGGGCCGCAGGAAAATAAGGTATTAATAATTCAAGATGATCTATGCCCATTCTTTTCAATGCATCTACTGCTAACAGCAGCAAACCCATGTCCCGAAAACTTTGAGGACGTAAGGTTATCGTCACAGAACTTTTGGCGGCTAATCGCTCCGTGATTTGGATATGGAGTTCTCCCCCATTAAATTCAAAAGCTTTAAAAGCAATGCTTTTCCCAAATGGTTGAAAGTTTGAATCGAGATGTAGATACTTCATTTTGCGTTATTTTTACACAAATTTAATTGAAAACATAATTGCATGCAAATTTTTTGTGTATTTTTTACACAAAAAAGCCTAAAAAGCCTAACTTACTTGGCAAAACGTTCTTTCAGAGATTTATTTATACTTAATGGGTGCCTAATAGATACATAACTAATGTGAATTTGAAGGAAAATTCAAGGCGTTCTAATGGAATTGAGATCCAATATAGGTGGAGTTTCTTAATTTTACTAATTTAAAACACTGTTGTATTTGAGAATAGTCAATTTTGATTAAGTGACAATTCACCTATCTTGTGGTCTTAAGAAAGAAGTTACTTCATAAACTAAATATAGACTTATTATGGGCAAATTCTTAAGACTACTAGTGATGTTTGGACCAATGATTTATAAAGGAGTGAATAAATTCTTGGCTTCTAGAAAAAAGGAAAATCAAATCCTTCCTCCAAATCCTGAAAATGAAGATGATTTTGTGGAGGAGTAATAGTCTTTAGCTTTATACGAGTGTGTTTGGTAGTAAAGAATATTTGATTTTCAATTTTACACCTCGTGTCTTTGGCAAATTAAATTAACTACGAGCATCATACTTCAAAAACCATCCCTTTCTCTTTCAAATCAAAGTAGGCCTTCTTTTTGAATTGGTACATTGTTCCTGGCCTACCCTTTCCTGACGAGTGTTTCTCGGGTAATTCCTCTAAGATTCCTAGTTGTAAGAATTTCTTTTTGAAATTCCGTCGATCTAGTTTTTTTCCACGAATCACTTCGTAAAGTGTCAGTAATTGTATGAATGGAAATTTTTGGTCGAGTAGTTCAAAGCCAATGGGTTCGTAAGTTATTTTATTTTTTAATCTTAAAATAGCCGTATCGACTATTTTTTGATGATCAAAAGCCAAGTCAGGCAGTTGAGCAATGTTAAACCATCGAGCCTCACTGGCGTCGCTATCGGCATGGAGTTGAAACTGAGATTGCCTAATCAAGCCATAATAAGCAACACTTACCACTCGATTTCGAGGATCTCGATCGGGGTGTCCATAGGTATAAAGCTGCTCTAAATAATTAACTTCTAGGCTGGTTTCTTCGCGAAGTTCTCGATGCACCGCAGCTTCAAGCGTTTCTGCATATTTTACCAATCCACCTGGCAAGGCCCAGGCATCTTTAAAGGGCGGATTTTTTCTTCTAATCAAAGTAAGGGAAATACCGGTGTCTTTATCGTAACCGAAAACTACGGCATCTACGCTAAGGTTAATTTTATTTTTTCCTGCCGACATTCTGTAATTGGTTGAGGTTTTGAACGGAAGTGTTCTTAAAACATACTCAATAGATCTCCAATTCTTTCTTTTAAATCCTTACGGTCAACGATAAAATCCAGGAATCCATGCTCTAATAAAAATTCAGAAGTTTGGAAACCCTCTGGAAGTTCTTGCTTGATCGTTTCTTTAATTACTCGTGGGCCAGCAAATCCAATTAGGGCTTCTGGCTCAGAGAAATTGATATCTCCAAGCATCGCAAACGAAGCCGTTACGCCTCCAGTGGTAGGATCTGTCATAAAGGAGAAGTATGGAATTTTTTCCTTGGCCAATTGTGATAGTTTAGCAGAGGTTTTAGCCATTTGCATCAAAGAAAAAGCAGATTCCATCATTCTAGCACCACCAGATTTGGAAATAATCATCAATGGAATTTTATGCTCTCTACAAAAGTCAATGGATTTGGCAATTTTTTCTCCCATAACTGAGCCCATAGAACCACCTATAAAAGTGAAATCCATGGCAGCAATGACCAATGGTTTTTTGGCCACCTTTCCGTATCCTACGGTCATGGCATCGGTCAGATTGGTTTTTTTCTTGGCAGCTGCCAGTCGATCAGGGTAAGATTTAAGATCAGTAAATTCAAGAATATCTTTTGAAACAAGGTCTTCAAAAAGTTCTTCATATTTACCATCAAAAATTACCTCAAAATATTGCTTTGAACTGATTCGGATGTGATAATTACACTTCGGACATTTGTAAAAATTTTCAACTACATCTTTTTGTGTACTGGTTTCTTTACACTTTCCACACTTATACCAGAGACCATCAGGGGCTTCCTTTTTGTCCTTTGTAGAAGTTATGATTCCGTCTTTTAATCTCTTAAACCAACCCATAGTAAGAATTTTTGCAATTTAGTTTGTTGGATTTGCGCCAAATAGTAAGTTGTTCTGAATAGTTATTTTAATTATCAACCAAATGATTAATAGTTGCCGTAAAAATAAGAATGATTTTGTGATTCGGGCAGTAAATTTCTTTTATTTCGTAGATTCTCTAAAATTCAGAACCTTTTACCCTTAAAATACCATGTTAATATCTAAAAGCTTTGACCGAATTGACAAAGGCTTTTACATTTTCCAAGGGGGTATCTGGGTAGACTCCATGCCCTAAATTAACTATATGATGCCCATTAAAGCTACGAATCATTTCTTGACTAGCCTTTACTAATTCCTCTGGTTTTGCGTAAAGAAAGCAGGGATCCAAATTCCCCTGAACTACCCTATTATTTCCTAATTTTTGACGAGCAAAGTACGCTGGTGTATTCCAATCTAACCCAATTACTGCACAATCCAATTTATTAATTTCTTCTAAGGCATACCAAGCTCCTCTAGCAAAAACTATTACTGGTACTTCTGTAATGGCTGCACAGATTTGCTTTAAGTAAGGAATAGCAAAGGTCTCATATTGCGCTGGTGAAAGTATCCCAGCCCAACTATCAAATACCTGTACAATATTAACCCCTGCCGCAATTTTTCGCTTAAGATAGCTAATGGTTGTATTAGTGATTTTAGTTAAAAGCTGATGAGCGACAACTGGGTCTGCGTATAAGAGTTTTTTAGCTTTCGAAAACGTTTTGCTACCTGATCCTTCCACCATGTAGGAGAAAATGGTCCAAGGGGCGCCAGCAAACCCAATTAAGGGTATTTTCCCTTGTAATTCTCGTACAGTGGTCTCTACAGCTTGATAAACATATCCTAGTTCATCAGCTGCATTTTCTCCCTGAATAAGGTTTGAAACATCTTTAGAAGACTGGATAGTATTTGGGAAAAATGGTCCCTTTTTTTCAATCATTTCATAAGGTAATCCCATGGCCTCCGGAATCACCAATATATCTGAAAATATTATAGCAGCATCCACACCTAGTTCATCAACTGGTTGTAAGGTAACCTCAGCGGCCAAATGCGGTGTTTCTACCAACTCCTTAAATCCTGAAAGACTAGCGCGTAAAGAACGATATTGAGGAAGGATTCTCCCCGCCTGACGCATCAACCATACTGGAGGACGCTCGGTCTTTTCTCCTTTCGCAACTCTTAATAAAAGGTCATTATGAATTTTCATGGCGCAATAATACGGAATTTAAAGAAAGAGATAATTCATGTTTTAGTAAAAAAAATAGACAGCAAGCGCCGAAAACATTATTCTTTTGACTGGAAACTAATAGAGATGTGGATGGATAGATAACTCGGCCAATTTATAGAAGAAATTAAGTTATAAAGTCATATGATAGGGATTGAGTCATATGAAAATTGAAAAAGCCGCTCAGTATTAACTGAACGGCTTTCATGATTAGTTTGTCAAGTTTGAATACAGGAAATTTACTCTCCTTTTCTAATTACATTGATTTTTCCATCATCTCCGTACAATTCACGGGAGATTTTGTTGTAAGCCATGGCAGCCTCTTCTGCTGTAGCAAACATACCAATGTGCATAGATCTACGGTCCTTAGAAATTACCGCGCGGTAACGGTGATTTTCTTTATAAACTCCAGTGTAGCCTGCAGAGCTACTACTTTTGCGTTTTCGGCTGGCGGTACTCCGTGAGCGCCACTCAACATTCTCAATTCGGCAATCTAATTTATTACCGTTTACAGTACCTACTAAATTTTTAACTTTTGTGCGGTCAGATTTCTTGAATTTTTCCGCTACTAATTTATGTAAATAGTAGGTTTCAATTTTAAAACTTCCATCTCTGGTAGGTTTTGTTTTTTGAAAAACAGCACACCCACTTGAATGACGACGTAAACGGTTGATTATATCCAACTTTTTCATCTTCGAATCAGTGGTAAGATATTTATAGACTTTATCGTCTATGGTTACCTTCTCGTCTGAATTTTTTAATTTAACTTCGTACATTGTAATATCTCTCTTTTAATGTTAAGTAAATAAATATTTAATAATAATTCCAATGTTTTGAATTCAAATACATTGAAAGTTAGCCTGACAAACTAAATAGTAAAATGTAATTATGATGTCAAAGATAGACTTTTTTTCTAATTCTTGAGAAAATTTTATTTTTTATTTATATTAGATGTATATTTTATAACTCTTAATAAACGATAGTCTAGAAATGATAACCGATGCATTGGAAACAATAAACGATAGTCTGGAGATGCGACGTTGCTTCGATTTAGCAAGAATCGGTAAAGGCAATGTCAACCCCAATCCAATGGTTGGTAGTTTATTGTTATACCATCAGATGGTTATCGGAGAAGGTTATCATCAACAGTTTGGTGGAAACCATGCAGAAGTAAATTGTTTCAACTCAGTTATAACCAAAAACAGGCCAAAAATCCCCGATAGTACACTGTTTGTAAGTTTAGAACCCTGTTGTTTTCATGGAAAGACACCTGCTTGTTCTGACTTAATTATTAATAAAAAGGTCAAAGATTTAAGAATTTCAGCCATTGATAAAACGCCAAATGTTAATGGTAAAGGACTAAAAATATTAAGTGCTGAAAATGTCAAAGTCCAGACAAGTTTTTTAGAAAAAACTGGTAATTGGTTTGTAAGAAATCGCACTGTTTTTGTAACGAAAAAGCGCCCATATATTATTTTAAAATTTGCTATTTCAAAAGATGGATTTCTTGGAAAAAAAGATAAAAAAATATGGCTAACCAACCCTATTTCCAAAAGATTGGTGCACAAATGGCGAAGTGAAGTTGGAGCTATTATGGTTGGTACCAACACCGCTTTGACAGATAACCCTAATCTCAACAATAGGTATCATTATGGCAGCTCTCCCCTCCGAATTGTTCCAGATTTTCATCATAAAATTCCAAATAATTCCCACTTAAAAGATGGAAAAACACCTACTTGGATATTAAATGGAGATGAACAAAAATTCTCTTCCGCTCCGAATCTTGATTATATCTCGCTTCCAAAGGGTCCGTCATTTTTACCTAGGCTTTTTGACAAATTGGTCGAGGCAAACATCGATACGTTATTAGTAGAAGGTGGTGCCCATCTATTGAATAGCTTTATTGAGGCCGGATTTTGGGATGAAGCCAGGGTTTTTAAAACCAATCGGACTTTAGGGGACGGAATTCCGGCTCCTATTTTAAAAGGACAGAATGAGGTAATTGAGTGGATTGGACAGGATCAATTAACCTTTAGTTATTCCGAAGAAGGATAGATAAGTCTTATTCAAGTACTTATAAATCAATACCAATAACAAATCCAGTCCGTCGGTGCTTCCATTGATCGTAAGAGAAAACGATATCTAATCGGAAAAGTCGAAGTGCTTTGAATCCAATATTATCAAGGCCAACATTAAATTCGAAATATTCCTTCTGGTCATCGGTATATAAAAAGGCTGCACCTGCCACAGTTTTCCAACCGAATTTTCGAAGTAGCGGCAACTTATCGAGAATGTACCCATCAAAATTGTGTCGGAAATGCATCTGTGTCCAAGCACCATTTATACTCCGTTCATAGTATGGCAATAGGAGGAAGGTGCTTAAATATTTTGAAGGATTTCCAACAAGAAACTGGTTTCCATTAAAATGTTGCCAATCAATAAATCGAAGGTTGTTCTTACGTAAAAATGTACCAGCTTCTAGATTAAAAGCTGTGCGACCAATAAGCCCAAATGTAATCTCGTCCCAGTAATTAATCCAAATTTGGTCAAAGTCCACATCGCTACCAAGTGCTTTAATTCCTCGACGGTAATGAATCCAAACATCCGGTTGATCAGATCCTACGATAAATTTACGATCTGGATAAGTCAGATATTTTTGATTTATTCTAATTCGAAAACTAGCATTGAAAATAAAGGCTGGATGGCGGGCAGGAATTGGAACACCCTCTCTCGCAGTCACAATATTATTGGGTTCAAAACGATCATCTTTATTGAAAAAACTGGACTCAGAAGTATTGTCTAAATAGCTACGATCTTCATATTCAAATCCTCCAGAAAAAAGTAATCCATTTATAATTTCGTGCCGGAGTCGGATTTTACCAAATTCTCGTTGATAAAGATGCAGGTAATTTTTGTGTTGAAAAGTGGAAGTAATCGAATTAAATTCTCTATTAACTGGGTTGCCACCATTAAACTGCCGAGTGCTACTTCCACCCGTAATGCTCAATCTAGTAAAGTGAGTCCGATTAAAATTATAAGTAAATCCTCCTTCTCCTCGCCATCTTTTGTCACTAAAACCATATTGTAATTTTCCAGATAATTCTAAACTCCGAGTATTGTATTTATCGTAGGTTTTTCGATAACTCATATTCAAATTGGCATAGTATCCTTGCACCGGATTAAACAATACAGTAGATAGAGGTGATTGAAAACTTAAAACCTTTTTCTCAAAACTATTTTGCCAAGTATATCCGAGCAACAAATCCCAAACCTTGAATTTGTTATTTTTTCTATCCAGAGAATCCAAAAAAGGTTTTGATTCCCAAATTCTCTGAAGGCTATCTTTTTTTATATAATCTAATCCCTCTTCCATCGTCAGGGGAATCGGACGAATGGAATCCCAATAAACTTCCTCTTTTTCATTGGCTCCCTCCTCTACCTTAAAAATTTCTTGAGAGAAGAATTTATCAGGAAAGTCTTTATCTAATTCATAGTTTGAAAATACCCCTGTAAAGTTTCCTTCCGCTTCAAAGCCTAAAAATCCAAATTTAAAATCAAGCGATTGAGAAAGCAGCATCCACTTATCTGGTTGATCCACAGGTACATGTACTTGTGTTATGACAAGCGTATCAAGAGCCGCCTGTTTAATAGCTTGACCGGTTACGTAGAGTTCTGTACTTTGAATATTCCATAGATCTTCGACGATATAAATAAAACCAGACAAAACCGGATCAGACTCGCGTTTTTTAAGCACCTGAATTTTATTAATCTCATATCCATTTTCGTCGAAAAAAGTACCGATAAGTTTATACCGATAATATTGCATCGCTGTATTAGCAATTGGAGAGAGCAATTCGCGTTCGACGTTAATATGGTTATTGTAAAAGTCAAAATCCATCAATGACGCTCGATTAAAACCAAAGCCATTATCATTTCCACTTACTTTAGAGGAAAACATTTCCTCTTTTAGTTTATTGGGTTGAGCGCGAGATAGTCTTGCTTGCGATTCTGATAAATAGATGATTCCTTGTCCTGTTGAATCCAATGTCCCTCCTAGATCCCCGATTTCTTGTCCAAGAATCTTCTCTGGCGCTTTGACTAATCGTTGATTACCTTTAATATAAACATCACATTCATATGATTTTATAAGCTCTTTGTAATATTTTCGTTTAGCGATAGCTTTACGAATAATAGGATAGGCAGGATCTTCGGCGTTGGCTCGAACAACCACTTCAGAAATTTGCACAGACTCTTTACTTAGTTGGATATTTAACTCCTTTGCTTCTGCTGCTATCGTAACCGTGAAAATTTTCTGCTGGTATCCAACGTATTGACATACAATTTTATAAGTTCCAGGAGAAAGATCGAAGTGGTAAAATCCTTCTTCGTTAGAGGTGGTCCCTTTGGTAGTTCCTTGAACATAAATGCTCGCAAAAGGAAGGGGTTCATTACCGCTGCTGGTAATTAGACCTTTTAATTGGGCAAAGAGGTCGTTAGAAGGAAATACAATTATGAATAATAAAAATAGAAAGGGGTATTTTTTCATAGCGAATTTGGGTTTCATACAAAGATAAGCGTTTTTCTAATCAATAAAACATTAAAGCCTTAGTGATGAACCTTGGATATATAACTCCGTTTGGTGATATTTTTGTATAGGAGATTATCAGATAATGTAGACTTACCCATTAAACCTTGTCGCTCAGATTGATGAATCATCAGCGTGATCTTAATAGCTGATTTATCCCCTATTACGAATTTCTTCTTGAACCGCTTTTAATTCAGGAAAGAGGGATACCATTCCGCCTACAGTACAGATCCAAATGGTTAGTTCGGCATAGGAAGATTCCTCGCTGGTAAAAAAGTCTCGAAAAACGAAAAATCCTAAAACGATTATTAAAGCGACGAATACCCCAATGAATGTTTTCGTTCCCTTTTCTTTTGCAAGAAGTTGTTCAGTGGATAGCTTTTTAAGGTCTTCTTTTTTCATGTTTACTTAATTCGCATTTATTATTAGTTCAATCTTATTGGAAAAATAAAAAAAAATCAGAAGACAAAGGAAGTTTGTTTGAAATCATTGGTTATGAACTACCCTTCTCTCTACCCTTTTGACTACAAATTGCTTACTTTTAGCGTTTCATTTAGGAAACTTAAAATCAATCAAAATGAGTGAGGGGGATAAATTGCCGAAGCCTTTGTTGAGTTCAATACATTTACCGGTTGCCATTTCTTGGCAGGAGATCCAAAAACGTGCTAGTGCAGCAGCGGTTGGGAAAGTGATCGAAAAATCACCCGTCAAAATAACCATTACAGATTTAGTGATTTGGGAAGAATTTAATCTCATTAAGGTACAAGTGAAATCACAGGGCACCTACGATGGGATTATCCGTTTATCTATGCGTCCAGTATTTGATAAGACTCAAAATAAGTTTGTATTTAATGATTTAAAATTAGATATGGCGGCCGAGAGTTTTCTACAAAAAGGAGCGGTCTTTTTACTCCGTGGAGTAATTGAAAACCAACTGGAGAAGTTGCTAGATCGCTCACTGGATGAGCCAATTAGAGAATTTACGGCTAAAGCGAATGAACAGATAAAATCATTCAAGCCAATGCCTAACGTTGATTTGGACGGTGAATTGAAAGATTTTAAATTAGTTGATTTTCAGTACGATGATAAAGGAGTGATGTTATCCTTAGCCGCTGAGGGCGTATTAGCTGTTCGAGTTTTATAATTTTAGCGTTCTATTGTTAGATTAAATCTGTTTAAATATAACCAATATCTTCTGTCAAGGCAATTTTGCTTTTCGTAAAATTGCCTGATCCAAACGCAATCTCTTTGCCTTCTTCATTTAATAAAGTGGAGGTAGCCACCAACCATTTTTTGGATTGATACCTAATTTTCCCAACTGCGGTTATTTTACCCTGATTAACAGGTCGAATAATATTTGTATTGAAAGATGTGGTAAGTAAAAAAACATCGGTTATGATAGAGCTTGCCGCAAAATAGGCCGCATCATCCAATAATTTAAAATAAACCGAACCGTGAATCGCTCCTAAGGCATGAAAGTATTTTTCTGAAATAGTTAAAGAAATAGTTGCCTGCTCTAATTCAATTTTACACTCTGTAGTTTCATATAGTTGGGTATTTACCTTGGCTTTTAAATACATTCTACGGAGTTTTTCAAAATGGTCATTCTTCATATCTATTGTTATTCATTTGTTTACTATCTATCGAACTAAAATCTTTTGATATTTTCTAAAATGAATCAAACTATCAAAAGCAGACTGTTCGTTTTTTGGTAAGTTGCAAATTTGACTTCTATCGACAAACTTGGCATCTTTTACTTCCAACTGGTCCATCACTTTTATCGTTCCTTCCCAGTCGTTGGAATAAAATTCAATGGTAAAATATTGAATCTGGTCTCCATTGGAATATGTAATTGTTTCTTCTAAAGGATTAGAACTAATTCCGATAACTTCCAATGAAATTATTGTTAAGCCTGTCTCCTCTTTGACTTCTCGAATGATACATGCTTCGATTGTCTCTCCTTCTTCAATAGAACCGGCAGGTATACCTAAATTACCGTTATCGACTCTTTCAATTACTAATATTTTCTTTTCATGATTCTCGACAATAATTCTGGCCGCAGGACAAATAAATTTTTGATGCCCAATTTTTGACCGCATGGTTTGGATATATGATTTCATTCTTTTTTCCCCTACTGGTAAGCGTTGATTTTTATGCAAAGTACTAGTAATTATTCGCATCGAATTTAAAACGGATAAATGATCCTATAAATATTTCATTATGTCATCTATATTTTTATAATTCAAGGTATCCTGATTAATAAGACCTTAATTTTCACCTCACCTATAAAAGCTGGACCAACTCCTCTATTTTCTATAACAGAATGAAAGGTATTATCTTCATTTAGAATACCAGATAGTCAGATATGGTAGAACGGATGCAGTTTGTTGAACTTTAGTACGTTTATATTCTTCCCTATCAGTTACAAATAGAAAATAAGTTGACACCTTCCGATTATTCGGTTGATCAATAGCAAAAATCTAAGTTTTGATTCAATAAAATTTAAATTAACTATTCCAAATTTTATATGGAAAATTAATATCATGTCGAATTAATCTACCCTGATTTTGTCCATTCTCCTAATAAACCCAGTAATTATATCATAACCTAATTAAAAAAAAAGTTTGTAAGTTCAAAAATCAAGCAACTATCTGTTTTTCTAATCGATTTTTAATAAATTTGCATACTATTCATTAACTTTTAAATAATTTAACATGACAATCTTATCTAAAATTTCTACTTTTATCCTTGCTCTAGGATTTATCCTTGTTGTAGCTTCTTGTGGAAAAGACGACGACTGTTACGAATGTGCAGCATTCACTGATTCTTTTGGAAATGAACTACCAGCACTTGATTTTTGTGAAGGAGATGCAGAAGTTGGAAGTGGCGCAGCCTTCAACCTTGTTTTAACTGGCTACGAGACTGCAGGTTATGACTGTAAAAAGAAGTAATCCTTCTTGAAACTAAAATAATTAAAGGGATGCAACTGATGCATCCCTTTTTTTTTGCATTTATTGATACAGATACTATTAGCCTTCCTAAAGATAAATGAGTTAATCAATAGTAAAGACACTCCAGAAGGAAGACAGTTTAACCGCAGAGTCGAATTGAGGGTCTACAATCCTAATGGAAACGTAGAACCATTGGTTGAAAAAATTGATGTATCTGATGGACTCAGAAAAGGAAAATAAAATGATATTTTTTTCAACCCACTGATAGAAACTAACATTCATTTTTAAGTCGCTATAAGTTTCGAACCTGTACCTTCATTTAGAAGATACAGGTTTTTTAATTTATTCTTGGAACCTAGCATTTTCACCATTTATCATTAATAAATTCATCTTATTCAAATATTAAATATGCTAATTTTAAGATAGGAATCTATATATTTGCTGTAAAACAAACATATAATAGAATAAACCAAGAGAAATTAGCTTTTGGAATACTTAATATAGAATTATGTCTCAGAATAAAAAGAAAGCAGGTAACAAGAATGCAGAAAATAAAAAACAGACTTCAAGTATCCTTAAACTAGGCACCCTTCTCTGCCTTTTACTATTAGGTATTTTTGCCATTTGTAAAACTATGTTTAACGATAAGGTACCTGGAGATCTTGCCAATCAATTTTCCCTTTTACCCGCCAGTTATACAGGAATTGATTTTAAAAATTATGTAGAAGAATCAGCTTCTAGAGGTATCACCTTTTTCGAATATTTTTATACGGGTTCAGGTGTTGCAGTGGGTGATATTAATAATGATGACCTACCAGATATATTCTTTTCTGGCAATGATGCTCCCAATCGTCTGTATCTAAATAAAGGAAATTTTAAATTTGAAGATATCTCAAAAGAGGCAGGGATTCAAAGTATTCGATGGGGAACAGGCGTTACCATGGTCGATATCAATAAAGATGGTTGGTTAGATATTTACGTTTGTAATTCTGGTCCTTCTAACAAGGCCGAGTCGATGCGCAATGAATTATTTATCAACAATGGTAATAATACCTTTACAGACCAAGCTGCCAAGTACGGAATTGCGGATAATTCTCGCTCTATTCATGCCGCTTTCTTTGACATGGATCGTGATGGAGACCTTGATTTATGGGTAATGAATCATGCCTTAAGAAGAAGAGGAGAAGGAGCGGAAGAATGGTATCAACTAGCAGCGGCTCTTAATCCTGTAGATCACAATAGAGAATGTAGTACACTTTATCGCAATGATGGCAATGGGAAATTCACAGATATTTCTAAAGCAGCTGGAATTCAAAAAATTGGTTTTGGATTAGGACTCGCCGTGAATGATTTTGATGAGAATGGATATTTGGATGTCTATATTTCAAATGATTATTTCGTTCCAGATTTTATGTTTTTAAATAATGGTGATGGAACCTTTACGGATAAAATAAATACCAAACTTGGTCATTCCTCTTATTTTGCGATGGGCTGTGATGCCGCAGATTTTAATAATGATGGGTTAACGGATTTAGCAGTGCTCGATATGACTCCGGCCGACCACGTACGTAATAAAGTGCTTATGGCATCGATGGGTATTTCTACCTTTAGTTATCTAACGGGTACCAAAAATTTTAACCCACAATATATGGTGAACACCTTCTGTATAAACAATGGTTATGGGATCATGAGTGATATCGGTCTTTATGCCGGGGTTTCAAAAACAGATTGGAGCTGGGCACCTTTATTAGTAGATTTTGACAACGATGGTTTAAAAGATTTTGTGGTGACGAATGGCTATAAAAAAGACACCAAGAATAATGATTGGTTAATCAGCTTAAATAAACTTCGAGAAGAAAAAGGAGATGCTTATACTACCAATGATTATTTTGAACATTTACAAAAAGCCGATGTCACTCCGACACCTAATCCTATTTTTAAAAATATTAATGGTTTAAAGTTTGAAGAAAAAACGGACGAATGGGGTTTTTCAACGCCTTCTTTTTCTAATGGAGCTGCTTATGCAGATTTAGACCAAGATGGCGATCTAGATTTTATAACGAATAATTTTGACCAAGCTGCTTTTGTTTACAAAAATAATAGTAGAGAACGAAATGAGGGAAATTATATTCAATTCAAATTAAAGGATGGTCAAACAAACAATGCTACCCTCTATTCTAAGGTAAATATTTATTATGGTGATAAAATGCAATCGGCAGATTATGCCGTTTCGCGAGGATATATTTCTTCCGTTGAACCCATTGCCCATTTTGGTTTAGGCAGCCAAAACAAAATTGATAGAGTAGAAATTTTATGGACCGATGGTCAACAAAGTATCATTCAAAATCCCCAGATTAATCAAGTCCATATTATTGACAAACAAAAAACATCCTCAACCAAACGAAATAAAGAAAAAGTAATTCCATTATTTGCAAACATAAGTGAACGATATCTTCTCCCTGCTTTTAAACATCAAGAGAATAGTTTTAATGATTTCCGTAAAGAAATATTACTGCCTCATAGTCAATCGAAACTTGGACCCGCAATAGCCGTCGGAGATGTCAATGCAGATGGAAATGAAGACTTTTTTGTAGGTGGTGCAAAAGATCAGCATGGGGTTTTATATCTTCAAAATGGAAGTGGACAATTCAATGCACAACCTGCTGCTGTTTTTAACAAACATAGAGCGCAGGAAGACACTGGTGCCAAGTTTATAGATATTGATGGGGACAAAGACCTAGATTTATACGTGGCTAGTGGTGGTGGTGGCGACTTCGAAGGAGCAGAAGCTTTGCTCCAAGATCGGATTTATATCAATGATGGGAAAGGCAATTTTTCCTACAAAAAAAGTGCTTTACCAAAAATAGTCTCTAGTACCAAAGCTATTGCAGCCTTGGATTGGGACAAAGATGGCGATCTTGACCTTTTTATTGGGGGTAGAACCACTCCGGGCAAATATCCACTCCCTCCTACTTCCTACATGTTGGTTAATAATAATGGAATCTTTACCAATCAAACAAAAGCTTTAGCACCAGAATTAGAAAATATAGGGATGGTCACCGCAGCAGAATGGCTAGGGATGGATTTATTGGTAGTGGGAGAATGGATGCCGATTACCTTATTTAAAAATACGGGGGATGGCTTTGAAAATGATACCGAATCACTAGGTATTGAAAACACCAATGGGTGGTGGTCTAGCTTACTTAAAAATGATTTGGATGGCGATGGGGATGAAGATTTTATTGTTGGAAATATTGGATTAAATAATAAATTCCATCCCTCTAAAGAAAAGCCATTGTATATCTACGCCAATGATTTTGATGATAATGGGCAACTCGATATTGTTTTGAGTAAAATATACAAGGGACATAAAGTCCCGGTGAGAGGCAAAGAATGTTCTACTCAACAAATGCCATTTATTGCTGATAAATTCCCTAGTTATGAAGGTTTTGCCACCGCAAGTCTAGAAGATATTTACGAAGAAGAGCAACTTGCTAAATCAACGCAATATGAAGCGACAAATTTTGCAAGTGTATTTCTAGAAAACAAAGGAAATGGTGTTTTTGAAATGAGTGAGTTACCAAAGGAAGCTCAGTTAGCACCCGTTAATGGTATCGTGGCGAAAGACTTTGACAAGGACGGAATTAAAGATCTCATTCTTGCTGGAAGTTTAATCCAAACCGAAGTAGAAACACCCCTCTACGACGCAGGAAAAGGATTATTTTTAAAAGGTGTTGGAAATGGAAAATTTACAACAAAAACACAAATAGAATATAGCGGTATTTTTCTTCATAAGGATGTAAAAGATCTTGCATTTATTGAGGTCGGAATGAATAAAAGACCTGGATTTTTAGTAGCTAATAATAATGATCAATTAGAGTTGGTAGTTTATAGACAGTAGATTTTCAAAGAAGTTTTTTCTGAAATTTGAAAACGCGTTAAAGAAAGTAATAACAACCCTAATAACCTATAGGCTTGGTTTTTGCGACTAGTGAATAGATCTCCCCAACTACTGGAAATAAATTCTCTAAAAATTCATCAACCATTCCTTGACTATTCGTATTAAGTACTAGATCACATG
Source organism: uncultured Saprospiraceae bacterium (assembly GCA_937928405.1). Taxonomy (GTDB): domain Bacteria; phylum Bacteroidota; class Bacteroidia; order Chitinophagales; family Saprospiraceae; genus JALZUU01. Next base: position 24,776 of record CALFWZ010000016.1, read on the forward strand.
GCCATTCGATGATGAGCTGATTAACACCTTTTTTAAGCTGACTCGCTGGTAAATCAAAATTATGATTGGTCCAATCTTTACATGCCTTAATCTGGGTTAGTAGTTTTGACTTATCCTCTACAAAGATTTTTATCCATTGGTCTTCCTTTTTAAAATTGGGGTTACGATACACCAATTGAAAAGACAAATCCTCTTTAGCATTGCTTACAAAGTAAAATGTTTTTTCAGGGCTACGTACCTGTAAAAATCCATTTTCTTTACCTAGCGAAAAAGTATTGTAGGAAGTCATTTGATATGGTGATTCCAATAGTTCTACTCCTTGTTGATTCACACCATGTTCTTGAATTCGCAATTGTCGAACGATATCTTCGCAATCTTCGCCAATAGACTGCAATGCCCGAATCGAAGCATTGATCAATTCAATATCCATTAATTTTTCACCCCTTGGATGGAGCAAAGCAAAACCGCCTTCATATTGACGAATAGCACCATCCATAATAATTTCTCCAAATGAATTGCAGAGAATAGTTGATGTCTTTCGAGTTGAAAAGTCGATATATTGTTTGATGACCTCTGCAATACCAGGATCAAGATTTACGGCACGTTGGCAATGGTAGAAAAGAATTTCTTCTTCTTGTCCATAGTGGGCATTATGGATGGCTGCACAAAAATGTGCCATCGCCTCCGTGCTAGGACTCAGTCTTTCCGGAGAATCCACCAACTCATCAATATCCAAAGTTTTTTGTTTCAACCCTTTGATTAAGGCTAGTGCCGTATAGCGCATTGCCATCTTAATTCCTTTCACAGATAGGTGACAATAATCAAGGTAAAGTTCTTTACCACTGATACTTTTTGGGAAGGCGTTATTGAAAATGGAGAATAAATCAACAATTTCCATTCCTGCCTCTCTGGCCTCCTTTTCTAAAATTTCTCGTACTACTTTAAAACATCGAGGTTTAGTCTTTCTGCTTCTACTTAGTATAGTCGTGTCTTTGGAAAAATCTAAACAATCTATGGCTTGTTGAATTTGTCCTTTTTCTAAGAAACTGGTAGCCAACAATTCGTAGCCTCTAGGGTTTGAAGCATCCAGCGCAATCATTTGCTCTGCTGTTGTTCCTAGGGTTTGATAATCTTTATCAAGCAAGGCTTGTTCTGCTTGGGATCTAAGATGTACCCAATCTTGTAAACTCCGACCTGACTGTTGGGAAAAAATTCTTTCAATTTCATTACTTTTCCAATCGAGAAGATTAAACCCTGGAATCACAACCGTGATTGGAATGCGCTCATTACGGCTAAGTTGTTTAACTTTATCAAAAAATTCTTCAATAATTTCGGCAAATTTATTTTCTAAAAATTCCTTTACGCCAGTAAAGTTATCTTCACTATAAACCTTCTTTATTTTTAAAATGTCTTCCTCGTTGAGCTCTTCAGCTAATTTGGCAATCCAATTATTTCCAGCAAATAATACAACTGCATCTGGATTCAAATCAGCACAAGCGTCTACCAACAAACCTAGTTCGTCAATACCCATGCTTGTTTTTGCTAAATCTATCACCTCTATTCCGTTGAACTCACCACTTGAATTGAGCACCGATTCCAGTTCTTGTGCAACAGAGTATAAAGGGTCATAGAAATATCCTCTGGCCACGGACTCTCCTAAAAGAAGTACTCGTTTTTTGATTGATTTAGGAGGAATTTCATGGATACTTGCCCAAAACGACCAACTGGGTTGCATTTCTCGTTTTCGTTGATATAATTTTTGACCATTCCGAAATTTAGGCTCCCAAATTCCTATCATTTTCGAATCATTAAATGGCTTGTTAAAACTTTTACTGCTCGAATCGTTTTGTTTTGATATGGGATCGTTTATTTGAAGATCAGCTAGAAGGTGGTCTATTGCTTTGTCCTCTTTAGGATGGGCCATCAATAACTCAGCTAAAGCATTGGCTTTTTCTTTTCGTGTTTTCATAATTTTGAACATTAATTTGATTAAACAAAAGTGTATACATCATGTTGAATACCACTGTTTTTTACCTGATCATTTAACAACATGATGCGAAGCAAGTCAAAGTTATTTTGATTTCGATCAATGATAATTCCCTCTATGGAAAGACAGTCAATATCCGTAGTGATAAAGCATTTAAGTGCATCTTCTGGTGTACAAACAATAGGCTCTCCTCTAATATTAAAGGAAGTATTGAGTAAAATTGGACAATTCGTAAGCGCGTCAAAAGCCTTCAGCAACAGATAATATGGACGGTTATCGGCTTCACTTACCGTTTGAAGCCTCGCTGAGCCATCTACATGTGTAATCGCGGGTAGTTCCAGTTTAGAGATTACTTGACAAGTCTCCAGCATAAAGGGGGAAGGGTGATCAATCTCAAAATGTTCCGACACTTTTTCAAGAATCGCAGAAGGAGCAAATGGACGAAAGCCCTCTCTTTTTTTCACCATGGCATTGATTCGATCTTTCATTCTAGGATTACGAGGATCTGCTAAAATAGATCGGCCACCCAAAGCTCTTGGACCAAACTCCATTCGGCCACTGAACCAACCGATCACTTTACCCTCTGCCAATCGCTTGGCGGTTTCCCCAAGGAAAGCAGCATTATCTTCGCTGTAATTTTCAAAATTTATATTGGTGGCTTTTAACAATTTTATTACATCATTTGAATGATAACCCGGCCCGAGGTAAACATTCTTCATGGCTTTCTTTTGAGGTGTTTCTCCCGAAAGATCGACATGGGCGAGCGTTGCTACGCCAAGTGCCCCTCCTGCATCATTTGAGGCAGGCTGAACAAATAATTTTTCGAATTTGCTATTTTTTAAAATTTTTCCATTAGCAACACAATTGAGCGCGACCCCACCAGCCATACACAAATTGGGGGATTGGGTCTTTTCATACAGGTAGTTGGCTTTTTCAATTAGAATCGACTCCAATACAACCTGCAAACTCTTAGCAACATCGATATGAAATTGCTCGATGGCAGATTCTCTTTTCCGTGCTGGTCGTCCCATCAATTCTGGCAACAAATCAGAATACATTCGTTTTCCTTTAATAAAATCAAAAAACGGTAAATTAAGCTCATATTGCCCATCTTGCAAAGATGTAATTAACTGGCTAATCTCTTGTTCATATTTGGGCACTCCATACGGTGCCAACCCCATCACTTTGTATTCACCATTATTTACTCTAAATCCCAAATAACTGGTAATAGTGCTGTACAATAAACCTAGAGAATGGGGAAAGTGTACTTCTTCAAAAAGGTTAATGTCTTTTCCTTCCCCTGTTCCATAAGTGGTGGTGGCCCACTCTCCAACCCCATCAACCGTAAAGATAGCAGCATCTTCAAATCCGGAAAAATAAAAAGTACTAGCAGCATGAGAAAGATGATGGTCGTAATATCGAATGGGACCTTCAAAGCCAAGTATTTGACGAATTTCTTTTTCTGCTTTATTAAAATTCTGTTCTTGTTTAATCTGCTCTTTGTTAACCACGCCACTCCATAATTGCCTAGCCAATTTTTTTTGAGGATCTTCATAAAAAGCAATACAGTCAATATCTGCGATGCTTAACCCTGCCTCTCGGAGGCAATATCGAAGTGCGTGTTGAGGAATAGATGGATCAAACTTAATTCGAGTAAACCTCTCTTCTTCTGCGGCCGCTACAAGTTGACCTTCTTTGAGTATACAGCAAGCTGCATCATGGTACAAGGCAGAAATACCAATTATATTAGGCTTAGTTGTCATTTTGATTCTAATTTTATGAGCATGATCAGATTTTATCAATTAGCACGTTTTGGCTAATGCAATGAAATCATCCTCTGGTTAAAAAATGGGTGGTGAATTAAATAAAAAATTAAAGCGATATTTATGATGCACTTCAGGTATCAAATTCGGATAGGTTAGCTTTTGTATTTATTATTAAGCAAAAGCGCTTCTATGGTCAGATGAGATTAAACGATCATCGATTTTGTATACTTTCTAAAAAATTGGGAAGGAAAAAGAAGAGAGCGTAAGTGTATTTGGTTATTAAAGCTCTACTGATTAAATGGATTTACTTGAAGCAAACACCTCAAATGCTGACTGATCTTCAAAAGAAAATTTTTCTATCTGTTCATACATTTTACCATTACACCAAACGAAGTTTGCTCGACCCCACCGCGTAGCACTTTCCACATCTGGAAAAAATCCAGATCCTCTTAGATTCGCACTTGTATTACACAACAAAGGAATTCCCGTCAATTCATGGTAGGCGGTTAACAGTTCCCAAACAATTGGGTTTTGTGTTTTTCCTACTGATTGCAATCTAGCAGAACCATCAAGATGAACAATGGCAGGTACTTTATCTTTCCATGCTGTTCTTACTTGATGATCGAATAACATGTACGGATCTGAATCTCCTGGATCAAAAACTTCAGATGCATAAGCCTCTAAACAAATTGGAGCAACCGGCCGAAATGATTCTCTCATTTTGGCAATGTTCAGTTTATTTTTCACATTTAAAGATGTTGCAGGAGCCAAAATACTACGATTACCCAATGCTCTTGGCCCTAGTTCGGCATTCCCATTCAGAAAAACAACCAATTCTTCATTCTTAGCTAAAAATTCAGCTAACTCTTTTACCGTACAATCAGATGCTTTCCATCCAGACTTAGGTTTTCTGTTTCTCAATGCTGGACCAGCATACACATTCCAATCAATTTTAAATTGGCCATTCAAATCTGCCATAGCAGCACAAGCAACTCCTAAGGCACTACCAGCATCATTCGGAAAAGGAGGTACCCAAACATCATTGAATAACTTCATTCCTCTTATTTTGCTATTCCATTTGATATTCAAGGCTGAACCTCCAGCGAAACAAATATTTCTCTGGTGAGCAGGAAATTTATTGACCTTTTTGGCGAGACCTTCCAAGAGCAGACCTTCCAAAAATACGTGCATAGATGCCAATACATCTGCATCACTATAAGGTTTCCCTTCAACATAGTCAGCAACGGCCATCATAAACTTATGCTCAAAAAGGTTGGAGATTTCTAATTCTCGTTTGTAGATGACTTTCATTTCTTGAACTAATCTATCATCCGCCTTTCCGAGGGCAAAATAGGACATCACTTTACCGGCAATTGAGTAACCTCCAAAATAACCTTCTATTGTCATTTTTTCTCGATCTTCCTTCATCTCAGCTACCGTCTTTTTGTAAGGACCATAATAGTGTCCCATAATACTATAGATGGTTCCTAAGAAAACAAATAAATATCCAAGATTTTTAATTGTTTTCTCTAAGGGATCAACATAATACAATCTGGGGTATTGTCCTCCATCCCAAATAAGAACAAAGCTGCCTTCATTTTTTACTGCGAAAGGACTACTGGCATAAGCAGCACAAATATGACCGGTTACGTGCTTATAACTTCGGTAATCATAGTCTTTTCCTTGCATAGGTAATTTACTTTCAAATACTTCTGGCTGCAATAAATTTTCTTTGAGCGTAAGTTCGTTATACGCAGCAACGGTCAATGCAATAGGCTCTCTTCCATTCTTTATGGATAGCACTGGATCACCCCTCCAATGAGCCCCTGCACCATGCCAACCGTCAATAGCAAAATGGTCAACATCATCTAATGAATAACCATACTCAGCAAGAATAGCTGGGATAGAATGAAGGTCATCTAAGCAACTATAACGAGCATTGTTATCGATTTTTTCCATTTCAATGCTAAATTTCAATTCACCATTATCAATCAAGGCAATACCACCATCATGGGTTATTTTTATTCCACAAATTATCATATCAAATTATTTTTTAGAACATGTTTTTAAGTAAAATTGTAAATAAGATTATCTTAAGTTTATACTACCGATGTTTCTCCTTTATATTCAATGATTTTTTCGCCAAATAAACGTTCTGGCTCTACATTAATTGATCGGCAATAGTCAAGTAACTTATTTGATTCAACAATAGGAATGGATTTCTCTGTGTATTTAATTGAACTAATATACTTGAGCCACGGCTCCATTCCCATCGCATAAACAAATACGTGTTTAGGATTAAAGATATCTACCAATGCTTTGGATTGATCAAAGTTACAACCAGCTAGACGCCGGGATTCATCTTTATCTCTTGGTAGAGATTCTGCCATGATTGGACCATACAACCAAGTTAGTGGCGCACCTTGGCATTCCATTCCTAAAAAGATAACATCAATATCTCCAATATTGGCATGAATTCTTTCATAGAGACGAGGTGATATATTACAAGAATCAGCAGCAAAAAGCATTTTAAAATCATCTTTGAATCGAACCATGTGGCAAAGTTTGCTTCTAATGTCTAGATCACAATGCTCACCAATAAAAGGCAATCCAGTAAGTGAACAGTCATCAAATTCAATCGTTTCCATTTCGCCTAATTCAATAATGCTTTTGAATCCTACTCTTTCGAACATCAATTTGAGATTAGGATCTTGTAAGGAACCCCCATTACTTTTAGGAACAATGATGTGTTTAATTCGACTACGCAAGCGCAAAAGGGTCTCGAATAATATGTGATCCTGGTGATTGTGCGTGATTAAGACATAGTCAATGGTCTCAGGAAGATGCTCGTAAGAATATCTCGAAATATCAGATTCATAACCATAACTAATCAATGGATCAGCCAGGAAGGTCGTTGTCTTTGTTTCAGCAAGAATACAAGCATGTCCAAAATAACGTGTTAAGACGCCATCTCCATCATATTTTTCATATTCTTTTGGAGCTTTAGTGGTAAAAAAACTACGATACAAATCGGCATCCTCGTCTCTGATCGGAAATAGATTTTTAACCTCTTCAAACTTTCGTGGTTTATCAGCCATCATAAATAATTCATCTATTTTCTCACTACGCAGCGGCAAGTGAACTCTCAACATCTCCTCATCTGCCAACTTAGGCGTACTCAAAACAAAAGAACGGGAGTCGTCATCTTTGACAATAAATAAATTAAAGCTCTGAAGTTCTTCTCTGTAATATTTCGTATCATAGAGAAGTGCCTCAAAAAATCGAAAAGAAGGATTGTTATTGACATCATATACTAGCTCAACGAGTCCTTGTAAGGGCTCAGGAATTCGAGGATAAAGCTCAGTCATGGAAAAACCTTTGGCTTCTTTTTTGAGTAAATCATTCAGGTCATTAATGGCGTCTCTAAGTTCCAAAAGGTCGGCACATTGTTCATTAGTATTTTCAATCAGGCCTTTGATTTCATCCACTCTTTTTCCCCCATAATCGATGAATGGCCCACCAAGCATTTTTGGGCTTTTGACAGCGGCTGCGTGCACCATGGGACTTTGAACGTAAGAGTTCATGATTTTAAGGTGGCGTTCTTTAATGTTCATAGCTGCAGTAGCTGGTGAGACTAAATGTGCCCAAGCATACCAATTGTCTACCAAAGGTTCAATAGCTAAGTTGGGTTTAATATACACAAGGTCGGTATCTTTGAATTCCATAGTAAGAAATTATTAGTTTAAAAAATAAGATTAATAAATTGACTAAAATGCGAAAGGCCCGCCCGAATGGGGCAGGTTCACGAAGAAAAAAAAATTGAATTATTTTAAAAGAAGAGAAGATTCCACAGCTAAGATCAGGACAGATTTTAGCTGTGGAAATACTAATTTAACGAAGCAATAAATATGCTATTATTTAATGTCTACTTTTTGAGTTCTAGTATGATCATCAATCATAATTTTCACATAATGAGTGCCTGTTGTTTTATTGGGGCCATCATTCCAAGTGTATTCGTGTGTTCCCTGCTCAAGTGTTTTGTCTACCAAAACCGTGACTACTTTTTGTTCAGAAGAAAGCACTAAGATTTTAACCGTAGCTGGTTTATTTTCTAACTCTACCCCAGTTGTAATTATTCCTTTTCTATTAATATCAACCCAAGCAACTGTTCCAGTCGGAATACTTCCTTCCCCGTAAGACTTATCCCCTTTTTTCATTTTTTTTCTTACAATTTTGAAGTCTTTCTCTGGGTACCTTTCTGAGATCGGCGCGTCTCGATTTGGATTCACATAGTTTTGTAGTGTATCCATAAAAGTTTTACTATTTTCAGTCACTGTAAAAATCAGGCTATTATTTTCGTATTTATCTGTAACCAAGATAGAACTCCGTTTTGATGCATTGAAATTTCGATACTTCTCGTTTTGGAGATATAAATCTTTAATCTTTTCAGGAGACCATTTACTGAATGTTTCAAATAGCATATGGTTGCGATTAATTGGATTATTCCAATCAATGGAAACAGAGATGTCTCTGTCAGTGAATTCTGTAGAAGGAAGATAAGAAGATTGAGTAAGAAACCCGATAACCAAAAGAATAGCCATCATAAATCCTTTTAAGAAAGAGGGTTTTTGTTCGTTGTGGCCAAACAGGCGAAAAATACGCTTACTGAATGAACCATTATTATTTCCGTTAATTGACATTGCTAATTGAGTTTTAAAGGTTAAATGATGTAATTGGACTTTCGTTAATGCTTCCGCATAGAGTTGAGGATTATTGCGAATCTGAATGACCAGATCATCACAGCAATGCTCTCTTTCAATACGAATATTTTTTGAAATCCACCAAGCAAGTGGATGATAGAAAAATAAGACTTCTATTAATGATTGAAAAATATTTATTCCAAAATCAAATCTTCGAATATGAGCCAGTTCGTGCAACAAAAGCACTTCAATCTGGTCGGGTGTAAGGCCTGTAAAAATACTTATAGGTGCTAGGACAACCGGCTTGAAAAAGTAAAAGGTAAGTGGTTCTTTAACCAGTTTAGAAATTGAAAATTGAACTGGAATACGAATTCCCATTTGCTCCCGCAACTGCTCAAATTTTTGCTGCCACTCTACTGTTGGTTCGATAAGTCCCTTTTTGTTAAGCCGATTCAAGTAAAAAAATCCAGACAACATATAACAGGAAAATAACAAGGCACCTATATACCAACATAAGGCAATTAATGGTAAATGTGGCTTGATTACGTAACTAAAGTAAGCAGATTTTTCCAGGAAAAAACCTTTTAAAGAAAGACCAATAAAAGGGCTATTTTTTTCCACTATATCAAAATTCTCTATAGGAAAAATTTGTTCATTAGCAGATGTTTTTAAGTCAATCACGGAAGTTGTCAAACTGTCATGGACTAAGCGATCAGTGGAATTCCATTTTTCTGAAAAAGTAAAAGCAGACCATACCAATGCCAATGTCAAAGCAGTCAAAGACAGGATATACCGGACTGAAGATTTTTTTTGAGGAATTAAAAACAATACCAATCGCAAGGCTAAAGCAATTAAGGCTATTTGCCAAACGCTATGAATGATAGTCCATCCCATTGCCTGACCAAAAGGCATCAATTCTGTTAAATTAATACTATTCATTGTTTTTTATTTTTTTGCGTGGCCAACCATTCTTGTAAAGTTTCAAGTTCTTCAGCGGACGTATTATTCTGACCCAGCGCATGCATAATCATGTTCATTGCTGATCCCTTGAAAATTGTATTCTGCAAACGCTGAAATAGTGATTGTTGAACTTCAGCTTCATTAGGAACAGCCGTATAAAAATGAGTTTTACCTGATTTTTCTCGATTGACCATCTTCTTTTCAGTCATTCGCTGTAGCTGCTTTAAAGTCGTAGTATAACCAACGGCTTTTTTTTCTTGAATTTTTTCATGAATAAACCGAACAGTCGCAGGTTGACTTTCCCACAAAACCTGAAGAACGTCTAGCTCTGCCTCTGTTGGTTGATAAATTTTTGGGTCTTGCATATTGTCTGTTTGATTTGTTAATGAGGATAAACGAATATTTATGCTCATAATTATACAAACAAATATATACGACATCTGTCGTACATGCAAATTTTATCTACGACACCTGTCGTATTTAACACTTTCTTAACTTTTGAGTGGTTTTCTAAATCAGTTTATAAATCAAAGAAATAGTACTCAAATCCACTTTAAGTGAGTAAATTGACCTTTTGAATACAATAAGAAGCTAAGTCTGGTAAACCTTTTTCATCTAAAATTCCAAAGTGACTTGTATTCATCGAATGCTTTAGAAAAGTGCCCTTTGTTAAATCTTCCCAGCCTTTCATTTTTGCGACTGCTTCCACCACAATTATTGGTGCTTTCACGGTTTTTTTCTTAAAATGGAATTGGTTTTTGACACCCAGATAATAAGCAACCAACTCTTCCAGTCGCTCCTCATCTTCTAAATCCAAACCTATTTGCCCTAAATGTTCTTTCAATAAATGTGAGACAACACCGGGATCAATTGGTGTACTACTCGTTGAATTCTGTGGAGCTTCGCTATCTAATAAAACAACCCTACAAGGTATTCCTTCTGCCTCCAGTAATACGGTCAATTCAAATGCAATTATTGCTCCCATTGAATAACCGAACAAGGTAATCTCATCTTTCGAATTTTGGATTTCTTGTTTTATTTTTTTTAAATAAGATGCTACTATATCATTTATACCGTTATAATACTGCTCTCCTTTATTGAATCCTCTGTATTCAAATCCAAAGCAGTTTATATTCATTGTCTCCAGAATTTTGGCTAAGCTCAAATAAACAAGCGGTGTACCAAGTACGGGTGGAACCATGAACATATTATGTTGACCTATATTAATTGAATTCAAAGCAATTGGTCTAGTTTTTTTATTTGCAAATGATCCAGTAGAAATTTGGTGTATCCTTTTCGCCAATTCTGCAATAGTAGGTGCTTCAAAGATGGCTTTCATTTCTAAAGCTCTCTCAACTTTTTTGGCCACTATTGTAATCAATCGCATGGCTAAAAGAGAATGTCCTCCAATTGCGAAAAAATTGTCATAGATACTAATCTTTTCAAGCCCCAATAAATCACACCAAATTTCAACCAACGCTGATTCTAATTCGTTGCGAGGAGCAACATATTCGTGCGTCAGGATCGCTTCTTTATTAGGATCGGGAAGTGCCTTTTTATCAATTTTACCATTTGGCGTCATCGGAAATTCATCTACCTCAATATAAACGGAGGGCAACATGTAGGCCGGTAATTGGGCTTTGAGTGCCTCGAGCATTTTTGCTTTATCTAGGGTACTTTCTCGTTCTGTTAAGAGGTAAGCGACAAGTCGATTGCTGCCGGTTTTATCTTCCCGAGCTATGACAATTGCTTGTTTGATATTTTCCTGTTGTTGTATAAAAACCTCAATTTCTCCAGGTTCAATTCTATACCCTCGAACTTTCACCTGATCGTCTATTCTTCCCAAACATTCAAGGTCACCGTTGGATAACCATTTGGCTAAATCACCAGTTCTATACAAACGCTCTCCGGGACGAAAAGGATGAGGTATAAATTTTTCTGCAGTTAAGGCAGGGCGATTGTGATAAGCTCTTGCCAAACCTGCTCCACCAATACATAATTCTCCAGGTACTCCAAAAGGAACCAACGAATATTGACTCATTTCCTGATGTGTAGTCAAAATATATACTTGTGTATTTGCAATGGGACGTCCAATATTTACTTTTTCTTCTGCTTTTAATTCTTTAGCAGTAGACCAGATAGTGGTTTCAGTTGGACCATAAAGGTTCCATACTTTTTGATCACTTAGAGCAGTCAATTGATTTTTAAGCGATTCTTTAATAGCTTCTCCACCTGAGAGAATTGTCACATTCTCTTGATTTTTCCAACCGAAATCCATCAATAACTGCCAAGTCGCCGGTGTCGCTTGCATGTGACTAGGCATCTGCTCAGTAATTAATTTTTGTAATGAGTATCCATTTCCGGTGACGGCACTATTAGCAACCATTAAACTTGCTCCTGTGATAAGTGGCAGATAAAGTTCTAGATAGGCAATATCAAAGCTATAAGTTGTCAAGGCCAATAGGCTGAAATCTTCTTTAAAATTCAGAGTTTCCTGCATTGCGTAAAGGAAATTCATCAGTGAGCCATGTTCGATCATTACTCCTTTGGGTTTTCCAGTCGAACCAGAAGTGTAAATAATATAAGCCAATTGCTCTGGTTGCAAAGAAGCTATCTTAATGGTGGATTTGCTTTGCAAGGAAATCTGACTTTTTTCGGCATCCAACAAAATGAGCTGTTGAGTTGCATCGAAGGAATCTTGAAATTCTGCTTGACTAAGTACCCAGGAAGTTTGAGCATCTTCGAGGATGTACTGGATCCGCTCCGACGGGAAACGTGGATCAATTGGAATATAGGCCGCACCGATTTTGACAATTGCCAATAGGCTCACAACCATTTCAATGGAGCGATCAAGACAAAGTGCCATGATATCACCATTTTTGACACCCCTTATCATCAAATAATTAGCCAATTGATTAGACTGTTCATCAAGCTCTTGGTAACTCAGTTGACGATCTTCAAAAAAGAGGGCAGGATGATTGCTACGACGAATAACTTGTTGACGAAATAGATCGATAAAAGTTGTTGAGGTTGGGTAGTCTCGATTCGTTTGATTAAGTATTTCCAATTGCTGCTGCTTTTCTTGAGCACTTAGCAGATCCAGTTGGTAAATTGGCGTTTCCGGTTGCCTAATTATTATATTAACTAATTGGATAAAATGCTTACCGATTTGGTCAATTGTTTCTAGTTTAAATAAGTCTGTACAATAATTGATGGTAAAGTTAATTTTTCCTTGCCACTCTACTGCGCTGAAAGTCAAGTCAAATTTAGCAACTTGGTAACTATTCGAAAAATGACTATCTGAATCAATTGATTCCTTTTCATCATCTTTACTCTTTTCCTGATCTAAGTTTATATGATTGTTTTCATCTAAAAAATTTTGAAGCATAAACATTATCTGAAACAATGGCGTTCTACTCATATCTCGATCATCAACAATAACATCTACAACTTTTGAAAACGGTGTATCTTGATGACTATAAGCCTCTAAACTAGTTTGTTTGATTTGATATAATAAATTAATGAAAGGCATATCTTCTTCCAACTTACTTCGCAGAACAATTGTATTTGCAAAAAAACCAACTAAGTTCTCCAACTCTTTTTGGCTACGATTGGCAATCGGACTACCTACACTCAAGTCTTTTTGTCCAGTGTATTTATACAACAATAGTTTTAACACCGCTAAAAGTGTCATAAACATGGTTGACTCATACTGATCACAAAGTTGTTTAAGATTAGTTGTAACTGTTTGTCCGATTATGAATGTTTTGCTATTCCCCTTTTTGCTTTGCACCGAGGGTCGACTATAATCTAACGGAAAATTCGATATCGGAGCTCCTCCTAATTTTTTCTTCCAATACAATAACTTATTTTCCAGTACCTCTTTAGTCAGGTACTTTGTCTGCCATAGCGCATAATCTGCATACTGTACGGTCATCTCATCCAAATTCGGTTTCCGATTTGACATAGCAGCATTGTACAATTCTTCCAACTCTATCATCATGATGTCACTAGACCAGCCATCAGAGGCAATGTGATGAACAACCATAATTAACACGCAACCTTTTTCTTGTAAATCAATTAGCGTTGCTCTGAGCATATAGTCTGATTCCAATTTGAATGGAAGGTTGATTTTTTCAGAAATCAGCCATTCTAGTTGATCCTTTTCAATACTAGAGGTAGGATTTTCAACGGCTAATTTCCATTTATTTTTTGGCAGTATATGTTGAAATACCTCTCCATTGTCTTCATAAAAAACAGTTCGCAAAACCTCATGACGATTAACAAATTGGTTCAAAATACTTTCAAGCATTTTAATATTTGGTACGATATCATAATATTGAACATATGGAATGTGATAATGCGTACTACCAACTAACTTATCCAAAAACCACAAGCGTTCTTGTGCATAGGACAATGGAATTTTATCGGGTCGATCTACGATTGCAGTTACTAGTGGAAGTAATGATCCACCAGGAATTTGGTTGATCCTTTTCGCTAATTCTGCAATAGTAGGCGCTTCAAAGATCGCCTTCATTTCTAAAGTCTTTTCAACTTTTTTGGCAATCATTGAGATCAACCGCATTGCTAAAAGAGAATGTCCGCCAATGGCGAAAAAATTGTCATAGATACCAATTTTTTCAAGGCCCAGTAATTCACTCCAAATTTCAACCAAATCTGTTTCTAAAGCGTTGCGTGGAGCAACAAAAACTTTCTCTTTCAAATAAGATAAATCGGGGTCAGGTAATGCCTTCTTGTCAATCTTGCCGTTGGGTGTAAGTGGTAATTCTTGTAAAGGTATAAGTTGTGAAGGCAACATATAATCTGGCAAATTCAATTGCAATTCTTTCAACAGTTTTTCTTTGTCAAAATCCCCTTCAGAAACAATATAGGCAACCAAAAATTTATTCTCATGACCATTACCAACAACTTTGACAACAGCCTGAGAAACAGATTTATCCTCTAATAAAATCGCTTCAATTTCTCCCAGTTCAATTCGATATCCTCTTATTTTTACTTGCTCATCCTTTCTTCCTAAAAACTCTAATTGTCCATTTGGTTTCCACCTCGCTATATCACCGGTTTTGTAAACTCGTTTTTCAGCTAGTTCGTCAGACAAATTCGTTAGAAAATGTTTGAGATTGAGCTCTGGTCTTTTAAAATATCCCATTGACAAGTTTTTTCCGCCGATGTAGATTTCACCAGGGACTCCAACTGGAACAAGTTTTTGATGGTTATCCAGCAGGTAAACCTTCGTATTGCTAATCGGTCCACCAATTAATGGGGTGCTTTGTTTGTCTTTTGAACTAAGTGAACAATAAGTAGTAACAACTGTATTCTCAGTCGGCCCATAATTATTGACTAGTTCATAATTCAAACCTTCAATATCAATAGATGGAAGGCTATCCCCTCCTGTTAATAAAAATGCTAATTGATTAATTTTATTTCTTGATTGTTCTACAAAAGCAGGAACAATAGCTGTCGGTAAAAAGCTATGTGTCAAGCGATTGACATAAAAATAATCATATAGCTTTTTAATGGACAAACGGATATCATCGGCTATAACATGAAGTGTTCCTCCTGAAGAAAGGTAAGGCCATATTTCCCAAACTGAAGCGTCAAAGGCAACCCCTGCGTACATACTAGACCTACTGGCTGAGGTCAAGGCAAATGTCTGAATATGCCAGCTTACAAGGTTGTTCAATGAGGAATGCTGTATCATTACCCCCTTGGGTTTTCCTGTTGAACCTGATGTATAAATAATATAAGCCAGCATGTCTGAAGAAACAACTAACCCATTGCCATTTGTTTGCTCTTCTTCAATATCCGCTCCATCTCGATCCATAAAAACCAATCTTTTTTCTTCAAAAAAATTGAGTTGTTTTTCATATTCAGAATGACTCAAAATTACAATCGAATCCGTATCTTCAATAATAAAACGAATCCTTTCTTCTGGGTAGGCTGGATCAATAGGAACATAGGCAGCACCAGCCTTTAAAATCCCCAAGATAGCAATGATCATATCAATTGACCTGTTTAGAAAAACAGCAACTAAATCACCTTTTTTTACTGATTGCTTATTTAAAAAATTGGCGAGTTGGTTACTCTTTTTATCCAGTTCAGAATAAGTCAATTTTTTTATGCCTTCGACGATTGCTTCCTGGTCTGGCACCTTGACAACCATTTCAGCAAAATAATCCAGCACCGTTTTATTAAGCGGAAAGTCAATTGCTGTATTATTAAAATCTAATAACAATTGTGTCCTTTCCATTTCGGACAAAATATTCAATTCATTTATTCTAGCTTGTGGTGTTTCAACGATCGCTTCAAGTATATGGATGAAATGATCCCTCATCCGAAGTATCGTAGATTCTTCAAAGAGATCAACACAATAATTAAGATTAAAGAAAATAATTTCTTTGATTCCAACAGCACTAAAAGACAAGTCATATTTGGAAGGCATATAGTCACTCGCTAGATCCAGTAAATTAATCTCAAAATTGGTCGAAGAATTATTTTCATCAACGGAATCCGATTTGGTCTTATTCCCTGCAGTTGCATTATTTTGAAAGGTAAAAGAAACCTGAAACAATGGGCTTCTACTAAAATCTCGATCTACTTTTAATCGATCCACCACTTTTTCAAACGGTGCATCTTGATGTGCATGTGCGGCAAGCGTAGTTGTTTTGACTTGATCTAATAATTTTGTAAAAGAAGGGTTACCTTCCAAATTGCTTCGCAGACAAATGGAGTTGATAAAGAAACCAATGAGCAATTCCAACTCTTTTTGACGCCGATTAGCTATTGGACTTCCTATACAAATATCCGTCTGACCACTATAACGATAGATCAATACTTTAAAGGCTGTCAGCAAAAGAATAAACATAGTTGTGTTTTCTTTTGTTGCCATTTTTCGCAATTGGACAGATAATTTCTGATCAATAGAAAAACTCAACATTTTACCTTTTGTACTCTGGATACGAGGTCGAGTAAAATCAGTTGGCAGCGTCAAGGATTGAATATCGCGAAGTTGGTTTTCCCAATAATTCAAATTTCGTTCTAACAAGTCTCCTGAAAGATAATTTCTCTGCCACAATGCAAAATCAACGTATTGAATATTTAAAGCAGGTAATAAGGCTTTACGCCCTACCAGTCCAGCCTCGTACAAGTTAAAAAGTTCTTTTTGGAGGATTTCACTAGACCAACCATCAGTAGAAATATGGTGTATTACCACTAACAGAAAATATTGGTCTTTTGCTAATTTGAAGATTTTTGCACGAAGCATATGATCTTTCCTCAAATCAAATTTTTGTTCAATATTCCTAGTAACTATTCTCCCTAGATCTTGATGAAAATCATTTCCGATCATTTCTTCGATCTCAAGATGAAACTTATTTTTAGGCAATACTTTTTGATAAGCTACTTCATCTTCTTCCCAAAGCACCGTCCGCAAAGTTTCATGACGATTGACGAGTTGTTTAAACGCTTCCTTCAAAACAGGTAGATTTAACTCGGAGTGAATATGTTTGACATACGGTATATGATAATGCGTACTTCCCATTAATTTATCAATAAACCAGATGCGTTCTTGCGCATAGGACAAAGGAATCTTTTCAGGACGCTCTGGCACTGAAATAACTGCCGGAAGTAATTCTCCACTAGGCACCTGGTTTATCTTTTTAGCTAATTCGGCAATGGTAGGTGCTTCGAATATGGCCTTCATTTCTAAAGTTTTTTCAACTTTTTTAGAAATCATAGTTATCAGTCGAATAGCTAAAAGAGAATGACCGCCAATAGCGAAAAAATTGTCATAGATACCAATTTTTTCAAGCCCCAATAATTCACTCCAAACTTCAACCAAGTTTATTTCCAAGTCGTTACGAGGAGCAACATATTCAAGACTTAGCATCGCTTCTTGGTTTGGATCAGGAAGTGCCTTTTTATCAATTTTACCATTTGGCGTCATAGGAAATTCATCCACCTCAAGATAAATGGAAGGTAACATATAAGCAGGTAATTGGGCTTTAAGTGCCCACAGCATTGCTTCTTTATCAAGCGTGCTTTCTGGTTCTTTTAAGAGATAAGCAACGAGTCGATTTCCACCTATCTTATCTTCCCGAGCTACGACAATAGCTTGTTTGATGTTTTTTTGTTGCTGTATAAAAACCTCAATTTCTCCAGGTTCAATTCGGTAACCTCGAACTTTCACCTGATCATCTATTCTACCCAAACATTCAAGATCTCCATTGGGTAACCATCTGGCTAAATCACCAGTTCTATACAAACGTTCTCCTGGACGAAAAGGATGAGATACAAATTTTTCAGCCGTTAAATCAGGGCGGTTGAGATAAGCCTTTGCCAAACCGGCGCCTCCAATACATAATTCTCCAGCTACTCCAAAAGGAACCAACAAAAATTGACTCATTTCTTGATGTGTATCCAAAATATAAACTTGTGTGTTGGCGATAGGTCGACCAATATTTACTTTTTCTTCTCGTTTTAAATCTTTAGCAGTGGACCAAATAGTGGTTTCGGTTGGACCATAAAGATTCCATACCTTTTGATTGCTCAACGCAGTCAATTGGTTTTTGAGCGATTCTTTCATAGCTTCTCCACCTGAGAGAATTGTCACGCTCTCCTGATTTTTCCAACCAGAATCCATCAATAATTGCCAAGTTGCGGGTGTGGCTTGCATATGACTGGGCAACTGCTCAGCAATTAATTTTTGTAAAGAGAATCCATCTCCAGACACCTCACTATTCGCAACCACCAGGCTAGCCCCTGTCATTAGTGGAAGAAAGAGTTCTAGGTAAGCAATATCAAAGCTGTATGTTGTCAAGGCCAATAAACTGAACCCTTCTGTAAAATCCAAGGTCTCCTGCATAGCGTAGAGAAAATTCATCAATGAGCCATGCTGGATCATCACTCCTTTGGGGTTTCCAGTTGATCCTGAAGTGTAAATAATATATACTAGCTGCGCTGGTTCTACAACTACCTTAATGGCAGATTTGCTTTCTAAAGCAATCTGATTTTTCACCTCATCCAATAAAATCATCTGTTCGGATGACTTGAAGGAGCTTTGAAATTTTGCTTGACTAAGTACCCAGGAAGTTTGAGCATCTTCTATGATATATTGAATCCGATCAGACGGGAAATGTGGATCAATTGGAATATAGGCCCCACCAATTTTCATAATAGCTAAAAGACTGACAACCATTTCAATCGATCGATCCAGACCAAGTGCAATGATATCACCATTCTTGACGCCACTCGCCAATAAATAATTAGCCAATTGGTTAGACTGCTCATCAAGTTCTTGGTAACTTAACTGACGGTCTTCAAAATAGAGGGCAGGATGGTTACTTCGACGAATAACTTTTTGACGAAATAGGTCAATAAAAGTTGTTGAGTTAGGATAGTCTCGATTCGTTTGATTAAGCGTTTCTAATTGGTGCTGTTTTTCTTGAACATTTAGGAAATCCAGTTGATAAATTGGCGTTTCAGGTTGCCTAATAATAGCATCAACTAATTGTATGAAATGTTTACCGATCCGATCAATCGTTTCCGATTTAAACAAATCTGTACAATAATTAATGGTCAGTTTAATTTTCCCTTTCCATTCTACCGCGCTAAAGGTCAAGTCAAATTTTGCTGCTTGGTAACTATCGGATAATTGAATATCTGAATCCATAGATTCTATTTCAACCTCCCTACTCTTTTCTTGATCTACTTTTTTAGAAGTATTTTCATCTAAAAAATTTTGAAGCATAAACATTACCTGAAATAATGGTGTCCTACTCATATCTCGATCATCGACAATAGCATCTACCACTTTTGCGAAGGGAGTGTCCTGATGACTGTAGGCCTCTAAACTAGTTTGTTTGACTTGGTCTAATAACTTTGTAAAAGGCATCCCTTCTTCTAGCTTACTGCGCAAGACAATTGTATTTGCAAAAAAACCAATTAAATCCTCCAATTCTTTTTGGCTCCGATTCGCAATTGGGCTACCAACACTCAAGTCTCTTTGTCCAGTGTATTTATACAACAATAATTTTAGAACAGCTAAAAGCATCATGAACATTGTTGTATTATACTGATTACAAAGTTGTTTTAGATTATCTGTAACCGTTTGTCTAATTTCGAATGTTCTGCTATTTCCTTTTTTGCTTTGTACCGAAGGCCGATGATAATCCAACGGAAAATTCAAGGTAGGAGCTCCTCCTAATTTTTTCTTCCAATACAACAACTTATCCTCCATTACATCAGGAGTCAGATGCTTAGTCTGCCAAAGTGCATAATCCGCATATTGAATAGTCATTTCTCTCAAATTCGGTTTTCGATTTGACACTGCAGCATTATACAATTCGTCTAATTCACCCATCATGATGTCACTAGACCAACCATCAGATGCAATATGGTGAACCACCAAAATCAAAACACCACCATTTTCTTCTAAATCAATTAACGTCGCTCTGAACATATAGTCTGATTCCAAATTGAAGGGATGGTTCACTTTTTCAGAGATGAGTAATTCCAACTGATCTTTTTCAATTTTAGAGGTGGGTTTTTCAATTGCTAATGTCCATTTATTTTTTGGCAAAATTTCTTGAAAAACTGCTCCATTTTCTTCATAAAAAACAGTTCGCAATACCTCATGACGATTGACAAGTTTATTCAAAACACTTTCTAAGACTTCAATTTTTGGTATTACACTATAGTGATGAACATATGGCATATGATAATGAGTACTCCCAACCAGTTTATCCATAAACCATAAACGTTCTTGCGCATAGGACAACGGAATTTTATCTGGACGAATACTGCCTACTTCTATTCTAGGTAGCGTAGTATTTACCGTCTTGGTCTTTAACAAAAGAGATAATTCTGCGATGGTTGGAGCTGAAAAAATATCCTTAACATTAAGGTGTAAATTCATTGCATCATTGACCGTAGCTATTAGTCGCATCCCCAACAATGAATGTCCGCCAAGGCTGAAAAAATTGTCCGTTACACCTACCTGATCGACTTTCAATAATTCTTCCCAGATCGAAACAAGTTGGGCTTCTATTTCATTTCTGGCTGCCAAATAAGGTTGATCTGATATGGTAGCCACATCCATATTCTTGATCAGATTTCGATCGACCTTTCCATTAGGCGTTAAAGGAAAATCATCTAAAATCAGAAACGTATTTGGGATCATGTAATCAGGAAGAAGCGTTCTAATATTTTCTTTCAATCTACTTGCAGTAAGTGTTTGACGTTCATTAGCTTCCGCCCTTTGATCCTTTGGGTTGGTTGAATTTATAGAGACAACACCAATAAGTTCTTTCTCGCCTGTTTTATTTTTTTTCGTAATGACAATAGCCTCTTTGACCATTGGCTGCTCTTTCAAAATAGTTTCAATTTCTCCCAATTCAATTCTAAAGCCTCTAATCTTAACCTGATGATCTCTTCTTCCAATGAATTCTATTTCTCCATTTTCCAACCATCTAACAAGATCACCACTTTTATAAAGCCTACCTTCTGAAAATGGATTTTGAATGAATTTTTCTTTTGTTAATTCTGGCCTTTGGATATACCCTTTTCCAAGCACGGGTCCCCCGATTAACAATTCGCCAGCCACTCCTATCGGTACTAAATTCAAATGCTCATCTGTGATATAAGCTTGTGTAAAATCAATTGGTCTTCCAATATTATTTTGATTGAATTCATCAATATCTTCCAACACAACTGCATCAATACTAGTTTCAGTTGGTCCGTAATGGTTATTGATTTGAACTCCGGGCAATACCGTATGAATTTTGTTGACCAATTCTCTATCTAGCGATTCTCCTCCTAAACAAATTATTTGAAGGTCGCTTGGAAAATTATTTTTATTAATCCCTGGAAGAATACTTCCTAGAAAACTAGGTGTACCTTGGAAATTTGTCACTTTACCCGTCTCAAATAATTGAATAATCTTTGATGGTTCATAAATCGTTTCTTCATTTGGAATCACGACTTTACCCCCTTCAATTAACGGAAGAAATATCTCAAGCAGAGAAACATCAAAAACATAATTGGTTAATAAACAGCTCGTATAATTCTCATCAACGTTCAAGATCTCTATTTCACTTTGCATCCGCAATGCTAAGCTTTCATGAGTCACCATTACCCCTTTAGGTTTTCCAGTAGAACCCGATGTGTAGATAATGTATGCCAAGTCAGATTTATCCGAATCTCTTAGCATATTGGTAGTTGGTGCTTGTTCTATTTTAGACAGTTGTTCTTCCAAAATTGTCATTTTTCCTTTTTCAATATTCAGGAATTTCTCAGCAAAAACTGCTTGACTAATAACAGATTTAGCACTTGCATTTTCTACTAGAAAATGAATTCGCCCGATCGGCAAAGTTGGATCAATTGGCAAATAAGCTGCCCCCGTCTTCAGAATGCCAAGAATTCCGATGATCATTTCAAAAGAACGACTAATACAAATTCCAACTACATCATTTCTGCCAATCCCTTTGTTCTTCAAATAATGCCCAAGCTGATTGCTTTTTTCATTCAAGATTTGATAGGACATGGATGTTCCTTCAAAACTTAGAGCAATCTTATTTGGGTTTTCCAATGTTTTTGATTCAAACAGATCAATCACTGTTGGCAAGTCGGAAGAAATAGGTTTCAGCGGTTGGTTAAAATTAAAAAGTATTTGATGGGTCTCCTCTTCGGTAAGCATCTTCAAATTACTGATCGTCTGAGAAGGATTGGTTATGACGGACGACAAGAGCATTCTAAAATGACGAGCCATCCTTTCAATAGTCGATGACTTAAATATATCTTTACAATATTCTATACCTAAATTAATTCCATCTGAATTTTCGATCAAAGAAAAAGATACATCAAATGGAGAAGTAGTATGTTCGGTTGACTCTAAATTTAATTGCAATCCAGTCAGCTCAAGGTCTGGAATTTCTGGAATATTATGAAAAGCAAACATAACTTGAAAAACAGGTGATCGACTTCTGTCTCTTTCGCTAGAAACCCTTTCAACAATTTTTTCAAAAGGAATTTCTCCATGCGAAAAGGCAGATAAGGTGTTTTCTTTCACCCTTATTAAATAATCATCAAATATCGGATTTCCTTTGAGGCTAGTGGATAATACAATTGTATTGATAAAATAGCCTACTATTGGTTCTAACTCTTTTCGATTTCGTTTTGAAAAAGGACTTCCTACGGAAAAATCCGTCTGGCCAGTATAGCGGTACATTAAGACATTGAAAATAGAAAGTAACAACATAAACATAGTTACATCTTGTTCTTGACAAAGATGGTTTAATGCTTTGGTCAACTCCTTATCGATGAACAAACTATGGGTCGCTCCTTGAGTACTTTGAATGGTAGGCCGTACAAAATCTGTTGGCAAGTCTAAGGTTTCGGATTCTTTTAATTGATCTGCCCACCAATCCAACTCATCTTTTAGATGATTTTTAGTCAATTGTTTTCTTTGCCAGCAAGCATAGTCTACGTATTGAACAGAAAGTGCAGGCAATTCGACTTTCTTCTTTTCTATTGCCGCATCGTAAAGTATCATCAATTCTTTACTCATAATGGATAATGACCAACCATCAGAAGCAATGTGATGTACGACGAGCACAAGCAAGTATTCTGCTTCTTTTAATTTAAGAAGTGTTGCTCTAAACTTATAATCCTTTGATAAATCAAAAGGGTATTTAATTAATTGATTGATATTTTCTCGCAGTAATAGTTCGTCGGTATTCTCAGGTATTTCTCGATACTCCATCTTCCAATCATCAGCAGGAATAACCGCTTGATAAGGTATACCAACTTCTGATTTAATGATAGTTCGAAATATCTCTTGTCGATCTATTAAGCCTTTCAGCGAGGATTCAAGTGCAATTATATTCAACTCATTATTGATCCGAAAGACAGAAGGCATATGATAGGTAATGCTTCCTTCTAATTGGTCGATAAACCATAATCTTTCTTGCGAAAAAGACAAAGGAAATCTCGCACCCTTTTTACGCTCAACCGGCAAAATGCTTTCACCCATTGTCCGGATTTTTTGGATATTTCCAATTTCCTTATCACTTAAAAATTCCAGTATTTTTTCTTTATTCGATTTTAGTTCTTCCAAAATTACCTTGTCGATTTTGGTATTCTGGGCTAATTTGAATTTAAGCTTTCCAGATTCCTCAAAAACAACTATTCCTGACCTCTTGGCTCTATTCAGCAAACTAACAATCTCGTGTTTTAGGCTCATTGCAGTATTTTTATTTCAATTTAAATCACAGTTCAAAAGACTCCGATTTCTCATAGAGAAAATCATCGGAAGGTCCCTTCATCAGTTGTATATATTCACCCATTTTTGCAATACTTTCAAATTCGAAAACTGCCTTAATTGGAATATCTAAAACAAATTCATCTCTAATTCTTGCAATAAGTCGGGCAGCCATCAATGAATGTCCACCGATGTTGAAAAAATTATCGTGTATCCCAATTTGATCTACTTTTAACAAGTCTTCCCAAATACCCACCAATTTAATTTCCGTATCGTTACGAGCGGCTACATAATCTTTGGATATCATAGTGGTAAAATCAACTAGTGGTAATTTACTTTTATCAATTTTCCCATTGGAATTAAGTGGCATCTCTTCCAGTTCTATCAATATATTTGGAATCATGTATTCAGCCAGATTTAATCCCAGTTTGGCTTTTATTTGTTCTCTATCAAATTTCCCCTCTGGAACAATATAAGCTACCATTGTCTTATTATTTGAATCGTCTTTTTGGATAAGCACTACATTTTGGCGAACTTCTTTACATTGATCTAGAGCCGCTTGAACCTCCCCTAGTTCTATCCTATGTCCACGAATCTTCACCTGATCGTCACGTCGACCAATAAATTCAATGGTGCCGTCCATGCGCCATTTTGCTAAGTCGCCGGTCTTATAAAGTCTGGCATTCTCTTTTTGACTAAAAAGATCCGGAATGAATTTTTCAGCTGTCAATTCAGGTCGTCCTAAATAGCCATCTGCCACGCCGTCTCCTCCAATCCAAATTTCCCCAATCACCCCAATTCCCGCCAATCGTCCTGAAGGGTTAACGATATAGATTTGTGTATTTGACAATGGACGCCCGATTGGAATAATATCACTTGATGCTAATTTGAGCGGTAAGTAACTTGCGTAGGTGGTTGTTTCTGTGGGTCCGTACACATGGACTATTTTATCATCTCCAAGTGCCTCTACTGCTTTGTGAACATGAGCTGAAGAAACCAACTCTCCACCAAAAAGGAGCAATCTTAATTTTTTTAATACCTCAAGGTTATAATCAACAAAAGTATTGAAGAGGGCGGTTGTGATAAAACATACTGAAATTTCATTACTCTTGATCAAATCAGATAAGCGATCAGGATTAGGAGCATCGGATTCTTTAATCATATAGATACTTGCTCCATTCAAAAGACTACTGAAAATATCATAGATCGAGCCATCAAATGCATAATTTGACCATTGTAAAACTCGGTCTTCTTTAGTAACTTGAATGTGTTTAGATTCATAAACCAGTTTGATGACATTTTGATGATTGACAACAATCCCCTTGGGTTTTCCGGTTGTTCCAGATGTATACATAACATAAGCTGGAGATCTGGCATCAATGATTTGAGACGGCATTTTATTGGATTCATTGACCGCATCAGATAGAGCAATTTTATGACAATCAATTTCATCTATCCGATCCAAAATTTCTTTATGACTATAAACTAGATAGGAAATTTTAGCATTATCAACAATGGACTGAAATCTTCCTTTTGGATGGCTGATATTCAAAGGGACATAAGCTGCTCCGCACTTCAGTATCCCTAGAATACTTACGATCATTTCACAGCTTCGAAAAGATAACAATCCAATTTTATCTCCTGAGTTAACACCTTTAACTTGTAAATAATTAGCAAGTTGATTTGATTGATGATCCAGCTCCTGATAAGTCAGAGAAGACGATTCAAATGCAACGGCAATTTTTTCAGCAGATTTTGGGACTTGAGACAAAAAGCCTTCAATCAGCGTTTTTTCCTTAGGATAGATTGACTCCGTATCATTAAATTCAGAAAGCAACCGTTTTTCTTCTGCCGGTGAAATCATACTCAACGCATCAATCTTTACCGTTGGGTTCTTCGCTATAGACTTTAATAATGCTGTAAAATGTTCGCCAAAAAGTTGAATGGTATTTACAGTAAAAAGATCCGTGCAATATTCAATATAAAATTGTAATTGATTTTTTTCCTCAAGCACTTTTAAAGTCAGATCGAACTTCGAAATATTATAACGAGCCTCTAGTCCCATTTGGCCTTGAGTAGATTCGTTAGATGCTAGTTCATCAACGGAAGTTCCCTTGTTCTCGACACCCATTTTGGTATTGGCTTTATCAGTAGTAAACGCAATTTGAAATACAGGGCTCCTACTTTGATCCCTTGTTTCAAGTACGCTTTCAACGACTTTTTCAAAAGGTGCATCCTGATAATCATAGGATTCAACCGTGGTAGTTTTTACTTTTGCCAACAAATTCAAAAATCCTGGATTATCACTTAGATCACTCCGTAAGGCAACCATATTAACAAAAAAACCAACCACTTTTTCCAACTCTTTTCGTCTCCTGTTGGCCATTGGGCTACCAACACAAATATCTGTTTGTCCTGTGTACTTATAAAGTAGAACCTTAAATGCAGTAAGTAAAAAAATAAATGGGGTTACTTTCTCAACTTGACATATTTTTAAAAGCGCTCGACTTAATGATTGATCAATAATAAAATTGATATTATTCCCTTTTTTACTTTGAATAACTGGTCGAGGAAAATCAATTGGCAACTCTACTGGCACAAGTCCTGCTAGTTTGCTTTTCCAGTATGCCAATTTTTTTTCAAGAACTTCACCCTTTAAATAGTTTCTCTGCCATACTGCATAATCAAGATAAGAGAGGTTGGGTTTTAATAAATTAGAAGATCTATTTTCTACTCGGGCTCGATACAACTCCATTAAATCTTTCATAAAAATCTTAGTAGACCAAGCATCTGAAACGATATGATGGACAATCAATATTAATAAGTATTCATCAGGTAATTCAACCAGTCTTGCACGAATTTTATGTTCATTAGCCAAATCAAAATCCCGTTTGATTTCTTCCCCTATCAGTTTCTCCAGATTTTCTTCCTGTACACCATTAGTAAAGTTCATTTTCAAACAATTTTCTGGCAAAATTGTCTGAAAAGCTTCCCCTTTTTCTTCTCGAATTAATGTACGAAATACTTCATGTCGATTGACCAACTGATTAAGAATACCTTCCAGGTCTACCTTTTCAAGTTGTTTGTCAAAAATAAAGGTATAAGGCATATGGTAATGGTAAGTTCCTGCTAATTGATCGATAAACCAAAGCCTTTCCTGTGCAAATGAAAGTGGAATTTTATCAATGACTCGACGATCAAATGGCTGTATACGATCTTCTACTTGCTTAATATCTTCCATCGCTCCTAGCTCATCATCAAGAAAATTCAGAATTTCATCTTTATTAGATTTAAGCAATTGAACAAACTCTGGATCCAACACCTTGCCTTCTTCCAAATTAAACTTGAGCTTCCCACCTTCTTTAAATATTGTGATGCCTTTGGATAACGCCTGACTTAGTAAGTCGATTACTTTATTGTTACTCATAAATAGGTTTTTAGGATCAATTATAATTCAAAAGCTTCTGAATTATTGGTAGATTTTTTTAATTCACTTTCTTTAATTAGCTGAATATATTTTTGTAAGTCTCCTATAGTTGTAAATTCAAAAACAGCTTTTAAGGGTATCTTCAATAAAAAAGTTTCTCTAATAGAAGCCACCATCCGAGCTGCAAGCAATGAATGTCCTCCAAGAAGGAAAAAATCATCAAAGATGCTAATCTTCTTCAGCCCCAAAAGATCCTCCCAGATCAGCACAAGTTTTTCTTCA
Organism: uncultured Saprospiraceae bacterium; assembly: GCA_937928405.1. Lineage (GTDB taxonomy): Bacteria > Bacteroidota > Bacteroidia > Chitinophagales > Saprospiraceae > JALZUU01. Next base: position 52,176 of record CALFWZ010000016.1, read on the forward strand.
ATATCATTTCTAGGAGCAACATAATCTGTTATTTCTTGATCTGAAACATTTGGAATCGGGAGCGCTTTTTTATCTACCTTTCCGTTCATATTTAAAGGAATAGCAGGCAATTCCATAAATGTAGAAGGGATCATATATTCTGGCAATCGTTCCTTTAAAAAGGCTCTAAGTGATTCTTTCAACAATGTATCTTTACCAACAATATAAGCGACCAATTTCTTTTGCCCCAATTCATCTTTCTGAGTAGTCACTACACATTTTTTAATGGATTCGAACTGCTGAATAACTGATTCAATTTCACCCAGTTCGACTCTTTGTCCTCTTATTTTCACCTGATCATCCATGCGCCCAGCAATTTTAACTTGGCCACTTGGTAACCATTTACCTACATCACCAGTTCGGTAAATCCGCTCTCCTGGACGAAAGGGGTTTTCGATAAATCGTTTTTTGGTTAGTTCAGGACGATTCAAATAACTTCTACCTACTCCTAAGCCTCCTATACAGATTTCTCCATAAACACCAATAGGTGCAAGTTGATGATGATGGTCAAGAATATAAACGAAGGTGTTGGCAACTGGGGAGCCAACGGGTAGAGAACCTTCAATTGGCTGGCCTTCTTCATATCGATATTCCAATGAAGATACCGTCGTTTCAGTTGGACCATATTTATTGTAAAAAACACATCCGTCTTTTGCCCATCTTTGAGCCAGTTGTGGTGAACATATCTCTCCACCCGCTAAAACCCTTTTGAGTGACGGAAAGGATTGATAAGGCAAGTTATTCAACAAAGAAGGAACCATATGCAAATGGGAAATGTGTTTTTCATCAATGAACTGAGCCAAGGCTTCAGCATCTAATAAAGTCTCTTTATCAATTACACAAACTGCTGCTCCTGTTAATAAAGACATGAAAATTTGTTCCACAGAAGCATCAAAGGCAATAGTTGCTACTAGCAAAATTCGATCTTGTTCTACAATATTAAATTCCTTAATTTGAGAAGATAAATGATTGACAATGCTTCGGTGTTCGATTAAACATCCTTTGGGTTTACCTGTCGATCCAGAGGTGTACAATCCAAATGCTAAGTCAGAAACTTTGGCAGGTGCTTTTTTTGGTTTTTCTTTACCTTTAATGGCCTCTTTAAAATCAAGTTCTATTGGAACAACATGAACATCCAGTTCAGTAAATTGATCTTTGTATTCCGCTTCGGTGATGACAATATTTAATCGTGCATCATCAATAATGAAATGTTTACGAGATGGTGGATAATCAACATCTATCGGAACATAGGCACAACCTGTTTTAAGGATCCCCAGAATAGCAATAATAGGTTGTAACGAACGATCCATCATTAAGCCTATGAGCTCATCCTGTTTGAATTCGAAGGAAGCACATAAATAATCAGCAAGCAACTCAGAGCGTTTGTCTAACGCTCTATAAGTCAATTTTTCTTCCTGATAGATCACGGCAATATGGTCAGGTGTTTTTTGTACTTGAGCTTGAAACAAATCAACCAGGGTTTTATCTGCTGGATAGGAAGAGGCCGTTGAATTAAAATCATAAAGAATCTTTTGTTTTTCACTTTCTGGTAAAAAACTCAATGATCCAATCGGGCCGCTAGTATCTTGGACGATGCTCTGAAGCAATATGACAAAATGGTCTTTCATTCGGTCAATGGTGGTTGCTTTGAATAAATCTGTACAATAGTCAAAATTGAAAAACAAATATTCTTCCCGCTCTACTGCTTTCAATGTTAGATCATATCGGGCAGATCTTTCTCCATTTTCCACACCGACCTTAGCATTACTCCTCATCACCGCTTCCATATCTGAAAGCTTATTATCTTCATTTTTCAATTTAATCTCACTCGGTGCATTTTGAAGTACAAAAACAGCCTGAAACAATGGATTCCTACTCAAATCTCTTTCCTCTATGATACTATCCACTACCTTTTCAAAAGGTGTATCTTGGTATTTATAAGCATCTAAACTTGTTTGCTTCACAAATTCCAAGGACTCATCAAAGGTTGGATCGCCCTGCAAGTTTGTTCGAAGTACCACCATATTGACAAAAAAGCCAACTAGGTTTTCTAATTCTTTGATACTTCGATTGGCAAAAGGTGTTCCTATGCAAATATCGGATTGGCCGCTATAACGATATAATAATACCTTGAAGGCAGTGAGTAACAACATAAAAATCGTCACACCTTTTTCTTGGCAAAGCAGGTGTAATTTATTTGTCAGCTCTTGGTCTATTTGAAAAGGTATGGTACTTCCTTTGGTGCTCTGAAGAACTGGACGTTTATAATCAAGAGGCAATTGTAGAGGTTGTACCCCTTGTAATTTGGTTTTCCAATAATCAATCTGCTCTTCCAGAACTTTTCCTGTTAGATTTTTTCGTTGCCAGATCGCAAAATCTGCATATTGAATCGTAGTAGGATCTAAAGTAGGTTTCTTGTTATTTATGCCCGATAAATACAATTCAAATAACTCATTTACAAGAATATTACTGGACCAGCCGTCGGATGCAATATGATGAAGGACCAGTACCAAGACATAGCCTTTTGATCCGACCTTAAATAGTCTGGCTCGAAGTGTATAATCGCGAGTTAGATCAAATGGCGAGTCAATTTCATTGTTAATCAATGATTGTAGTTCGGCAGAAGAGACATTTTTGTCCAAGTCTGTCAATCCCAATTCCCAACTATTCTCCTTCATTATCTGCTGATAAGTCTGTCCTTCTTTTTCATGAATAACCGTTCGCAATATTTCGTGTCTGCTCACTAATTGGTTAAGAGATTGTTTCAAAACATCTACGGATAATTCAGTGCTAAAAGTTTGTATATAGGGCATATGGTACTGTACACTTCCGCTTAGTTTGTCGACAAACCAGAGTCTTTCTTGAGCATAAGAAAGTGGTATCCTTTCTGGTCTGACTGGGATGGCAATTATACCTTCTCTTTTTATTCTGCCTGGTTGGTCGGTAAGCTGTTTCTCTCGAATCAGTTCAGCCAATTCCATTACCGTTGGACTTAAAAATACATCCTGGGTTCCAAGCTCAGCATCCAGATCTTTGCGAATGGCAGACACCACCCGAGTGGCTAGAAGAGAGTGCCCTCCAAGTTCAAAAAAATCATCTTGAATTCCTACCCTTTCGACTCCTAATAGTTCCTTCCAAATCTCAACAATTTTCGATTCAACCTCATCTCTTGGTTCCAAATAATCATTGTTCACCAAATGAGAATTATCAGGATCAGGGAGTGCATCTTTATCCAGTTTACCATTTGACGTTAGTGGCAATTGAGCAATGTCAATCAACAAAGATGGAATCATGAATTTAGGCAACTTCGATTTTAAATAAGCCTGTATTTTTTCTTTTTGATAATTACCTTTAGGTACAATATAAGCCACTAACCTCTTACCCTTCCTTTTGTCTTCCTTCGCCAATACCACTCCATGACGGACAAAAGTACAAGTCTGCAAAGCTGATTCTATTTCACCTAATTCAATGCGGTATCCCCTAATTTTGACTTGATCATCTTTCCTCCCAAGATATTCTATCGAACCATCTGGCAACCACCGACCAAGATCACCTGTTTTATAAAGTTTTGAGTGAGTAGTTGAATCATGAATAAACGGGTTAGCAATAAAACGTTGGTCGGTTAATGCTAGACGATTCAAATAGCCTCTTGCAAGGCCAGCACCACTTACATAGATTTCTCCTCCAATCCCTTCTGGTAGTAGATTTCTATTTTCATCTAAAATATAACAATTCAGCGTCGGGATAGCATTACCAATATTGCTAATACCTAAATCAATATCCACTTCCAAAATTTCTTTAAAAGTCGCATGCACCGTCGTTTCAGTTATACCATACATGTTGATGAGTCTACATTGAGGATACTGATTTTTCCACCTGCCTAATTGTTTGGGATCAAGGGCCTCTCCTCCAAAGATGACAAATCGAATGGTAGATTCTGGATATTGATCAAGATAATGGTTTTGCAAATTATAAAAAGAGCCGGGTGTTTGATTTAGAATTGTAACGGCTTCCTGTTGTAACAGTGTAGAATATTCTATCGGATCTTTTGTCGTTTCTTTGGGAACAACAACTAATTTACCTCCGAATAATAAGGCCCCGTACATTTCCCATACGGAAAAATCAAAACAGAACGAATGAAACAAGGTCCAAACATCTGTTGATCCAAAATCATATAGTGACTTATCCGATTTAAATAAACGGACAATATTGCGATGTTCAATTACGACTCCTTTAGGTTGTCCCGTTGATCCTGATGTATAAATAATGTACATCGCATTAGAAGGCAATAAGGATATTGGTAAACGCTCCTGAGGAAAACCATCTATAATTTTACTATCTCGATCAAGCAGGATTAGCTTCCTTTCAAAATTTTCTAACAAATGACCGAAGGATTCTTTACTTATAATAAAAGGAGCATTAGCATCATCTAAAATGTAAGCAATACGATCTGCTGGATAATCTGGATCAATCGGCACGTATACGCCACCTGCTTTAAGTATTCCCATAATCCCAATAACCATCTCAATTGAACGATCTAGGCAAATGCCAACCAAGGATTCTGCGCGTACACCCTTCTGATGTAAAAAATGAGCTATCTGATTTGAGCGCCGATCGAGTTCGGTATAAGTAATGGATTCCTCTTTGAATACAACAGCTGTATTCATTGGTGTTTTTAATACCTGATCATCAAATAAATCTACTACCGTTATGGCGTCCGGGAAAGCAATTTCAGGGCCATTGAGCTCTAACAACTGTTTTTTCTCAGCTTTACCCAACATCTCCAATTCACTCAACTTAAGTCCGGGCTCCAATGCCGCTGAATTCAATAAATTTCTAAAATGGCGCCCCATCTTTTCAATGGTAGACCTTTGAAACAAATCGGTGCAATATTCCATTACAATCCGGATAGTTCCTTCCATCTCAATCGCATTAACCGTAAGATCAAACTTGGCGATCTTATGATATTCTTCTTTGCCACTAACATCCACTAGATTACTTTCAATGGCAGAAGATTTCTTTTCTTTAGACTTGTTAGGTGGCTGTATTTTTCGAGGAGCATTTTGTAATACAAAGACAACCTGAGAAAGTGGATTCATACTCATATCTCTATCCTCAACAACCCTTTCAACTACTTTTTCAAAAGGAGTATCTTGATAACTATAGGTTTCTAACCACATGCTTTTCACCTCTTGTAATAAATCACGAAAGATTGGATCATGACTGAGATCACTTCGAAGCACGATGGTATTGATAAAAAAGCCAAGTAAATTTTCCAATTCTTTTTGACCTCTATTAGCCACTGGACTTGTAACACAAATATCTGTCTGTCCACTATATCTGGAAAGTAGAACTTTAAAAGTAGATAACATCAAAACAAAAAGCGTAATGTCTTCTTTTTTTGTGATTTTGTAAAGTGCTTCAGATTCGGACGTCGTCAGTTCAAATTCTATAAAACTTCCATTGGTACTTTGGATGGCAGGTCTAACAAAATCTAATGGTAAATTGAGGTGAGCAACTCCCGATAAACGTTTTTCCCAGTAGGTTAATTTTTGTTCTAATACATCACCACTCAACTCGTTTCGCTGCCACATTGCGTAGTCAGCATACTGAATAGGCAAGTTAGGTAATGTAGGCAACTGACCTTTTGAACGAGCATCGTAAATTGCTCGAATTTCATTCATTAATATATTCTGCGACCAACCATCTAAAACGATATGATGAACAATCAGGAGTAATACATATTGCTCTTTCCCGATTTCATACAAGCGCGCCCTGATCGGATAATCCTTCGACAAATCAAATGGCAGTTGAATGTAATCAAAAATAAAATCATCCAGTTGTTTAGAATTATGTGCCACCTTCAATTCTTCATATTCCATCTGCCAGTCTTCTACAGACAGCACTTCTTGTTGCACTATTGAGTCCTTTTCTCGAATGACAGTTCGTAGTATTTCATGGCGATTAATGACATCTTGTAGAGCATTTTTCAAAATAGGAACATCAAGGTTTCCGTCAAACTGTTCGACAATAGATACATGGTAATGAACACTCCCTCCAAGCTTATCAATAAACCACAACCGTTCTTGTGCATAAGAAAGCGGCAAAGCTAATTCGCTGTCAGGATCACGAGGCTGGATCGACGAAATTTTTTGTTTCACCTCGTCGAGGTTCCCAAATTCGCTACGTAAAAACACCAAAATTTCTTCCTTATTTGACTTGATTAATTCAATAAGTTTGGGTTCGGGTGTTTGCTCCTTATCCATTTTCAACTTTAACTTTTCTCCATCCAAATGAATAGAAATACCGTTATCAAATGCTAAGTTGAATATATCTACTATGCTTTCGTTTTTCATCATCAGAATTTAAATTTCTATAACCTTTACTTGATCTTCATTAGATCCTGAAGAATGTTTTTGAATCATACTAATGTATTTACCCAAATCATCTATGGTAGGATATTCGAATAGAATTCTTAGTGGGAAGTTAATGTTCATTCGTTTTCTAATTGTAGCAACAGCTCGAGTAGCCAATAAGGAATGTCCACCTAAGTCAAAGAAATGATCATGTACTCCTACGCGTTCAATCCCCAATATTTCTCTCCAAATTTGAGCAATTTGGGTTTCGATTTCATTTCTCGGAGCTACATATTCTTTCTGTAACCACCTAGAAAAATCAACAGGTTCTAATAAAGCTTTTTTATCAATTTTACCATTAACTGTTAATGGTAAATTATTAATTGGCATCAAATAAGGAATCATATATTCAGGGAGCTTCTTTTTCAGATAAATCTGAATTCCTACTTTATCAAAATTTCCTTTCGGAACAATATATGCCAAAAGTGTTTTCCCAATTTGTTTAATATCTATAACTTTGACGACAGCCTGACTGACTTGCGCACATTCCGAAAGGACTCCTTCGATTTCTCCTAACTCGATTCGGTATCCTCTGATTTTGACTTGATCATCTTTCCTTCCAAGATATTCTATCGAACCATCTGGTAACCATCGGCCAATGTCACCCGTTTTATAAAGTCTTTGGTGAAAAGTTGAATCTTGAATAAATGGATTGGCTAAAAAGCGTTGATCGGTTAGTGCTGCACGATTTAAATAACCTCTTGCAAGACCGGCACCACTTACATAAATTTCTCCTCCAATCCCTTCTGGTACTAGATTCCTGTCTTCATCCAAAATATAACAATTCAACGTCGGAATGGCTCTGCCAATATTACTAATCCCTAAGTCAATATCTGCCAGCGTAATTTCTTTAAAGGTAACATGCACGGTTGTTTCCGTTATACCATACATATTGATGAGTCTGCATTGAGGATATTGTTTTTTCCATACTCTCAACTGTTTGGGATCGAGTGCTTCTCCCCCAAAAATTACAAATCGAATAACAGATTCAGGATATTGATCTAGAAAATAATTTTGCAAATTATAAAAAGAGCCAGGTGTCTGATTCAGAATCGTAACTCCTTCCTTATCCAGAAGGGCAGAATATTGTATTGGATCCTTTGTAACTTCTTTGGGTACAACCACCAATTTACCTCCGAATAATAATGCGCCATACATTTCCCATACTGAAAAATCAAAACAGAACGAATGAAATAAGGTCCAAACATCTGTTGATCCAAAATCATATAGCGGCTTATTTGGTTTGAATAATCGAACGATATTACGATGTTCAATAACCACTCCTTTTGGTTGTCCAGTTGATCCTGATGTGTAAATTATATACATTGCATTTGAAGGCAGCAAGGATATCGCTAAAGACTCTTTAGAAAAACGGTCAATAGTTTTACTTTCTCGATCGACCAAGATCAACGCTCCTTCAAAATTTTCAAATAGATGATCAAATGATTCCTTACTTATGATAAAGGGAGCATTAGAATCTTCAAGAATATAGCTGATTCGGTCAGCTGGATAATCTGGATCAATTGGCACATATACCCCACCTGCTTTTAGTATTCCCAATATTCCAATAACCATCTCAATTGAACGATCAAGGCAGATGCCAACCAAGGATTCAGCTCGTACACCCTTTTGATGTAAAAAATGAGCTAATTGGTTCGAACGTTGATCGAGTTCGGCATATGTTATTGCTTTGTTTTTGAATACAACAGCGGTATTTTTTGGTGTTTTTACTACCTGCTCAGCAAATAAATCTACCACTGTCAATTCATTCGGGTAGGCAATTTCAGGATTATTGAATTCCAACAATTGTTTTTTCTCAGTTGTATCTAGCATCTCCAGTTCACTCAACTTAAGCTCCACATCCAAAACTGCCGAACTCAATAAATTTCTAAAGTGACGAGCCATCTTTTCTATGGTAGATCTTTGAAACAAGTCGGTGCAATACTCCATACTAAAACTCAAGCCGTCAGCAACCTCAAAGGCATATAATGTCAGATCGAATTTTGAAGTTTGTTGACCAGGAAACACATCAACTTTATCATCGATTGAATCCGAATTCTTGGTCAAAATTTCCTCCGAAGCACCTTCTAAATGAATGACATTCGGAGCATTTTGCAATGTAAACATTACTTGAAAAATAGGACTTATACTACGGTCTAGTTCTGTCACTATTCTTTCTACAACTTTTTCAAATGGCGCATCCTGCACATTATATCCATCTAAAACAGTATGCTTCACCTGGTTCAGAAATTCATTAAAATTTTGAGTACTATTGACCTCAGAACGTAAGGCGATGGTGTTGACAAAAAAGCCAATCAACTGTTCCAAATCCTTTTGATTTCTATTCGCAACAGGGCTACCGATACATATATCTGATTGACCGCTGTAGCGATAGAGCAATACTTTAAAAACACTTAACAAAAACATGTAAAGCGTCACTCCTTGCTTTTGGCAAAGTTGATTGAGTCTTGAAGTAAGAGAAAAATCAATTTCAAAATTATAGGTAGCGCCATTGAAAGTTTGAATTGCCGGTCTTTTATAATCAAGTGGCAACTTGGATGAAGTCAATCCTTTCAATTGGTTTTCCCAAAAATTCAATTTTTCCTCTAAGGCGTCTCCAGAAAGTGCAGATTTTTGCCAAAGGGCATAATCAGCATATTGAATATCCAAGACTGGAAGATCTAGTTTTTTATTATTTAAAAGACCATTATATAAATCCAAAAATTCATTTATTAGAATATTCATGGACCAACCGTCGGCTGCGATGTGATGCAAGACTAGCACTAATCCATAGCCACCATTTTCCAAACTAAATAAACTGGCTCGTATCGGATGATCTATTTTCAAATTAAATGGTCTAGAAATTTCATCCGCCAACAATAAGGAAATATTCGCCTCTTTATTTAACCCCTTAAAATTAAGTTCCCATTTACCTGGTTCCAAAATCTCTTGATAAGGTTGTCCTTCTTCTTCGTAAATGACTGTACGAAGGATCTCGTGTCGATCAATAATTCCTCTTAAAGCCTGCTCTAATATAGTTGGATTCAAATTATTATTGAACCACTGTATTTTTGGAACATGGTATTGGGTACTCCCTCCAAGTTGGTCAATGAACCACAGCCGTTCTTGCCCGAAAGACAAAGGAATTCGTTCAGGTCGCACGGCCACTTTTTCGACTCCTGTTTGCCCTTCAATTTCTTCCTGTTCCTCGATAATTCCTGCCAATTCTTCTATGGTTGGGTGTAAAAACAAATCTTTGGCTTGGATATCCACTTTTAATGTTTTACGAATCGAAGAAACAACACGTGTCGCTAATAAAGAATGGCCTCCCAGTTCGAAAAAATCATCGTTTATCCCAACTCGATCTACTAGTAATACCTCCATCCAGATGTTGGATAAAGTTTCTTCTAATTCGTTGCGAGCTGCCATAAAATCATGATCAACCAATGAAGCGACATCTTGATTGGGTAAAGCTGCTTTGTCTAATTTACCGTTCGTGGTCAATGGCATTTTTTCCATTTCAACAACCAGAGTAGGAACCATGTAGGCAGGTAATTTCGATTGTAAAAAAGTCAGAATATCCTGTTTGGCAAAAACACCATTTGGAACGACATAAGCAATTAATCGCTTGTTACCAGAAACATCCGCTTTTGCCAAAACTGCATTTTCACTCACTTGCTCTGAAGCATTTAATACATTTTCTATCTCACCTAACTCAACCCGATACCCTCTTATTTTGACTTGATTGTCTTTTCGGCCAATATATTCCATATCGCCGTTTGACAAATATCTGGCCAGGTCACCGGTTTTATAAAGTCTAGAATTTCCGGATGGATCGAAAGGGTTTTTAATAAAGCGTTCCTTTGAAAGTTCTGGTCGGTTCAAATAATTTCTGGCCACACCATCTCCCCCAACATAAATTTCACCCGTCACTCCTATTGGTACCAACTTTCGATCTTCATTTAAAATATAGGAATACAAAGTAGGAATTGGAGTTCCAATATTACTGCGGTTCTCAACAATTTCTTGCGCTTTTATTTCTTTGTATGTCACATGTACTGTCGTCTCTGTGATCCCATACATATTGATTAGTTTACATTTCGAATAGGTCGATTTCCATTCATCTAATTGAGCCGGTGCCAAGGCATCTCCGCCAAAAATCACATAACGCAAATCAGGTAAAGCATAATTAGAAATACATTCATCTTTTAAACTATAAAAAGAGGCCGGAGTCTGGTTTAACACGCTAACTTTTTCAGTAGCTAATAATTCTGCAAAAGAAGCAAAATCTTTTGTTGTATCAGGTGGGACAACCACCAACTTACCACCAAATAATAGTGCACCAAAAATTTCCCAAACAGAAAAATCAAAACAAAATGAATGGAATAGCGTCCAGACATCGTCAGATCTAAAATCAAACAAGGGGCGATCCGTTTTGAACAGACGAACCACATTTCTGTGTTCTAGTACAACACCTTTTGGCAAACCCGTCGTGCCAGAAGTATAAATGACATAAATAGAATGTTCCGGCATTAATTCAACCTCATTAACAGTGGAAGATTCTTGTTGAATTTCCTTCCAATCATTATCTAAAAGAATGGACGTTAATCCATATTTTCCAAAAAGTGGTTGGTAATGATGGGTTGTCAACATTAGTTGAAGTTTGGCATCCTTTACAATAAAATCAATTCGATCAACAGGATAATTAGGATCGATCGGAACATAAGTTCCACCTGCTTTTAGAATACCTAAAATTCCGACTATCATTTCTATAGATGGAGAAACAGCTATTCCAACTAATCCATTTTCTTTCACACCTTTTTTTCGAAGATAATTCGCGAGTCGACTTGATTGATCATTCAGATCTGCATAGCTTAGTTCATGCTCGTGGAAAGAGAGCGCGATATTATCAGGAGTTTCGTTTACCTGTTCCAAAAATAAATCAACTACCGTCTTCTCCGTTGGATAAGTAATATTTTTATTATCCAGTTGCGGAAGCAGTTGTTTTCGTTCTTTTGCTGTTATTGGATTTAAATCCACTACCCTAGCATTATTATTTCTAGTCAATTGTGTAAGCAGTTCTTCGAAGTGTTTCTGGATCATTTCAATAATAGAAGCAGAGAGCAATTCTTCATTGTATCGGAACATCAATTCCATCTCATCATCCAATCCAACAGTAACCGTAAGAAGGAAGTTAGATTGCTCTTTCATACTGACCTCTCCCACCTTCAGTAAGCGTTCCTTTTCGGATAAGACTTCACTGATGGGATAATTTTCAAAAATTAAAATATTATCAAACAACTCCCCCTTAGTTCCGATCTGTTGTTTGATCGTATTTAATGAAGTATACTGATATTCTCTGGCCTCTGTATGCATGCGCTGAATGGAACGCAACCAATCCGTTACTTTTTCTTCTTTGTTCACCTTTACCCTAAGCGGCAAAGTATTGATAAATAAACCGACTCTTTTCTCAGCGTTTGCTAAATCTGTTGGCCGACCTGAGACAGTCACTCCAAATAAAACATCTTCTTCTCCTGTATAAGTTGATAGTAAAAAAGACCAAACTCCTTGCAAAATGGTATTGACGGTTAGTTGCTCTCGTTGTGCATATTGCTTTAACTGACTCGTCAGTTTGGCATCAATTCGCAACGTATTTTTAATTAAACCATCCCCAGCGTTGTGTGCTTGACCTTCTTCGACAAAAGGAAGTAACGTATGTCCACTATAACCATCAAGATAAGTGTCCCAGAATTTTTCTTCACTATATTTATTGGTTTGTTCAATGTATCTGATATAATCTCCATATTCATCCTGCGCTACAATCGCAGGTTTTTCTCCTCTAGCATATCGTTCATAGGCATCCATAATTGTTGCCACAACCACAGACTTAGACCATCCATCCAGTAAGATGTGGTGGAAAGTCCAAACCATTTTAAAATTGTTTTCGCTAGTTTGAATAAGTGTAAGCCGCATCAGCGGAGCTTCATTAAAATTAAAACCTTTCTCAAAATCTGATTCGAGAAACTCAGTGTACCTATTCGATTGATCTTCCTCTGATAATTGGCGAAAATCGATTAATTTAAAAGGGAGTTCAACTTTTCTATAAACATACTGAATAGGAATAGTCCATTCTTCAGTGAGAATCCCTGTTCTGAGGATGCTAAAACGATCCACGGCGTACTGAAAAGATTGACGCAATGCTTCAACATCAACACCCTCAAGGAAATTAAGCCTCATTTGTTCGATATACGCCTTGCTTTTTTTATCAAACAAATACTGAAATAGAATTCCTTCTTGCAAAGGACTCAATCGATAAAAATTATTAATCAAGTCTCCTTTTTGTTGACCTCTCCCATCAATGGATGTCAGAAACTCTTGGAAGGATTGATAATCGACTTCAGGTGCTAAGCCAAAATCAGAAGGCGTTTTTACTAACCGTTTTGACTCTTGACAATGACTTATAATTTCTTCCAAGTTTGCCAAGAAGGAATTGGCCAATCGCTTAATCGTAGTTTTTTGGTATTGATACTTCGAGTAAGCCCATGACAGATGCAGTTGTCCTCCTCCTATGATACTATTAATTTGAAATTTACCAGTATATGAGAAGTTCGGTCCAATATTTTCACCACTACTTTCATTCGCTCCACGGATTAAGGCAGATGTGTCTATTACATTATCAGCTTGTCCAAGATAATTAAAGACAATGTCCCAATTGGCTGCCAACAATTCATCCCAAATTTCCTGAGAAATATGTCGATCTCTCAACAGACCAAAACCAATTCCTTTATTAGGTACTTTTCTCAATTGCTCTTTAATAGTAGGGATCATCACTTCTGGCGATTTGCTTTCACCCATAATTTGAATTGGATAGAGCGTTGTAAACCAACCAACCGTATTGGTTATGTCAATGGTCGGATCAATAAATTCACGACCATGCCCCTCCATTCCAATGACCAGTTGATTCTGATCAGACCAATCACTTATCGTTTTCCATAACGCACTGATCAACAAATCATCTATACGTGTATTGTATCGATGACTACAATGCTTTAAAAGTAGATTGGTTGATGCTGCGCTAAGCGATACCTCTAATTGTCTTTTCTCTTTGTGTATCAATGATCTAGAAGCTTTTGCTTGATAATCAACTGGAAGTGGAATATAGGCTCTGCTAGATTGCAGCCAATAATCTAATTCTGAATGAACGATCTTACTCTCTGAATAGGCTTTCAAGGTCTCAGACCATTGACGGAAAGAACTGCTCTTCTTTCCCAAATTAATAGGTTGGCCTTTTTGTAAACTTTCGATTGCCGCTTGGATTTGATCCAATAAAATTCTCCAAGAAACACCATCTACAACGAGATGATGAATGACAATAAAGAGTCTATTACTTTCATCATCGGTTGGCGTTTGCATCCAGACTATTTTAATCAATTCTCCTTTTTGAAGATTAAGAGAAGCTTGATAAGCTTGACAGAGCGCAGTAATTTTGGCTCCTGACTCCTCTTTTGATAGCTGCTGAAAGTTTTCAATTTCAAGTTGACAGGAATTGAATCCATAAATCTGTTGCCAAATTTCTCCTTGTTTTTCATATCTAAATCGAAGGGCATCATGCTGTTTGACCAAAGCATCAACGATCGTATTCAGTTGAGATTGAGAGATACATTTGTCAATATTAAGTAGTTGAGACTGATTATAATGACTAAGTGATTTCTGATCTTTTGACAAAAACCAATTTTGAATTGGAAGTAATTCTGCAGGACCTTCTAACGCTCCTTGCTCTGCGTTTGTGGAAATGGATTGTTGTTCCAGTCTTTCTACGAGTGCGGCAATGGTTTGAAATTCGAAGACATCCTTGGGTTGTAACTCAAGGCCAGATTTTCTTGCTCGACTCACCACCTGAATACTAATTATTGAGTCACCGCCTAGTTCAAAAAAGTTATCGTAAACCCCTATTTTATCTACATTCAACAAGCCTTTCCAAATTTCAGCTAATTGATGTTCGGCTTCATTACGTGGAGCAGTAAAATGGTTACTCACCATGCTGGTAGCATCCGGTTCTGGCAAGGCTTTTTTGTCAATTTTACCATTACTGGTTAATGGAAGTTCTGTTAATTCGACCAAAACAGCAGGCACCATATAATCTGGTAGATATGTTCTTAAAAAAGTCTGAATTCTATCTTTATCAAATTCACCTTGCGGAATTATATATCCTACTAATCGTTTATTATTATTCGAATCAGATTTTGCTAAAACAATACATTGACTAACGAGTCCAGAGCGTTTTATGGCGGATTCTATTTCTCCTAATTCAATTCGAAATCCTCTGATCTTGACCTGTTCATCTTTTCTTCCAATATATTCTATCGAACCATCTGGCAGCCATTTTCCAATATCACCAGTTTTATACATTCTTGATCCTGACTTAAAAGGATTCGGTATGAATCGTTCGGCAGTCAGTTCAGGGCGTTGCAGATATAGCCTCGCTAAGCCAGATCCTGCCACAAAAATTTCACCTTGCACTCCCATTGGCATCAATTGATGATGGGCATCTAAGATATAGCATTCTAGGGTTGGAATTGGTTTTCCAATATTACTTATGCCTTTTTCAATCTCAGGCATTCCAATTTCTTTGTAGGTAACATGCACAGTTGTTTCTGTAATTCCGTACATATTAATCAATT
>CALFWZ010000017.1 GCA_937928405.1 uncultured Saprospiraceae bacterium
TTAACTGGCGAGCGTAGCTTTGCCATGGCAGCATAATTCTAGGAATTATCTACCATTGTGCCGTATGGTTGATGTCTGATACACATCATGCCGCATATTAACAAAACCCTCAGACTAGCTGGTTGACCTGATCCGATCAACCCGCGAAATTAAGGATATAAGGAAAAGAAGATGGTTGGTGTAGCGTCTGCTCCTTTTCTCGAAAATTTAACGGTACACTAAGCGTGTAGAAAGCTCTTCGATGCTTTGTCTGGACCAGGGTTCGAAACCCTGCAGCTCCACATCCAAGATCCGAAACGATCTTTTAAAACCTCACAGGATATTGTCTTGTGGGGTTTTTGTGTTTTTGGGGGGGTAAAAAATATATAGGCGAATTTTGTTATATTTGGGGTGTGCTTTTAGTAGTTCTTTTGTTTTTGAAAGAAGAGAGCTAGTTAAATATGGCGGTGTTGAGTGAGGATGGAATTGGTTAAGAAATTAAGTGAAAAGTAAAAATTGATGAAGGATAAAACAGCTTGAAACTAGACTTAAAAGATTTCTTAAAGTAGCACTTAATACATAACTCCAGCGTGGTAAAATTACCATTACTTGAATAGAGGCACTTTCGGAAATACTTTCGGATTATAGAATTGTGTCGTCTATAACATAGTTCGACATAATAAAGAAAAAACCAAAAACTCATCAAAAAATAATTCATGGACACTATCATTGAAAAAATCGTAGAAATAATTGCTCCATACAGAAAAGGCGATTGGTTTGTAAAAATTGACGCAGCTCATGTAAAAAAATGGATTAACCAATTTGATGAAGAAGATAGAGAATTCATTTTAAACGAATTACTTCATTTGTTACCTCAATGCTTCTTGACTAAAGAAAAAACAATTGAAGCTTTAGAAGTAGTATTCGAAGTACTAAAAAAAGATTTTAAATATGATTCGATTGAAGAATTATTAGACCATACATGTTTTTTACATTGTCAACCTGAACACAAAAGTCAAAGTATATTATTGAAGTTTCTTGATGAAATCTTAATCGAAAAGTATGGAAGAAGTGTAAACGATTGTGGCTCGAAGGAGATAAAATACTGGTTATATCTTGATGACGTTCTCGCCTCTGGTGGAACATGCAGAAGGGACATTGTAAGCGTGATTGAAGATTATGGAAAAGAAGACTTCAAAAGTAGCGGAATTTCCATTATTTGTATATATTTTGTGTTGCATGTTTGGGGGTCTTCAAATTGCCGATTTGCAATTGAAAAAAGTCTTGGTTACGAATTAAAAGAGGATAAACTTAAATATTATAGAATTGGAACGGTTGAAAATAATCCAAGAATCCATCATTACTGGAATCCATCACCGAAATTTAATCATGCATATCCTGTAGAATGTGATAAGGGCAAAGAGTTTCTTGACTTTATTGAAAATGCTTTCGACAGAGAATATGAAATGAAAAATGAAAAATATGCGTTTCGAAGTTCAGAACATCCAAAAAAAGAGGAGTTCTTTTCATCACCTGAAAATAGAAATAGATATGAGCAAATAATGCTCAATAAAGGAATCGAAATTATAAATAGAATTGAAAATTTAAATGCAAGAGGGCTAAGACCTTTAGGAATGACACCTCCTGCTTACAAAACATTAGGAACAGGAAGTCATTTTTTTACATGGCGAAATATCTCAAATACTTGTCCTATTGTTTATTGGTGGGAAGCAAATGATTGGCATCCTTTATTTCCTGTTCAAAACAGAGGGAATTAATGAAATATAGTGTGAGAAAATATTATAAAAATGAATGTGTAGTCTTTAAATCTACAAAAGCAACCTTTGGAGGTTTGTCCAATATGGCTCCGGGATTCCCAATTAAAGCATATGGATTATGGATTAGAAATTCGGAAGCCTTATATCAAGCTTTGAGGTTTCCCGATTATCCAGAAATCCAACAAGCAATTTTAAGAATAAATAGCCCAATTACAGCAAAGAGATATGGTAGAAAACATATTGATAAAACAAGAACAGATTGGACAAATCACAGATTCAATATAATGCGTTTTTGTATAGCTGTAAAGCTTGAACAGAATAAAGAATCATTTTCAAAGCTGTTAAAATCGACTGAAAATAAACCAATAGTTGAGTATTCTGATAAAGATAAGGTTTGGGGTGCTTTGAAAGTTGGAGACTATTACGAAGGAACAAATGCGTTAGGAAGGTTGCTCATGGAATTACGAGAAAAAGTTTATACCGAAGAATTCGAGTTAATAATACCAAAAATTCCAAACTTCCGTCTTCTTAGAAATGAAATAAAAAAAGAAGATTTTAATACTATGTCGAACAAAGCATAAAATGGTCATCCGCCCTATGCGGGCGCACGCCATTTATACAGACCGTTGGCTACAATAATGAAAAATAAAAAATGAACGAAACACCTTTATTCATAAATTCGATTTTAAATTATGTACATCAAGAGTCTCGAACTTTAGAGAATGAAATATTAGATTTTTTTGTTGCTACGGAATCCTTCAAATTACTAAAGAATAAAGTTGCTAAAGGTGTAAAATTCATAAATCTTACTGGACTTGGAGGAACGGGAAAAACTACCAATGCAAAGGTATTATCCTTAGAATTGCAAAAGCATAAAAAGATTTCATTTCTATCAAGTGGAGAGGAAATAGATTTAAGAAAATCACAAGATGTATTATTTATTGACAACATTGAGCAAATAAATGAAAATCGTTTAAGCAGAATACTCAATTCAAAGAGAATAAAACAATTCATCGTATTATCAAGAAGAATCTTAAATTTCGAAAAGATAAATTTTGAAGTAATTACAATTCCTAATTTGAATCAAGCCCAAATAAAAAATCTGATTCAAAAAAGGTTGCACAAATTGGATTCGAAGGCTGGAGAAATTGTTTATGAATCAGTTATCAAAAACAGAGAAATTCTCAAAAGTAAGGGTTCACCGAAAGCGATTCTAAAATTTTTAAATAATACGTATAGTGATATATCTCAAAAGGTAAACAATCCTACATCAGAGAATATTACTAAAAATGAACCAGTTAAAATACCATTGTCATCAGTTATAGGGATTCTGATTTCAATAATGTTATTTCTACTTACCCAAAGAAACAGCAAAATAAGTACAGCAACAATACTTGAAACGATAAATGACAATCAAAACGAATTAATTGAATTAATAGAGACGGGAAAATACCACAATGATTTAGACTTATGTTATTTGGTGTCAGAAGATTTAAACATTCGAAATTTTCCGAGAAAAAATGATTCAGAGATTCTGAAAATTGCTTCAAAAAATTCAACAATAAAAGTGATTGAAAAAAGAAGTAAATGGTGGTATGTTGAATCGCAAGACTTAACAAGTAATGAAATTACAAATGGCTGGGTTTATTCGGATTATCTTTTACCAATTAAATAAAAAGAATACTGTAGCCAATACTAAAGGCTGAAAGTCGTGGCGCACCCGCTAGTCCAGTACAACCACCCAAAGCCGAGCGCTCGTTTGCACCTCTAGGTGCAGATACAAAAAGCCTAGCCCACTGGTTACAAAAACTATCCTACCATACTAGAAAGTTCAGATTATTTAGCCTAACCGGTCATCCCGTTGTGCCACCAGAGGCCCAACCACTAATAAAAGCAAACAAAAATAATAGCGTTCGTTTACAGCTCCTGCTGTAGATACAGCTCTACAAGCAAAACAAAGAACTAAAAAAAACTTCGAATAGAAAGGCTATTTTCCGTTAGTGTCCAACACCACACCCCAAAGCAGAGTGCTCCTTTACACTTACCAATTCGGTAGGCAAGCCTCTAGGCGTAGCTGCAAAATCAATAAATCCACCCATCAAACAATCTGCACATCAGAAAAATCCCCCATACATAAGATACCCCCAACAGGGTATGTAAAAAATTCCCTGATTTTCGTATTTTGCAGCTAAGAAATAGTATCCATTAGATAACTATCTCAAAGCAGAGAAATTCCGCCACTTTTACTGCTTCCCCTCAGCTTTCGTATCAAGTCAATCTTTTGATAGTATACGATCCAAAAAATACTTTGCCCTAATTAAATTTATTGCCCCAAGAATATAAATCTTAATACTAAGATTTAATTTTGGAGAGATGAACAAACTATGAATAAAACGCTTCCCATATTACCAGAGGAGCTCTGTATCCACGAGCTTTTCGCAGCGCAGGCACGACGTACGCCCGACGCTGTGGCCTTGGTATTTGGAGAAGCGGAAATGACTTATCAGGAAGTGGATCGGCGCGCCAATCAACTCGCGCATTGTTTGATCCACCAAGGCGTCACCATCGAATCGCTGGTCGCTATCTCTTTACATCGTTCTTTCGAAATGTTTATTGGAATCTTAGGAATCCAGAAGGCGGGAGCGGCTTATGTGCCGATTGATCCGACCACTCCGGCCGAGCGCTTGGCTTTTATTTTTGCAGATACCAAGGCTCGAATTTGCTTGACGCAAGAAAATTTAAAAAATAAGTTGGCGGTCCATACGGAGGTAGCCACCATCTCTTTAGATCAATGGGAAACCATCGCCTCGTTTCCCGATACGGCTCCTGCGGTCGCCGTTGGTCCTGATAACTTAATATATACCATCTATACGTCCGGTTCCACCGGACAACCCAAAGGCGTACAGGTCGAACACCGTAGTGTACGCAACCTGATTCAAGCACAAATAGACTATGTGCAGCATCCCGTCAAACGGTTTTTGTATGCTTATTCTTTTGCCTTTGATGGCGCTGTTTTATTAATCTACTGGACCCTTTTGGACGGTGGAACCCTCGTGATTGCCCCGGAAAGCCTAGAGAAAGATATTTCTAATCTGGCTTCCTTTATTTATAATCAGCAAATATCGCATTTGCTTACGTTTCCTTCCCTGTATAACCTGTTGCTTAATAAAGCAGCGTCCAAACAATTGAGCACCCTGGAATCAGTAAGCGTTGCTGGAGAAGCCTGTCCGGCTGCTCTCGTCAGTCAGCATCATTCGGTATTTGTTGATACTAAATTATTAAACCAATTTGGTCCCACCGAGGCAACCGTTGGTTGTTCTATTTTTACGACGCCTCGGGATTTTAGCGGAGATAAAGTTCCGATCGGAAAAGCGATTGATAATACCTTTTTGTATGTTTTAAATGAGCAATTAGAACCTGTTGCGATCGGAGAAACGGGCGAAATATTTATCGGCGGTGCCGGAGTAGCTCGCGGGTATTTGAATCGACCGAAATTAACGGCGGAAAAATTTATTAAAAATCCTTTCGGTCCGGCCGGAAATATGTACGCCACGGGTGATCTCGGTCGTTGGCTCCCAGATGGGAATTTGGATTTTATGGGTAGAAAAGATCATCAGGTAAAACTGCGTGGCTATCGGATCGAACTGGGCGAAGTAGAGGCAAAGATCAGTGGATTGTCTGCGATTTTGGACACCGCCGTTTTGCTAAAAGGAAAGGATCCTAGCTCACAAAAATTAGTGGCTTATTTAGTGTTAAAAAATGGGACATCATTGACCATGGGACAGCTCCGCCATCAATTGTCCAAAACCTTACCGGCCTATATGATTCCTGCAGCCATGGTTATTTTAGAAAAAATGCCTTTAACGACCGCTGGAAAAATAGATCGAGTGGCACTACCAGAACCTTCTCAACAACGGCCAATTTTAGAAACAACTTATGAAGCGCCAACTACGGTTTTAGAAAAATATTTAACAGACCTTTGGCAGGAAATTTTAGAACTAGAACAAATTGGAATTCACGATAAGTTTTTTGAATTGGGTGGAAATTCTTTGCAGGCCGCTCAATTTATTAATAGAATCCAGGAGAAAATAGGGGAGACGATTTTTATCGTTACGATCTTTACGGCTCCTTCCATTGCCACCTATGCCAAGATGCTGGCATCTCAGTATCCAGATGCGATTAATAGGGTTTTTAAACAAAAAAATAAAACGGTTCATCAAAAAGCGGAAATCGCAAAACTAACTGCTGCTGATTTTGCTCAATTCAATTCCATCATTCCGAAGCTACCAAAAGCAAAAAAGGAAGCTGTTGCCAAAAAGAATAAACGGGCCATTTTTATTTTGGCACCACCGCGATCTGGGACCTCCTTATTGAGAATTATGTTGGCAGGTCATCCCGGAATTTTTGCCGCCAATGAGTTACAATTATTGGGTTTTCAAAATCTAGCAGAAAGAGCCAATGCCTATGGCGGCAAATTTGCTTTGTGGAAAGAAGGCTTGGTTCGTACCGTAATGGAATTGGAAAATTGCAGTGTTGAAACGGCCAAATCCATCATCCAACAGGCAGAAGAAACGGCTACTTCGACCCAGGCGTTTTATCAATATTTGCAAGAAAAAATACAGGATCAAATTTTAGTAGATAAATCTCCTTCCTACGCTTTGGATTTGGATATTTTAGAAAAAGCAGAAAGCGATTTTGAAGATCCGATTTTTATTCAACTCGTGCGACATCCATATGCGATGGTTCGTTCTTTTGAAAAAATGCGAATGTCGCAAGTCATGTATTTAGGAGATCATGATTTTGCACCAAGACAAATAGGAGAATTGATTTGGACGGAATCGCACCGGGTCATTAATTCGTTTTTTGATACCGTTCCAGATCATCGAAAGTTCCGAATCAATTATGAAGATTTGGTAACGGAGCCACAAAAGGTCATGGAAAATTTCTGTGAAAAAACGGGCATTCCATTTGATGAAAACCTAATCCGTCCCTATCAAGGTCTTGATCAAAAAATGACCGATGGTATCTACGATGATTCCAAACCGATGGGCGATATTAATCTATTAGAACATGGTAAAATAAAAGCAGACTTAGCTAAGAAAAGTGAAGCCGTGGTGCATGATAATTTCCTCAGTGACGAAACTTGGGAAACCGCCCAGCAATTGGGTTATCAAAATCCTTCAGAAATAGCGGGTCATGAAAATAAAAAAGCAGAACATCTTCCAAAGGATAGCATCGCCGTAATCGGCATGGCCGTTCGTTTGCCGGGTGCAAAAAATATCACCGAATTTTGGGACAACCTACAATCTGGTCGAGATGTAAGTAAAGTATTTACAAACGAAGAATTAATAGCGGCTGGTGTTTCTCCAGAAGCATTTAATGATCCCGATTATGTTCGTCGTGGCATGCCTTTGGAAGATGCCGATTGCTTTGATGCAGCATTTTTTGGTTATCATCCCAAAGAGGCGGCGTTAATGGATCCACAACATCGGATTTATTTACAAACCGCTTATGCCGCGTTGCAAGATGCTGGTATTGATCCCGAAAAAGAGGAAAAACGCATCGGTGTTTTTGGCGGCATTGCCAGAAATACCTATTTGGTCAACAATGTTATTACGCATCCAAACTATTTTAAGTCCGTTGATGATTTTCAATTGGGTATTACCTTAGAAAAAGATTTTCCAGCTACCCGAGTGGCGTATAAATTAAATCTCAGAGGTCCAGCGATTAATATCCAAACCGCTTGTTCCAGTAGTGGCGTTGCGCTCCACCTGGCTTGTCAAAGTATTCGCAATGGAGATTGTGATATGGCAATTGTAGGTGGTGGTAGAATTCAGCCACCTTTTGCAGGACATTTGCATAAAGAAGGACACGCGCTTTCTCCCGATGGCTATTGCCGTACCTTTGATGCGAATGCCAATGGAATGGTGCGTGGTAATGGGATGAGTTTTATTATCATTAAAAAATTAGAAACGGCGATTGCAGACCGGAATCAAGTACATGGATTAATTCGTGCTACGGCGATCAACAATGATGGTCAAGATAAAATTGGTTTTACCGCGCCGGGAATTGCAGGGCAGTCTACCGCGATCATGGACGCCTATCGACGGGCGAAGATTGATCCGGATACGATCAGCTATATTGAATGCCACGGAACCGGAACGCCCATTGGTGATCCCGTAGAATTAGCAGGATTGACAACGGCTTTTAGATCGTTTACCGATAAAAAACAATTTTGTGCCGTCGGTTCAGTAAAAACGAACGTCGGTCATCTCGATGCGGGTGCTTGTATTACGGGAATTATAAAAACTTTGCTAGCCTTAAAGCACGAACAACTTCCTCCGTCTTTACATTTTAATACACCCAATCCTCAAATCAATTTTAAGGATAGTCCGTTTTATGTCAATGATAAATTAACAGACTGGAAGCGGAATCCCAATCCCCGACGAGCGGGCGTGAGCTCTTTTGGATTGGGCGGCACCAATGCACATATTGTGTTAGAAGAAGCACCGATTATCAAGACAAAAAATCGAACCCGTACGCAGCATTTGTGGACGCTTTCGGCCAAAACACCTGCGGCTTTATCGGAAATGGAAACAGATTTAGTCCATTTTCTAAAAGAAAATCCGCAAGTAAGTCCAGGCCATGTTGGGGCGACTTTACAGTTAGGACGTTCTGACTTTAAATACCGAACGAGCTTAGTTGGTGCGTCGGTATCAGACTTGGTTGACATATTAGAACAGCGAAATCCTACGCGTCTTTTTTCAGGTGTTAAGGATGCACCCCAAAAGATTGTTTTTATGTTTCCGGGAGGTGGATCGCAACATACCAATATGGGGAAAGATCTCTATCAAGAGGAAGCGGTCTTTCGACAAACCGTCAATGAATGTTTGAGTTTATTGAAAAATAAATATCAACTTGATTTTAAAAATATCCTCTATCCAGACCATAACCGATTGGAACCCATCTTGGATCCATTGGCTGGAATTACCTTGTTGTTTACGGTAGAATATGCTACGGCCAAATTGCTCATGTCTTGGGGTATTGAACCGCATGCTATGATTGGTCATAGTTTAGGAGAATATACGGCGGCGACGCTATCGGGATTAATGAGCCTAGAAGCAGCGATGGGAATGGTGGCCACGAGAGGAAAATTATTTTTGGAATTAGAAGAGGGCGGCATGTTGAGTATCGGAATGACCCCCGACGAACTAGCACCTTATCTAACTAAAGAGATTGATTACGCTGCGATTAACAAACCAAATCAAGTGGTGGTTTCTGGGAGTGCTTCGGCCATTGATGAATTGAAAAGAAAATTAACGGCTGCAGAAATTCATGCGACTCGACCTCATATAAAAGTAGCAGCGCATTCTCGGATGATTGATCCAATTCTACCAGCTTTTAAAAAGTATGTAGAAACAGTTGAATTTGGTGAACTAACGATCCCCGTGATGTCAAATGTTTGTGGAAATTGGATGGAATCTGCGGAAGCTGCTAAACCAGAATACTGGCTTGATCATCTTCGACAAACGGTCAAATTTTCAGATGGTATTCGACATATGCTAGCCATGGAAAATACGATCTTGTTAGAGGTAGGTCCTGGGCAAACCCTGAGTACTTTTGCTCGGCAGCATCCAGATCGAAAACAAGAGACGCCTATTTTTGCTAGTTTAAAACATCCTAAAGAAACCATTAATGATCAAGCTTTTTTATTGAAAAATGTAGGACGACTTTGGTTGTCTGGTGTAAACATAAACTGGAAATCTTTTAATCAATATTATCCCCTGTCTCGGATTTCTTTACCTACCTATCCTTTCGCGAAGCAACGGCATTGGATAGCAGCCAAACCACTCCCCGGTACGCAAGAGATGTTGTCTTTCGATAGCCCAAGTGCCCCAACACCAATGGCTAATTTTATTATTCAAACGAACCAACCACAGATGGAACGTAAAGACTTATTATCAGAAAAAATAAAAAATATTTTCCACGATCTAAGCGGGATCCCCGTTGAGCAGATGGATGTGCATGCGAGTTTTTTAGAGCTTGGTTTTGACTCTCTGTTTTTGACACAGGCTACGGCTAAAATTAAAAAGGCGTTTAAAATAAAATTAAGTTTTAGACAACTTTTTGAAGAAGCACCGAATATTGATACCTTAGCAAAATACGTGGATGATAAACTGGCACCTGAAGTACTTCAAGCAGAAGTAGCAGAAAAAAATGCGGTAACCGTCGCCCCACCAACTGCTAATAATCTAGGGCAACAGGCTACTACAGCGACACCCATACCGATGGCGCCCGCCGCAAATATTCCACCAATATATCCATTGTCAGCTAATGCAAATACGGCTGGAGTAGAAGCTTTAATCCAGCAGCAATTAATTTTGATGCAACAACAATTGGCGTTATTATCGGGACAAAATGCGACGGCTTCCACTACTGGTCTTTCTGCCAATCCAGTTACCCCAATAGCTCCGCAACCACCAGCTGGGATTGTGAAAAAAACGGTTGCTCCTCCCGGAAATAAAGTTTTAAGCACGCCTAAAAAAGAAAAATCGGAAGGCATGGCTTTCGGTCCTTGGGCACCTTTAGATAAGCGATCTAGAGAAGATCTTACGGAGCGAGAAATAAAATATTTAGATGAACTGATTAAAAATTATACCACCAAAACAAAAGGGTCTCAGCAGTTGACCAATCGTCAACGACCATACCTAGCCGATCCACGAGCGATTAGTGGATTTACGACTTTGTGGAAAGATATGATTTATCAAATTGCGGTGGAACGTTCAAAGGGAGCGAAGCTTTGGGATGTGGATGGGAATGAATATGTGGATTATCGGAGTGCTTTTGGAATTAGTCTATTTGGTCATACGCCAGACTTTATTCAGAAAGCGATTGCGGAGCAATTAGAAAAAGGAATTGAATTAGGAGTTTTAACGCCTTTGGCAGAAAAGGTCGCAAAACTCTTATGTGAATTAACAGGTTGTGAAAGATCTACTTTAGTGAATACCGGATCGGAAGCAATTTCCGCTGCGATTCGCGTCGCTAGAACCGTAACAGATAAAGAACGATTGATTGTTTTTAGTGGAGACTATCATGGTATCATAGATGAGATGTTGGTAAAAGGAATTAATCGAAATGGAAAAGTTGTTCCAGTACCGATTGCACCAGGGATTCCACATTGGGCCGTGGATCAAGTGATCGTATTAGACTATGATGATCCAGAAGTCTTGGATAAAATTCGTGCGCATGCTGATGAAGTGGCGGCAGTGATTATAGAACCCGTGCAGCCCAATAATCCTCATATGCAAAGAGGACCGCTTTTCCACGAGATCCGAAAAATTTGTACGGAGCACGAGATGGCGATGATTTTCGATGAAATGATTACCGGCTTTAGAGTTGCGCCGGGTGGGGCACAGGAATGGTTTGATATCGAAGTAGATATTGTTGCTTATGGTAAAATTCTTTCGGGTGGATTACCGATGGCAGCAGTGGCTGGGAAACGTAAATTTATGGATGCCTTTGATGGTGGTGCTTGGAATTATGGAGACGATTCTGTGCCAGAAGTTGGGGTTACTTTTTTTGGTGGAACGTTTG
Organism: uncultured Saprospiraceae bacterium; assembly: GCA_937928405.1. Taxonomy (GTDB): domain Bacteria; phylum Bacteroidota; class Bacteroidia; order Chitinophagales; family Saprospiraceae; genus JALZUU01. The sequence goes on from CALFWZ010000017.1 coordinate 11,352, forward strand.
TAAAACATCCTTTGAGTTTGGCTTCGGCTCATGCTGCCTTACTAGAAATTAAGCGCGGAGGCCAACCGATGTATGATGCATTAAATGCAAAATCTGCTCGCTTTGCAGAACGATTAAGAGCGTTGTTTTTAGAAACAAAAGTTCCGCTACAAGTACTGAGCTGCGCATCAGTAGTAACCATTAAATTATTACAAAAAAATCCATTAGGAAAATTATTTTTCTATTACTTACGGATGAAAGGGGTACATCTGATGGAAAAAGCGGGACTGATTTCTACCGCCCATACTCAGGAAGATTTAGACTTTACTTATGATACAATTGTCGAAACGATTCGAGAGATGCAGACGGCAGGATTTTTTCCATTGACCGTCGCGGAAGATGCGCCGGATACGAACAAGATTATTTATCCACCGAGCAGAGAAAAAAATAATAAAAAAGACCTTGCGGAATTGGGTGTTCGTTTAAACGAAAAAAAAAAAATACCCCTTACGGAAGGACAAAAGGAAGTATGGGTAGAACAAAGACTCGGTGATGGCGCCGCAGCAGCTTATAATCTGAGTAGTAATATCAGACTGGCTGGCTCATTAGACATAAAACATTTACAGAATGCGCTGATGTTATTAGTGGATCGGCACGAGGCGCTGCGATCTACTTATGATACGGATACCACTACCTTGATTGTGCACGCCAAAGTGGAGCAGGCCTTCCCGTTGATTGATCTATCTGATTTGTCAGAAGCAGAAAAAAAGAAAGCCTTCCAATCTTATTTAGATATCGAATCGGAACAACCGATGGATATTTTCTCGGGGCCTTTGTTCCGAGCAACGATCATCCGACTGGCGCCCAATCTTCATCATTTATTAATGACGGCTCATCATGGCGTAGCAGATGGTTATTCCTGTGGTGTACTAATTGGAGACTTAGCAAAATTATATGGGCAAGTCGCCAATGGAATGATGCCAAATTTGCCTGCACCTAAGCAGATCAGTGATTACTTGACCGAGCAAGATACTTACCGCAAAAGTGAAGCATATCAAGAAGCGGAAGCTTATTGGTTAGCGGAGTTTTCGGAAGATATTCCGGTACTGGATTTTCCGACGGATCGTCTACGACCTGCCCAAAAAACCTATGGAGCAAGTTGTGAAAAAATTAGTATTGACCATGAATTATTTGGTCAACTCAAACAGTTTTCTATTCAAGAAGGAACGACGTTGTTTGTGACCATGTACACGGCCTTTCATACGTTCATTCATCGCTTGTCGGGGCAGTCTGATTTTGTGTTGGGAATGGTCGCGGCAGGGCAATCTAATCCGGGTAACGAAGACTTGATTACGCATGCCGTGAGTTTATTACCTGTACGAGTTCCAGTAGCGGATAATGTTGATTTTTCTACCCATTTAAAAACAACGAGAGGCAAAATTTTAGATGCTTTTGAATACCAAAATTATACCCTTGGATCATTGGTGAAAAAACTAAATCTTCCTCGTGATCTTAGTCGACAACCGATTATTTCTATCCTTTTTAATATGGATAGTGCAATGGGTGATTTAAAATTTGGGAACTTAGAAACGGATATGAATCCCATTGTCAGAAATTATGAAACCTTTGATATTTTTATCAATGTAAAACCTACTGCAGACGGCGTTGATTTTGAATGGATTTACAATAAAGATCTTTTTGATGCCGAAACGATCAAACGCAGACTATCTTCTTTCAAATTATTATTAGAAAATATCATTGCGCAACCTAAGCTGCCGATTGCTAAACTTAATTTATTACCAGCAGAAGAAAAAAATACCATTTTAAATTGGGCAAAAAATCAAACTCCTTATCTCGATAAAGCAACCATTACGAGTCTTTTCGAAGCACAAGTTCTAAAGACACCTAATGCCATTGCGGTAGAAAGTCAAGATAAAAAAATGACCTATCAGCAATTAAATGAAGATGCCAATCATCTAGCACATCATCTCCAACGAGCTGGTGTAAAACGAGGCGATTTTGTCGGAATTTTTGTTAACCGTTCTATTGAATTATTGGTAAGTCTGTTGGCAACTTTAAAAGTAGGAGGAATTTACGTTCCCCTCGATCCAGCCAATCCGAAGGATCGGTTAGCAGTTATATTAGAAGATGCACAAGCAGAAATTTTATTAACAGAAAATGAAATGCTACCGCAGGTTCCAGCAGGCAATCATAAAGTCATTACCTTAGAATCTGTTTATAAAGAACATAAAAACGGAACGGTCAGAAATTTAGAGATTGGCTTAGCGCCAGATGACTTAGCCTATATTATTTACACTTCTGGTTCTACTGGAAAACCAAAAGGAATTCTTATTCCGCATACTGCAGTAGTAGATCATCATTATGCGATGATGGAAGCAGCCGAGTTAACTGCGGATGATATAACGTTGAGTGTTGCCTCTGTTTCTTTTGATCCTTCGGTACAAGATTTTTTCTTGCCGCTTTTTCTGGGAGGTAAAGTAGTGATTGCGAGTAATGCAGAAGTAGTGGATGGATTCTTATTAAAGCAAAGATTAGATAAATCAGGCATTACTTTTATGCAGGCTACGCCCGCTACTTGGCGGATGTTAATGACGGCTGGCTGGCATGGACATTCTCAAATGCGCATCATGAGTATTGGAGAAGCATTGACCAAAGAACTAGCTCAACAATTATTGGCGCGCGGAAAAGATTTGTACAATGCCTATGGACCTTCGGAAACGACCATTTATACGACCGTTAAAAAATTGACAGGAGATCGATTGGCTACCCGAATGGAGACGGGGTATGAAACCATTGGCTATCCGATGAAAAACGCACAAGTTTATATTCTCGATCCGCAACAAAACCCAGTGCCGATTGGTGTTCCCGGAGAAGTGTATGTCGGTGGAGTAGGCGTGGCACCAAAAGGATACTATAAGCGACCAACTTTAAATAAAGAAAAATTTGTTGAAAATCCATTGAATGGAAAGGAGATGGTTTATCGAACTGGAGACATTGCACGTTGGTTGCCGGATGGAGATATCGACTTTATTGGTCGGGTAGACCATCAGGTAAAAGTCAGAGGTTTTAGAATTGAATTGGGAGAAATAGAATCCCTATTATCTCAGTATGCGGGCGTACGACAAAACGTGGTGATGGTGCGAGAAGATCAGCCAGACAATAAACGAATTGTCGCTTATTTAATCATGGATGGAGATTTGAAGCAAGGCGAACTGCGTCGGTATTTAAAAGAAAAATTGCCTGAGTACATGGTTCCTTCAGCGTTTGTGAAAATGGATAAATTTCCGTTGACGGGTACGTTAAAAATTAATCGCAAGCTATTACCGGAGCCTGACTATACACGAGACGAAGAAATGAGTGGTTACGTAGCACCACAGACACCAGCTGAGGAAAAATTAAAAGCCATTTGGTCGAAATCTTTAGGCATTCATGAAATAGGAATTCACGATAACTTTTTTGAATTGGGTGGACATTCATTGATTGCCGTAAGTATGATGGCAGAGATTGAAAAGCAATTTGATCGAACGCTACCGTTATCAAAACTGATGGAAAACTCTACAATTCATAGCTTGGCGGGATTGCTCGAACAAGATAAAGTGGATATGGAATTTCAGGCATTGGTAGCTATTCAGCCGGAAGGAAATAAGGTGCCAATATATTTAGTACACGGAGCGGGATTGCATGTGTTTTTGTTTCAGGCGCTTAAAAAATATATGGATAAAGACCAGCCGGTTTATGGAATTCAGGCGTTGGGACTACAAAGCGATATTGATCCTTTGGAGTCGATTGAAGAAATGGCGGCCTACTATATCAGTGAAATTTTGGAGCAGAATCCAGATGGTCCTTACGCTTTGGCGGGGTATTCTTTTGGTGGGTTGATTGTATTTGAAATGGCACAACAGTTGAAGGCGATGGGCAAAGAGGTGTCTATGTTGGGGATGTTGGATACGGTAGTGCGTGGTCATTTGGCAGATTCAGAAACAGCCTCCTCAAACCAAAAAGGAATCTTTCGTTCAGGTAAAAAACTTGCGTGGAATTTGGGATTGTTGGCGCGTGATCCAGTAGAAAGTTTTAAATATAAATCGGAAGTTTTTCGACGTCGATTGAAGCGTTGGACCTATAAAAATGGCCCTGGAGGTAAGATTGAAAAAACGACCAATGAGGAGCGGCTGGCCCGAGTAGATCAAATGAATAATCAGGCTTATAACAACTATCGAATGCGTCCTTACGATGGACCGATTCACCTTTTTAGAGCCAAAGAACAACGATTTTATCTGGATGATTTTGAATTTTTGGGATGGAAGCCATTTGCTAAGCAAGGGATTATTATTCATGAATGCCCGGGGGATCATCGAACGATTTTATATCCAGAAAATGGGGAGCAATTGGCGAGGATTTTACAGGCTTGTTTGGATGGGGTGCATGGTACGGGGTAAGTTTTTTTAGCCCCAAACAAGCCCCGCTCACACTAACTATTTCTTCCGAGATAATTAGCATTAAAAATGCAATTATTCACCGCATTTTTTGCGTCGAATAAAGTGTTTATTCACCGCAAATATGTTTTTTACGTGATTTTTTGCAAGGAATAGTCTTGTATAGTCGAGGTATCACAGCAGGTGATTGCGCTCGTTTACATTGCCAGAAGTAAATCCAGAAAGAATGAGTGGTAAGACTTATTAGTAAAGATAGAAAGGGTAAGCTGTGGAGTCACAGCAGGTAAATCATTAAAAATTATTATCAAAGAATTTCGGCCTCCATTAATATTTTTCTGGCTTTTTCTTCATCTTCTTTAGCCACGATTATTTGAATATGCCCAAATAAGTTGGCATGTGCCGAATCCATTTTATTGATAATATGTGCATTGACACCTGCTTCATTTAAAAGATGTGTTGCGGTGTTGACCTTAATTTGTGAGACCGAAATAAATACCGTTTCATTTTCCATAATTCATTTTCTTGTAATACACCTATAAAACGATTTTGTTCAATTGATTTGGATCAAAATATTTGCTTTATGGTAGAAAGGGGAAGGACAGCCAGCCCGTCCATCGTTCTAAAAAAAGTACTAAGCTTATTACTTGAGTTTAAAAACTCCACAAATGGGGACTCCATCAACCATGACTTCAAATAGTAAATTTGCATAAAGGCCTTCCTTTTTTCGATAAGCAGCAATATCCGGTAAACGTCTATAATGGGAAATAAAATAATTACTTTCTTCTATCTTCCAACTAAATCTTATTTTATCTTTATATGCTTGACTAAGCAACTCATAACCACCGTAGCCAGAATAATCATAGGAGAAAACAACTTCTTTTTTGGGGGCATCTACTAGATGTTCATCGACCAGCATTTCCATCGCTTTTTTATAACTCAATCCCCAATAATCCTGCTCGAATTTTCCAAGTTCATTTTGGGCTAAGGTATTAAAGTAGTTAAATTGCAGCGGATGGTTACTACCGATCCATCCAAGGGTGAAAATTATTTGCAAGAAGAGGACTGCTGTTACCCATTTATAAATACGGGTGTAGTCTGTTTTTATTTTTTTTAGAAAAAACATAGATAACAGGATTAATCCAGGATAGATAAAATATAAATGACGCCAGCCTCCATATAAAATAGAATCCAGTAAAAGGACAGCTATTATCGGTCCTAAACTCAGTCCTAAAATAGCTAAGGCATAGCGGTTTTTAATTGGATTTTTTAGCACCAAATAACTGACCAAAAGGATAGCTGCTATAAAAATCCCGGTATATGTAAAAGGGGTCGTAATTCCTATCCAGCTAAATAAGTAGGTCCAGGGCGCATCGACGGAAGGCACTGCTTCTCCCCAATAAATGAGGTCTTTTAGCCAGGGGTATTTACTCATGCTTTTGAAGGCCCAAGCAAAATTACCGAATGGGTTTTCCCACAATAAGGGCCAAAGTGCTATGGTAAACAAGCCAGCGAATAAGATAAAGATCAAAGCAGAAATACTTCTTTTCTTTAAGGTATCCTTGAGATTCGAATAAAGGATGAACAAGGTGATAGGGACAAGGATAATTCCTACAATTCTTACATTAATCAGCAAGCCGATCATGAAGCCATGAAACACCAGCCACCTAATCTGATCATCCTTAAAGACTTTATAAAGAGAATACATCGAGATACTATAGACAGATAAAAGGACCAAGTCCTTGGGATTATAATGCGAATGGGCAAAAATGCGGGGATGGGTCAAAAAGAGTAGCAGACATAAAATGGAAATAAAGGCATCTTGACTAATTGCCACCATTAAAAAATACATCATGAAGGCCGCGGCAGAAAAGAGTAAAAAAACCATATAATGCCGCAGCAAATACCTCGATCCCCAGTCTTTAATTCCAAAAAGACACTCTAGGCTAATGGCCGTTAGCTGGAAAACATTACCGTAATATCTTTGAGAATACGTACGATAATCTACCTGCTCATGCTGGCCGGCAATACAGGGTATGTCTATTTTAAAAACATCTGAAATATAGTGCATCGCTACTACGCCATGATTTCTTTGTACTTCCTCGTCAATAGAAAATCCATAATCTGGCGTAATCCACAATCCCACCAATGTGTAGACCACCAAGAGGAGGAATCCGTGGTATATTTTAATGTTTTTCAATATTTTATAATTGAGTTGTTTTGAGTCTGTTTGTTCCTCACTGTTGATCGTTTATAAGGCTTTGAACTTGTGGTTGTGACGCCATTAATATCAATTTTTTTTGTAAAAAACTGTAAGCGAAAGATTAAAATACAAAAATAGGAAAAAGAGGATGATTATTCTGTAAAATTAAATATTCAAGGAACTTATAAAGTAATAGTGCGGTAACTTTTAGAAAAATAAATCTAGTACCCATTTTTTGCTTGTTGGCTGGTTTGCCTGTTAGCTAGTTAGCTTCCCTCTATCGTATTTTACGGTAAAGGGAAGCCAACCAGCAAACAGCCTGCCTGCCAGCAAGGGTAGGGCAAAATAACAGCATTTTTAGCTTATCATACATCAATTAAAAAATTACCGAACCATTAATAAAGGCTAGTTTGACAAAAAGAATTTAAGCATTGAGGCTGCTTATATTATGTATTAAGTTATACGTCTCTAGTCAGAAAAAATATTACCTTTATTGCATTAAATGAAAGAGAACAAAGAAATCCTAGTTATTCAGATTAGTGTCAATGGTAGAAAAACAAACGAGGCTTCAAAAGATAAAAAGCCTAATACAGCTTAAGCTTAAGTTTGCTGGGTCATCTAGTTTGGCAACAATCATTGATTATTGTCTCTATCAAATTTTAATTTACAAAAATTTTGCTCCGGCCTCTGCTAATATCGCCTCTTCAGGGACGGGAATGATCATCAATTTTTTCCTTCAAAAAAAATATGTTTTTAAATTAAATAGAAAAGTACGTTTCGCTTTTGCTATTTCTCTAGCCTCTTCTTTGGGAGGGTTGGCCTTCAGCACGACGATCATTCATAATTTGAGTAAAATTGTATTTTTTTCGGAAAATCAATTTATTACGAAAGCAATAGTCACAGGCTGTATCTTCTTTTATAATTTTTATATGAAGCGGTTTGCCTTTGAAAAGAGATTTTTATGAACATCAAAAATAATTTTGGGAAAGGAGAATTAGTGATGCTATGCTTGTTTTGTGTAGTGCTCTATTTCGCTGTTTTTCATCAATTAGAGCAAGTGCCCATTCACTCCTGGGATGAATCTTTGTTTTCCCTGCGAGCAGTATATATGCATTTGTATGGCGGATACATGTATGATTTTAATTTTTTTCCAGATATGGTGGATCACCAAAACACAAAACTGCCATTCACCACCTTTTTTCAAGTTTTAAGTCTTAAAATATTTGGTATCAATGAATTGGCCATTCGACTACCGACTTCCTTGATTTACATTTTTACTGTTTTTTATGTTTTATTTCATTTTAAAAATAGATTTGACGTTCCTTGGGCTGGCTACGTATTTGGACTAGTCGGGATAACTACGATTGGATTTGTGGAACCACATTTTTTGAGAAGTGGTGATCAAGATGCTCCTTATGCTTGTTATTTGGTGCTGGCAACGATAGCGTTTATTGATTATATCGAGACCAGAAAGACAAAACCACTTCTTGTTTTTACCTTTTTTTCCCTAGCGGCGTTATTAACTAAAAACCTTCTTTGCGGACTGCTCGTTCCGGGGTTACTCATGTTTGTACTACTTACTCGGCAACTTATTCCAACCTTGAAAGATTATCGATTTTGGTTGGCCAGCTTTACCCTTGTGGGGATATACGTAGGATTGATTTATTATTATGAATTACAGCAACCCGGATTTTTTGATAGGATGTGGAATTATGAACTTTTTGGAAGATATACTAAAACCATTGCACCGCACAATCTTCCACCGCTTTTTTACCTGGAGTTTCTTGCCTTTAAAAAAATGACTCCGTACTTTTTTATGTTACCAGTGATATTTTTGTTGGCCTTTAGAGAGGACCAATCCCCAAAATTAAAAAATTCAATCTTGTGTTTTGGTTTAGTCGCTATTTGCTACCTATTTTTCATCTCACTTTCCAAAACAAAAACCACTTGGTATGTTGCTCCTATTTTTCTATTTGGCGCGTATCTGATGGCACTAGGTTCTGTACCATTTTTCAATTATCTTAAAGAACAACCTAGGCGGGATATCATGGCTATTTTGGTAGGAATATTTATTGTCTGGGGTTCACTTTATGCCAAAGTTGTATTCAAAAATCTAACGGCTGAACCTATTCTAAAAGACGAAAGATATGGATGGTTTATGAAAAAAGTGTCAGAAGAATATCCTCAATATAAAAAATATGCGATCGTGGAGACGGGTTTTGCTGGGTCGGCTGTTTTTTACCGTGAACAGTATAATAGAGAAAAAGAAGGCTTTGATATTAGTCTAAAAAGAAAATTTGTTTACGAAGATAATCAAATCATCATGACCTGCCAGCCTAACGTTTTTAAGTCAACGAAACAGCAATATAATTTCCAAGTTATAAAAGAATGGGAAACCTGTAAATTGTTGAAAATCATTTCAAAAAAATAATTCTAATAAGGGAATTCCCTAAATCAAAAAATACTTTTATCGTACTTAGAGGCAGAATTGTTAGACTCTCGAGTATCCTTATCATAAGCCATCATCAAGTGGAGATAAAGTGCACGTGATCCACGCAATACTTTTAGATAAGTCAAGGCCGCCAAAAAGATGGTGAAAGCCATGGCTTGATTAGCCGTCCATTCAAAATAGAATACCAAAGTCAACGCTGGTATGAGGAGCATAAAAGCAGTAATAACATAGGATATCATAAATGCGCCAAAATAAAAACCGGGTTCCGGTTCAAAATCTAGTTTACAAGCTTCACATCGTTTATGCATGTCCAATGGATTGGAGATTTCCATCGGTTTTTTGTACAAATCCCCTTTGCGACAGCGAGGGCATTTATTATTCCACATGGCTTTAAACGAAAATTTCATAAATACATTATTTTTTGGATAAGGGGTCTTATCGGTCCTTTTTTCAAAGATATTTCCTTTTTCAAGGTTCTACAATGACTTTTGTCAGCAATTATACCAAAATTGAGGGAAATTAAGTGAAATGTTTTGCGTTAGTAATAGGGTTAATGTTGGATTATTTTCGGTTAATTAGTATCTTTGCCTCTCTTACGTTATTGCCCCTTTTTGCTCTACTAGTACACATACACACAGAGTTCATCACCCAGTTTACTTTAAAAATCCACATTATTTATATCTTTGACTAGAACTTATATTTAGTTTTTAGAGGTAAAACGCATGTTGATTTAACATCTTTCACTTTAAAAAATACTATGTTCAGAAACCTCCTATCCTTTGTTTTGTATGGCTCACTGACGTTCCTTATCTGTCTGATCTGGAGTGGTACAATAGTGGCACAGATCGAGCCATTGTGGGATCGAAGCTACGGAGGATCTAGATGGGAAGAGCTAAACAGTGCAGAGGAGACAGCCGATGGTGGTTACATTCTTGCTGGATTTTCTTCTTCTTTGGCCAATGATGGTGATGTGACCGCAGCCAATGAAGGCGTTGGAGATTTTTGGGTCTTAAAAACAAATAGCGAGGGAGACAGAGAATGGGATGCTCGTTTTGGAGGAGATGAGTTAGATCGATGTAATAGTGTGATTCAAACTGCAGACGGAGGATATTTATTAGGTGGAACTTCTGCCTCTGATATTAGTGGACAAAAACTGTCTGCTAATCGAGGGCTCGATGATTACTGGATCGTAAAAATAGATGCCACCGGAACTTTCCAATGGGAGGCTACTTACGGTGGAGATAACCTAGAAATTTTATCATCCATCGTTCAAACTTTAGATGGAGGATATTTATTAGGAGGACTTTCGCTTTCTGGCGTTAGCGGTGAAAAATCCGAACCCAATCTTGGTGGATTTGATCATTGGATCGTTAAAATTTCTGCTACCGGTGTCTTAGAATGGGATAAAACCTTAGGAGGAGCAGAAGAAGAGCGATTGAATGTTGTGCAAGTCGCTCCTGATGGGCACTTTCTACTCGGTGGTAGCACTCAATCTGGGGCAGGTGATGATATCACAAGTCCTTCTCTTGGAGTTAAAGATATGTGGTTTGTAAAAGTCAGTTCTTTAAATGGTGCCATCATCTGGCAGCATCGGTATGGTGGTTCAGAAGTAGAAGAGATGATTGCTTTTCAGCAAACTATTGATGGTGGATACTTTCTTGCGGGTGGTTCTAATTCTGATATCTCTGGATCAAAATCCGAAAATAGTCGAGGAGGTCTAGATATGTGGGGAATAAAAATTGATGCATTCGGCACCAAAGAATGGGATGTAACTTTTGGAGGATCTGCACTCGATAATTGTTACGGACTGAAGCAAAACAGCGCTGGATATTATCTATTGGGTGGTTTTTCTGGTTCCGGTGCTGAAGGTGATAAATCCGAACCAAATCAAGGCGGATGGGATTATTGGATGGTTTATATTGATGAAAATGGTTTTAAACAATGGGATCGAACGATCGGTGGTGCCGATAATGATGTGATGTTTAATCTATTTCAAAATCAAACTGGAGGATATATTTTAGCGGGAGCTTCTAGCTCTCCTGTCAGTGGAGATAAAACGGATGATACCAATGGATTAAATGATTTTTGGTTAGTAAAAACGGTTTGTGATCTTGAAATTAATCTTCGAGATACCATCGTTTGTGAAGGCGAACCGCTTGTGTTGGATGCTTTTAATAATAGTAATTGTACCGACTGTTTATACGATTGGTCGGATATTGGTCGAGGTGACTCTATCCGAGAAATTTCTGCTATGACGGCTCAAAACTATCGGGTAACTATTACGAATACTTCCGGTTGTCAAAAGTCTGCTGAAATAAATGTTGCTATCATCAACAGACCCGCCGCAGAATTAGGGGCGGACCAAACTACTTGTGCCAATGATCCAGTGCTGCTAAATCCTGGTAGCTCTTTAGCAAACGATTTTATTTGGTCTACTAGCGAAGATACACCAACCATTAGTACTGCCGAGGCAGACCGCTATTACGTAACCGTTACTGCTTCCAATGGCTGTTCTACGGTGGATAGTGTGGAAGTATTTACCAACCCATTACCAATCGTTGATCTAGGACCCGATGTTACGATCTGTCCGTTAGAGGTTTTAATGTTGGATGCCGAAAATCCTGGTAGTAGTTATGTATGGTCAAATGGTGAATCTGGACAAATGGAAGATTTTAGTCCTACGGGACCCGAGTCAATTTCCGTAGCTGTCACAGATAGTAATAATTGTATTGGCAGAGATACTATGGAAGTGTTAGGAGTTTATGATCTTCCTCAGGTAATTGATTCGATGATTATTTGTAGTCCAGATAATAATACTTATACAATTGAATTTACGATTGGTGGTGGAGATCCTTCTTCTTATAATGTAACTAGTAATGTTGTTCCTTTTGCCCGTTTAGGAAATGTCTACACTAGTACGCTTATCCCTAGAGATGATCCTTACAGTTTTACCATTACGGATGATCGCCTCTGTGCACCTTATGTCTTTCAGGGAATTGGTGACTGCCCATGTGCTAGTCTAGCAGGTGAACCTGATCCAACACCACTAGAAATCTGTGGAGACGAAGTGATCACGATAGATTTTATTAATCAATTCTTGGATGCTACGGATACGGTGGAGTATTTTCTACATGATGGAGATGCCAGTACTATTGGAAATATTTTATTAAGAAATAACCAACCAGAGATCGCTTATCACTCGATGTTAAATTATAATCAAATCTATTTTCTAACGGCTATTGTTGGAAATGATCTTGGAAATGGTCAAGTGGATGTATTGGATGGTTGTTTTTCAGCGTCAATGGGGCTTGCGGTTCAATTTTTTGAAAATCCAGTAGCCAATATTATCTCCCAAACAGGAAGTAGTACCTTGACCTGTGAAGGTGGTGGAAGTAGTCTTATTCTATCGGGACAAAATGCACAACCTTCAGGAAATATTACTTACCGTTGGAGTAGGTTGGATGGACAAACGGTACCGATGAACGATGACATAAATATCGAAGTTAGCACCGCGGGCACTTACCAGCTAATTGTTACCAATATAGGAAGTGCTTGTGCCGATACGACTTTGTTTACCGTGAATGCTTCTGTTGATATTCCAGTGGTAGAGATTGCTGAGGTTGACCAATTAACCTGTTTGGATACCGTGGTCACTTTAAATGCCAGCAACTCTTCGCTAGGTGGACCTTTCTCAGCGCAATGGACCGGAATCGGAATTAACGGGAATACGGATTTGGTGCAAACAACCACCGCACCGGGTACCTATCAGTTAGTAATCACTAATACGGACAATGGTTGTACATCATCAGCCTCCGTAACCGTAGTAGATAATGCCCAGCCTCCTGTGGTTGCAATTAATGGAAATAGATTTTTGGATTGTGCGACGAATACAGCATCATTGGAAGTACAGATTTTATCTTCGACGAATCCGTTTTCTCTGCTTTGGACCAATCCTGATGGTTCGACTATTTCTACAAGTGATGTAGCAATAGAGATGAATCAAACAGGCGTCTACACTTTGCTGGTGACAGATTTAGTCAATGGATGTAGTACCGAAGAAACAGTATCCATTTCTCCTGATCCAGGAGGACCAACCGATGCCTTATTTGAATTAGAAGATCCATCTTGTTTTGGCGAAGATGATGGAATGATTTTGATTGATTCCGTAATCGGTGGAGTAGGACCTTATGTTTATTCTTTTGGTGATAATAATTTTTATAGTACCTCGAATCAGTTTGTTCGTTTAACCGAAGGGACTTTCCCAATAAGTATTCAGGATGCAAATGGATGTACTTGGAACACCGAAGTTTCATTAACGCAGCCCAATGAATTTATCGTTAGTCTTGGAAATGACGAAGAGATTTTATTAGGCGATAGTTTGCGTTTGAATGGTTTGTTTTCTAATCCAGTGGATACTTTTTTCTGGAGCGATACTTCTTTTTTATCTTGTGTTGCTTGTCCAAATCCCTTTGCAAAACCGATCAATACTACCACTATATTATTGACGGCTATTGATGAAAATGGTTGTGAAAGTTCCGACATAATACTTGTTTCCATTGATAAGGAAAGGAAAATTTATATTCCTTCTGCTTTTAGTCCGAATGCTGATGGTCGGAATGACCACTTTACTATTTACGGTGGAAATGGAGTTCAGGAAATTGAATATTTACAAATTTTTAATCGTTGGGGAGCATTGATCTTTGAGAGAAAAAATTTCTCGCCAAATGCTGATCCACTCGGGTGGGACGGCTCGTTTAGAGGAGAGCCCCTTGGAAGTGGTGTTTATGTCTACCAGTTGAAAGTAAATTTCATCGATGGATTCGAAATCCTATATCGAGGTGATGTGACCATTATTCGATGATACGTTATGCTTTGATCAATACTATCTTAAACGATTTTGTTTCTGTTAAGAAAACCTTCAATATCAAAATTTTCTAAATCACTATTTTTTTTCTTATCAAAAACGGCTGGAAAGTGTTTTGGTTTAATATCTGTTTTGGCAGCCTCTTCTCCGATACAAGTAAGTATAAAAGCATTTTTTGCTTCAGACATTTCGTACAAATCCTTTGGGTTGACTTTCTTGAAACCTAGCTTCGCTAATGAGTCCTTCTCTAGAATAGCATTATATCGTAAATAATGTAAAAGTGGGTTTTCGCTAATTAAGTCCTTTTTTAAATTTCCAATTTCTCGATCTATTATTCTGGCAGTTGGACTGTTAGAGAAATATTGTAGGAGTAATTCATTGGTGTCAGAGGTATCTCTCATGAGCATCGAAATGACACCACCGGCCCAATCCCAAAGTTTATTGTCCGTAACCATGTCAATGGATTCCTCGTTTTCCCAATGTCCTGTTCCGACAGAAACGATCATTAAATTATCAGCACCAGTTTCCCAGTTGAATTTATACTCTTTTAAGGTAGCCAACAGAAATAATTGTAAAGCAGGATTATTGTGCATACTCACACCTCCATCTACAAAAGCTCCTTTTTTACTGTTACCGATGTTAATAACTTCTGGTTTGAAATAAGTAGGGGCGGCGGTGCTGGCGCGGATGACTTGTCTTACTAAATAGTCTTTGGTGTATTTATAATATTTTCCATTAGGATGATTAAAAATTGGCCAAGTACTTCCAGTGTCAGCTCGTTTGGTAATGACACAGAATCCAGTCTTAAGACGGTCGCTGCTCATGGTCATATCACCAAAGATCTTTTTTAATTCCCTTTCTAATGATCTTATTTGAAATTTATAACTCAACCTTTTGAAAATACCTGCTTTCCGACTAAAAATTTTCTCCCCTAATTTTTCATATAAATCTTTAATCTCTGTCGCAGACATACCAATGGCGAGTCCGCCAGCAATGATAGCGCCGGTACTTGTTCCACCAATCAAGTCAAAATAATCACAAAGTCTAAGGTTAGAACTCTTGTGTCGTCTTTGTAGCATTTTTTCCATCCGCTCGAGGTAGCCAAGCGTAATGGCGCCGCGGATTCCACCACCATCCAGCGCGAGGATTCTTTTTGGTCCGGGTGAGGTTAGTCTTTTTTTTAGATTCATCAGGTTGTTTTGGTATTTAGAAAGAAAATATTATTCAGTTTGTGTACTCTGCCAAGTTTGATTCTCTTCACTCATAATTCCCTCGCAGCGAGTTACCAAAAGTGGAAGTGCTTGAGAGGTTTCGTAAGGGCCAGATTTTGTTAAGAATAATAGCTTTTCTCGTTTTAAGGCTTCTGCAGTATTTCGGTAATTAAGCCATTGCTCTTGGTATTTGAATAAGGAAGAAATGCCCTCAAAAAAGGCAATGAGTAAACTCCCAACCGCGATGGTAATTTTTATAATAGGTGTTTTGTCACTCATAATTCCAGTTAGAAAAGGTAAAATAACAGAAATAAGAATGACGATTACCCGGAGGCTCTGATGTCTTTTTTTAAGTACGGCTGACTTTTTACTATACCAAGCTCTTTGGTTTTCTACGCGTTCTTCTAAGTATTCTTCAGTAGTCATATTTAGAGCGTTTTCATTTTTTGGTGTTATCTTTACACATTATCGGAATAATTTTCTAAAATAGAGAAAAAAACAGTGAAAACATGGTAACCAAAATGGTGATCTATAAATTTTTCACAAATAATTTTTTTTACTACCTTTAAATTCTCTTAGTTTTTCACAAAAAGCCAACATGAGGAACGATTTAAAAAATACGATATTTCTTAGTTACCGACGCAAAGATACCGCCAGTGCAACAGGACGATTACATGACTATCTTGAAAAAGAATTTGGTGCAGACATGGTATTTAAAGACATCCATGATATTGGTCTGGGCAAGGATTTTCGTAAGGCAATTGGTGATACCCTAAGAGATTGCAAGGTAGTCTTGGTACTTATTGGCGACCGCTATGTCAGTCTGACGGATGCCGAAGGAAATATACGGATTATGAATCCTAATGATTATGTCAATATCGAGGTAAGCACAGCGTTAGCCTTTAAAGACCAGAAATTAGTTATCCCGATTCTTATCAATGGAGCACCAATGCCTAAACGAGATCAGATTCCAAAAAGCATGGAAGCGATCACTTGGCAAAATGCTATTAGGTTAACTAATGATTATTGGAAGACAGAGATGGAACGATTGGTCAAAGCCATTCGCGAATATCTACATTTGTCTGAGGAGAAGGTGATAGTCGCTCCACCACCGAAAACGTCAAACCGAGCGAAACTCAAAGAACAAATTGGAGCAGGTAAAACAGAAAAAGTGCTCGATAGTTTATTAGACGACCTAAGCCTAGAAGAGGATATCAGGAATCAACTGGTGATGTTAAAAAGTAGATGGAGTAGCTTAAAAAGAGATCAAATGATGGGCATCCTTTCTGACGAAAATGTTAGACAGAATAATAATAGAATTAATTATAGCCTGCTTCAGATTCTAGATGATCTTCCCTAAGCCTCTCTTCTGATTGGCACAATCATTGTCAACTATATATTCAGTTCTTTTGCGTTTTTTTTCTTTTAGAAGGAGACACGCATAGCATTCTTTTGCTCTTTTTTATCCTATCACCTTCGATCGGAGGTCTTTGTATTTCAACCAACCTATTGCAATAATTTCATATTCAATAAAATCATATCTAAATGGTATAATATTTGCCTCTCTATATAGAGGTTCAGAAATTATACCCTATTACCTATTTCCTGAATGTTTCATTATCCCCGCTATTAGAAAAACTTTTTTTGGATGGTCAATCCCATTTTTGTATGAAAAAGCCACCAAGTATTGATTTTTCTTTTAGAAGCTACTCAAATAAATAGCTGATTTTCAATGAGTTAATCTGTTTGTAGTAGTCGTGATACTTCGCGCAAATTTTATTATATGAACAGAAGATCTACCTATAGATTTTTATCGAAGTTAGTAGATGAGATTCTATTAAGATTAAAAATCAATCCACAGTTAAGTGAGTTAAATGCTCATATTAGCTGTTTTTCTGTTTGGAGTATATGCTCTAGATCAGTCTTTTTCACTTCAACGAAATTATTTTTAATATTTTTTTTACTAGGAATTTCTACCCTTTCTTTTGCCCAAGATTGTGATACCGATGGCGTTTTAGATGATGATGATTTTTGTACTTGCGTTGCTCCTGTTGGAACTGTAAACAGTTACGGCTGTGATTTTTCTTCTACTTGTGATTTTGTTGCTCCTGCTGATATTAACTTTTCTCCTGCTGGACTTAATCCAAACGCTGGATATATTACCCTTTATCTACTGACCGACTCGGTCGGTGTCATTGTAGATACTACTTCGATTGCTCCTACTTTTTTGGGCGTTGCTCCTGGAAAGTTTATGGTACTTGCGGTAGATTATGAAGATGATAGTTCTATTACAAATACGGCAATTGGTGATACACTAAAAAATATTACGGCGAATTGTATAGATTTTTCAGATGCACTAACCTATACTATTTGTCCAGATGAAATTTGTAATAATGGGATTGATGACGACCAAGATGGAGACACAGATTGTGCAGATAGTTCGTGTATTAATCCAGTGGCTGTGGCTACAGGTCCTAGTACTATCTGTGAGGGAGATACCATTTTCTTATCTGAAACAGGTACCAATGCCGTGACGTGGGATTGGACTGGTCCTGATGGCTTTACCTCTTCTGATCAGAATCCATTTATTGCTAATCCTACTACCATTGCAAGTGGATCATATAATGTGGTAACTACGAGTGGTGATAATTGTACTAGTACGGCATCAGTATCAGTTACTGTTAACCCGTTACCCGTCGCAAATTATATAGTTCCAGTGAATTTATGTCAAGATGAAACATTTGATTTTACTGCATCTGATGCAGGAGTAGGGGCTACTTATTTTTGGCTTTTTAGTGCAGGTGCTTCTTCAATTTCTACCACAGGAATAGGGCCACATAGTATTTCTTTTAGTAATATCGGAACTAATTCTGCGATACTTTTAGTAACCCTAAATGGTTGTACGAATTCTGTAAATAGTACTTTTACTATTAATCCTACTCCTACAGTTAGTTTTGATTTACCAGACTCTACTTTCTGTCTAAACGATGGGGTGGTTACGTTGAGTGGGCAATCTCCTGCAATAGGATCCTTTACCGGAGCAGGGGTTACTGGATCTGATTTTGATCCATCCGTTGCTGGAATAGGCACGCATGCTATCACCTATACTGTTACTAGTGGTCTTTGTTCGAATAGCGCTGTTGATTCTATTACTGTGTTGGCATTACTGGGTATTTATGACGAACCAGTTGATACAATATGTAGTACTGCTCCTTTATTTGCACTTAGTGGAAATACACCTACGGGTGGAACCTTTTCTGGCGTTGGAGTTGAAAATGCTGATTTTAATCCAGCAGCTGCTGGCCTTGGTACTCATGTTATTACGTATACCTATACGGATGCTAATAGTTGTACTGGTACAATTCAAGATTCTATTGTTGTAATTGAAGAAATAATACCCACAGTTACCATTACGGACCCAAGTGATTGTGGCGTCAGCGATGGAGAAATACGAATTTCAGTCGATAATCCAGCTTTTGATTATGAATTTAGTGTAAACGGAGGACTGGCAACAACAGATACTGTTTTCACTGGCCTTACAGCGGGTATATATAATATTACTTACGTTAGTAACACGACCTCTTGCTCGGGTAGTCTTGGACCTACTACGGTAGCTAGTCCTTTACCTATAACAAGTATTGATGCATCAGCTAAAGGCTGTTTGAATGAAGGACAAGATTTTACTGCGGTTGATGCTGGTCCAGGTGCAACTTATAGTTGGAATTTTGGTGCCAATGGTATACCAGCTACTGCCACAGGACTTGGACCTCACACGGCTTCTTTTTCTGCTGCGGGTTTTCAAGAAGTAATTTTGACAGTGACTGAAAACAGTTGTGTATCTATGGATACTTTGGAAGTAGAAATCAGTACACTACCAGTAGTATCTTTTGTTATCTCAAATAATACACTTTGTCTCGATCAAAATATTAGTTTCTTAACCGATGGCAGCCCTGCTGGCGGAACCTATTCCGGTAATGGTGTTTCTGGTAGCAGTTTTAATGCTTCGGTAGCTGGTATAGGTATTCATACAATTTCCTACACTTTTACAGATATTAATAGCTGTACGGTTATTGTCACAGATGATATTGAAGTATTTGATGAGCCAACGATAGATGCTGTAAATACTTCGAATCCAACTGATTGTGCGGCAACAGATGGATCAATTTCTATTACTACAACAGGAGGTAGTGGAAGCTTAGAGTACCGATTGGATGGCGGGCCGTGGCAAACTAGTAATACCTTCACCGGGTTAGGTGCTGGTGATTATATGGTAGAAATACAAAATGATAACGGAACTTGTTTAGTGACTGCTAATACGATCGTTCTATCAGATCCAGTAGCTCCTACCGCTCAAATTAATATGCCTAGCGCAGCTTGTGAAGGAACTACGATTAGTTTTTCTCCTGTTGATGCAGGCCCAGGTGCTTTCTATAGTTGGGATTTTGGTCCGAATGCAACACCACTTACCGTCACGACTGGCTCAACTGCTCCTATTGATGTCGTTTATTCTGTGGGGGGAAATAAAACCATCCAACTGACGGTGGACAATGGGGCTTGTTCTGCCTCAACCAGTGAAACGCTTCAAGTATTTCTTGGTGATTTGGTTACGCTCAGCTTAACAGATGATGGTGCTTGTGTAACATCTAATACCTTGGCATTAGCAGGAGGTACTCCTGCTTTAGGAACTTATAGTGGTCCGGGTGTAAGTGGAACAAATTTCGATGCTTCTGTAGCAGGAGTAGGTACACATACGATTACTTATTCATTTACAAACGGAGATGGTTGTACGGGGACGGCTACTGACCAAATTGAAGTATTTGCGCTTCCTGTAGTTTCATTTGTATTAACCAGTGATCTAGCTTGTATAGACGAAACAATAACGCTAAATACGGGTAGTCCTGCCGGTGGAACCTACAGCGGAACTGGAGTAAGTGGTAATGAATTTTCCGCAGCGACTGCTGGGATCGGAACGCATACCATTACTTACAGTTATACAGATTTTAATGGTTGTACAAACACAACTACTGATGATATTACTGTTTTTGCAAACCCGATTATTGATAATGTTGTTGTTGCTAATACCACTGCTTGTGGGGTAGATGATGGTTCTTTAACTATAAATGCTTCTGGAGGAACTGGAACCTTTCAATATAGATTAGACGGTGGTACTTGGGGTGTTAGTCCTTTCTTTGGTCCGCTTGCTTCAGGAAACTATACGATCGATGTTAGGAATAGTAACGGTACCTGTTTGGTATCTACCACCGAAACAATTAGTACTCCTGCGGATCCAACAGCTGAAATTATACTTCCAACAGCTGATTGTGAAAATAATACAGTTGTTTTTGATGCTGTTGATGTTCCTGGAGCGACTTATACTTGGAGTTTTGGTGCCAATGCAACACCTAATTCTGCCAATTCCCGTGGGCCACATAATATAGTCTATAGTGCTGACGGAGTCAAGACAGTTCAGCTAATTGTTCAACAAAATGGTTGTAGTTCGACAGATTCTGAAAGCTACACTATTTATGAATCACCTCAGTTAGTTTTAAATATTTCCACAAATTTTAATGGAGAAGATGTTTCTTGTAATGGAAATATGGATGCCAACATTATTTCTACTGTAACAGGAGGGAATAGTGGAGAATCATACTTATGGAATACCGGTGCAACCACTCCCAACCTTTTTGGGGTAGGAGTAGGGGCATATTCACTCACTGTCACAGATGGAGTAGGATGTACAGACGTGGCTACCATTTCTGTCACTGAACCAACGCCAGTAGTGGCTACTACTCAGGTCAATTCTAATTATGGTGGTTTTGGAGTAAGTTGTATTGGTTCTGTTAATGGAGAAGCAGAAGCTAATGGAAGTGGAGGTACTCCTGGATATACTTACATATGGCTAGACGCAGCACTTGACACGATTGCTAATACAAAAATAGCAACCAATCTTGGTGTTGGTACTTATACGGCAATCGTTACCGATAGCAACGGTTGTACAGATACAGAAACCGTTACGATTACAGAACCTACAGGAACGCCTATTAGCGTCACAGCAGTAGTAACCTCAGACTACTTAGGAGAAGATATTACTTGTTACGGATATGGTGATGCGACGGCTACCGCCACCGCAGCGGATGGTGCATCTCCGTATAGTTATGAATGGAGTAACGGACAAACAGGGGCCGATCTAATCAACGTAACTGCCGGAGACTACGATGTCACGGCAACAGATAATAATGGTTGTCAAGCCGTTTATACACTCACGGTTACCCAACCAGAACGAATCTCTGCCAACGCGATTGTTACGGATGCAAGTTGTTATGGAGCGAGTGATGGTCGTATTGATGTAAACGTAACGGGTGGGGTAAATGCCTATACCTACTCTTGGAATGACCTTGGGATTGAGGCTTTTTATTCTTGGGATAATACCACGGATGATCAAACAGGAAATGATCATCATCTTGATCTATTATTTGGTTCTGAACAATACGCTACATCTGGTTATGAAAACGAAGCTTTTTATTTTAATGGATTTACAGGGTTGAAGTACGATGATAATATGGGCTTTATGGAGTCGGATTTGCCAGAACTAGCTGTAACCATGTGGATATGGCCAGATCGGGTGGATAGACGGCAAGTCTTATTTGAGCAAGGTAATTTTGAGAACGGAATTGCTTTAGTACTAGACGGACAATATTTACAGGTAGCATTTAGTCAAGATAATGTTTTTTATCCTGGACCTTACATAAAAATAGACTTTTACAATCCTGCGAATAGTACTAATCCCGCAGATTTTGTAGGTTGGACACAAGTAGGGTTTGTCTTTGACAATGGTATTTTGTCCGTTATTGTGAATGGACAATTACATACCTTGGCAGACAATAGCAGCCATCCTCCTATTCTAAAAATGCCATCAGATCCCGCAGTTAATCATTCTGGAATTGGATATAACAACGGTACAATGCCGTATCTAGAAGCGACATTCCTTCCAATATCTTTTGTTTTTGCTCCTGCTGGTTATTTTCCTTATAGAGGAAGAATGGATAATTTTAGTTATTATACTCGGGGACTTACACAGGAGAATATATCAGATATTGCGGATGATGATGGAGATCGAGAAGGACTTCCTGCTGGAGTTTACGATGTATTAATTACTGATTTTAATGGTTGTGATACGACCATTCAGGTAACGATTGGACAACCTGATTCGCTTTATGCAACTGCTATCAATAGTGAAATTTCTTGTTTCGGTGCAGATGATGGTTCACTCGATGTTTCAGTAGTCGGAGGGACAGGACCTTATAATTTTTTATGGTCGAATGGTGCCATAACGAAAGACATTAATTCTCTACCTCCAGGAAGCTATTCTCTTACCATCACAGATAATCAAGGATGTATTGCCTACCTTACTCAAGAAATTGTCGAACCAACTTTATTAACTGGAACAACCAGAGTCGTTTCTAACCATTTTGGAAATGCCATTTCTTGTCCTGGAGCATTGGATGGCACGGTGGATGTGAATCCAGATGGAGGTAGAACTCCATACACCTTCAATTGGAGTAATGGCGCAACTACACAGCAAAATGCAAATATTGGAGCTGGAACTTATACCGTCACCGTTACCGATAATAGTGGTTGTACAATTGTAGAGAGTATTACCATATCTGATCCTACTCAGGTGACAGCTACAGCGGCGGTAAGTCGATTTAATACCGGTCGGGATATAAGTTGCGTGGGGGGTAGCGATGGAGCTGCCATCGTAAATGCTGCTTCGGGAGTTGCTCCTTACACCTATGTTTGGAGTAACCTAGAGACGACCCAGGAAATAACAAACATTTCTGCCGGAACATATACCGTCACTGTATCAGATGCAAATGGGTGTACGGCTACGTCATCCGTTACCTTAAATGATCCTCCTGCTTTAACGGCTACAGCTTACGTTACATCTAACTACTTTGGAGCAAATATAAGCTGCCCTGGAGAACTAGATGGTAGTGTTTTTGTTGAGGCCAGCGGTGGAACTCCAAATCCTGGATATTCTTATCGGTGGGACACCGGATTTTTAGGTGATAGCTTAATTAATATTGGAGCAAATACTTATACGGTTACCGTAACGGATGCTAATAATTGTGAAGTAGTTACCAGCGTCACGATTAACAACCCTGATCCAGTTAGTATTACGATAAACAAGGATATTTCTTATAATGGTTTTGACGTTAGTTGTCTGGGCGACAGCGATGGATCATTGACTGCTAATCCTACGGGAGGAACAGGAGCATATACTTATCTATGGAGTGGAGGACAAACAACCGCATCTATTACAGATGCTGGAAGTGGACTCCAAACTGTTACAGTTACAGATATTAATGGCTGTTCAACTGAACGTTCTATAACCTTGACTGAACCGACGGATCTCACCTTTGATGCAGAAGCACGTGCACCGCAAGATTGTGGGGTAGATGATGGAATCATTAGAATAGATGCTACTGGAGGGATGGGAGAATATGAATATAGTATAGATGGAGCCACTTGGCAGTCTTCAAACTTTTTTACTGGCCTTGCTCCAGGAACTTACTTAATGTTTGTCAGAAATACTGTGGGGACTTGTGTGATAGGACCTCAAGCAGTAACCGTGGATGTAACAGAAGCACCAACAATCGCTAACGTAACCATTATTCATCCAACCACCAATGTTAGCACAGATGGAGGAATTTTAGTAGGAGGTAGTGGTAACACTTTCGCTTTTGAATTCCGAATAGTTGGAGTCACTGGATGGCAGTCTTCTAACCTATTTGAAAACCTACCAGTAGGTACTTATGATATTGAACTAAGATATGTCGGACAAACATGTACCGCTACTTCTACTGTTACACTCATCGCAGGTAATGGAGTGGAAAGTAGTGGGTCAACCTTGAATTTTTGTTCTGGTGATGTAGCTGCTACTCAGTTTGTTGAAACTTATTATTTGCCTGCACCAGAGGATGAAGTCTTGCAAGCATTACAGAGTATTTTCCCAGAAAGTTGTCGAATACTTTCCGCAGAACCTGTCGACCCTGTTCAACTCTACGTTTCTATTGGGGTAGTCGAAGGAGGAACGCTTATTCATTATGATCATTGGGAAGATGGTTACGAACCTAATTTAAATTTCCCAGTTCAGCCAACCACAGAGATTTGGGGAGATGGTATTTTGACGAATGGTTCCGCACCTGGAGATGCTGATGATTTCCTATCCGCAGCTGAAATTATAGTACTGAATAATGCAGTATACTCAAGAACGATGCAGGACGTATTGGATTATGATGGAGGAGATAAAATAGGTAGTCGTGGCAACCTTGCTATTACGAAGCTTAACTGGGCAGACCGTTCTAGTACTTTATTTGCTGGAGCACTGGAAGTTTACCCAGTTGAATCTTGGGGACTAGAATATCAAATTCCAGTAGGAGAAGATAGAGATGTCAACCAAATGTTCGAATATACTGGAGCCGTAGTCATGGCACAGAGAAATGGAACAACCGTTAATTACATTGATAATGGTATTGCTCAAACGCGGGTTTTATCAGAAGGAGAAAGTTTCTTAATTGATGGAAATATCAGTGTAGGAGATCAAATTTTAGCGGACCAACCTATTCAGGTTCACTTACTGACGGGAGATATATGTGCTAGTTTTGAAAGTCGATTCTTTACCTTAAAACCAGTAGAACAATGGTCTAATAGTTACTATAGTCCAGTTTCTACGCTTAATGACCAATCAGGAGTTACAGTAGATGGATCAAGTCATCCTACGGCGCTGCATTTTTATAATCCTAACACTAGCCCTGTACGAGTCTTTTACGAAACATTATCTGGAACAAGTTCTATCAATGTTCCAGCAAATCAAGCTACGTCAGTTACCATACCTGTAAATTCAGGAGTGAGAACTTATTCTGAAAATGGTGAAAATTATTACGCCATTGCTACTATTGATTCTGATGCGAATGGTTTTAATTGGTGGGATGATAATGCAGGAAGAGATTGGGGATATGCACTAATTCCAGCCGATCAATTAACTTCACAAATTACGATCGCTGGATTTGCTCCAGGTCAGGATCCAACTTATTGTCATGATGCGGCTATTGTTCCTCAGTCTGGATGGACCCTTATTTCAACTGATAGTGACGAAAATACGAGCTTAGATGGAGCAAAAGTTTTTGATGGAGATTTAAATACCTTTTGGCACACCCAATATACTCCTACTTCACCTTCACATCCCCATGAAATACAAATTGATTTAGGAGCTTCTTATAATCTATCTCAATTATTAGTTAATCCACGAGCAGTATACCAGACTTTTACACAACCAAATGATCTGGCTATTCCTACTAGCCCTACAACGGTTACTTCTACTTTGAATGTTACTGCTTTTGGAACCATTGAAGATTTAAACTTAACAGACCTAAACATAAATCATACGGCTATTGGATTCCTTAGAATTCAATTACAAAGTCCAAGTGGTACAACAGTTACTATTTTTGATCAAAATTGTGATTTCGAAGATAATATCAATGCTACTTTTGATGATGATGTTCCTTCCTATTATCCATGTCCTCCCGTGGGAGGAGGAACCTTCCGTTCTCTAACCCCTCTTTCCAATTTTAATGGAGAGGAAATGAATGGTGTGTGGACTTTGATTTTACAAGAGCCATTTAATCCTCGAGGAGGAACCTTAACAAATTGGGGACTAGAAATTAATGATGGAACAACATCTAATGGAAATATTGAAGATTATGATTTCTATATCACAAATAATCTTGCTGATTGGGGCCTTCCTGTTGTGTCCGGTGAGTTTGATGGAACACCAGTGATGAAGAAAGTGGTATTTGAACAAACAAATGGCCGATACATTCGATTAGTCGCAAACTCTGAAATCAATGGTGGACCTTGGACCACTATTGCTGAATTGAACGTAGTCGCTTGTGGGGTACAACCTGCGGTAGAAAACTCTGCTCCAATTTGGATCACTGCTGACTTTCCAGAAGGAAGTACTAGTAGTGGAAATATCCGTATCTGTGTAGATCACGATGGAGATGGTGGTGCATTTGTCGATGACTTTGGAACTCCGTTTGATGAAGAATACTTTATCCAAGCGCTAGGACAAATAAAATTATATGACACTAATGATAATGATCAGACAGGTACGCGGATTTGGGTTTGTGATAATTCTGATGCTTTTATTGCCGGTGCTTGGGGACAAGATCCTGCCACGGCTAGTCCTGGTTCACCTGCAATCGATTTAGGAACTGGCTTACCAAATGGTATTCCATTCTCAATTTCGAAATGTGCGGACCTTTCTAAAGATATTAATGGAAATGGAAAGTTTGATGAATGTGATGAAGTAATTTACACCATTATGATCCGTAATACAGGAGCGCTTCCATTATCTGTAGGAACGCTAACCTTATTGGATACTTTACCAGATGAATTGACTTATATTGATGGATCAACAAGCGCAATCATTGGAAATAATATTACAACCTTAGCAGATGACCCTAACCCATACTCTAGCTTCCCGCTGGATGAACTTGGTTATCGTCATGGAAGTGTTATCCTGCCAGATGATTCTATTTTGTTTAAATTCAATGCGGTTATTAATGATCTTTCAAATCCTACTTTTGTTCGAAATTTAGCAAGTGCGACGAATAACGGTGCAAGCTTAGACGCAGAGGTTACATTCCCTGTTGAAACGCCGATTAGTCCAATTAGAGATCTTATTGGCCCTGATACTACATTGAGTTGCGATAATATTAATATGGCCGCCGTTCAAGATAGCTGCTTCCAAGAAGGTTTATTACCACAGTATAGCTGGAGTAGCCGTTCGGTGGACTCCCAGCAAGGTCCAAACTTTGGTGGAGCTGAAGCAATTGATGGAAATCGAAATACCTATTGGTTAACGAATAGTAGTCCACCAACTACTTGTGGAGTAGGTCATGCTACCAATGGTGTTGGAAATACTGGAGTAGTTAATCCTACTAATGTTATTGGTGCGGCAGATGGAAATTTTGCGACACTGAATAATCAAGGACAGGTTTTAGTAATTGATCTAGGAGAAGTAATTGCTGCTGGAACACCTTACACAGTTAGACTTCGTAGAAGCCCAGCAACAGGAGGAACTCCTACACTTCGTATCGCTGAATCTGGCGACGGAGTTAACTATCGAAATAGAGGAGATAATCCTTTCTCCACCAACAATTCAAGTTTCTTTAACTATGATTTAGTTGCTGAGTATGATACACGTTTTGTTCGGTTTTCTAATATTACTGCTTGGGACCTTGACATCGATGCTTTAGAATTCCAATGTTGTTGTACAGGAGCTATTCCTGAATCATTGCCACATGCTATTCAGATCGACCTTGGACAAGTAGAAGATATCTCTGGATTTACTTACCTGCCTCGACAGGATAATGCAGATGGACGTATTGGTGATTATGAATTTTATGTTAGTATGGATGGTACCAATTGGGGAAGTCCAGTAGCTACTGGTACTTGGACTTCTGGAACTGATCCAGAGTCAGTTACTTTCCCAAATCAACTTGGACAATATGTACAGTTAAGAGCTTTGTCAGAAGTGAATGGAGGAAACCTCACGGCTGTTGCCGAATTATTAGTGACTGGTTGTATTGTTAATACCACTTTTGCTGAGACAAGCACACAAACCAGTAACGATACTTGTAGTGATCATGAATATACGATAACGCGTACATGGACTACGACGGATTATTGTGGAAATCAATTTGTTGAGACTCAAAACATTACCGTAGTTGACACAACTGCACCGGTTCTATTGGACATTCCTTCTGATATTACTGTAACTCCTTCTGGAATTCCTGAGCCACCACTTTTAAACTGTGGAAATAGTGTTACGAATATTGCTCTAGGAAAACCAGCTACTCAGTCAAGTGTGGCTTATGGGGCACCAGCAAGTAGATTGGTTGATGGAATTTATAGTAACATTAATCACACTGCTACAGAAGTAGAACCTTGGTGGGAAGTAGACCTTTTAGCAGTATATCAATTAGACTCCATTCATGTTTTTAATCGAACAAGTTGTTGTCAAAATAGAACGGATGATTACTATATTCTTATTTCTAAAAAACCTTTTACTTCCACTGATCTAACTACTACGCTAGCTGATCCTGAAGTACATAGTTATTTTGAAGGATCTGAGGCGCAATTCCCTACAAATACTCCAGTTGCTAGTTCTGGAAGATATGTAAGAATTCAACTGCAAAATGGGGATATAATGAATATCGCCGAGGTAGAAATATTCCCTCGATGTATTAATTCAGAAGATAATTGTGATCCTAGTCCAGTCGTTACTTTTGTTGAAAATACTACTTCCACGGGTTGTAGTTTTGAAATAGAACGTATCTGGACGGCCACGGATGTTTGTGGAAATACATCTTCTCAACAACAAACAATTTTTGTTGGGTCAACGCTAGATATAGATGCCCTGGGTTTAAATAATGTTGAATGTAATGGGGATAATGATGGTGGGGCCTTTGTTAGTATAGCAGGTGGAGTTGCACCGATTTCTATACTATGGAGTAATGCTGAATCTTCAGATACGATTAGAAACTTAAGTGTAGGAACATACTACGTAACGGTCACGGATAACCTAGGCTGTTCTGCCTTGGATAGTATCACTTTGTTACAACCTCCACCAACTGTTATTGCAACTTCTATCACCTCTAATTTCGATGGAGAAGCGATTAGTTGCGCTGGAGGGAATAGCGGTTCAGCTCGAGCTAATGCTACAGGCGGAGCAGGAGGATTTACTTACGAGTGGAGTAATGGTGATAACACTGCTATCGCAGATTCTCTAAGCGCTGGTACGTATACGGTTACGGCTACTGATATGAATGGCTGTACTGAAACAGCTAATATTACCTTAAACGATCCGCCAATATTAATGGCTTCGACAGCAACAACGACTCCTATTTCTTGTTTTGGTGAAAATGACGGTCAAGCTACAGTTACTGCTTCAGGAGGAATCGGTACTTACAGTTATCAATGGAGTAGTAGGAATACGGGGCCAATTTCTTCAAGTGGAAATATTGCAAATAACTTAGTTGCGGGTACTTACGATGTAACCGTTACTGATAGTTACTCTTGTGAAGTCGTTGATTCCATTATAATAACTGAACCCAATGCTATAATAATAAACGTAGATGCAGAGGTTAATCCTACTACTTGTAACGCCTCAGATGGTTCCATTACCATATCTGCTTCTGGTGGAGTAGGAACTCCTGAATATAGATTAGGAACAGGGGCATGGCAGTCGAGTGGTACCTTTACAGGACTAACTTCTGGAACTTATGAGTTCTTTGCTCGGAATGATAATGGAAGTTGTGAAACAGGACCCGTAGAAGTCATTCTCAATGATGCGGTACCTTTCTCTTGTACTTTTATTTTTCCAGATACGGCTAATTTAGTTACTTGTCTCACCAATGATTCGATTCGCTTCACGATTGATTCTTTACCAGATGCTACCGGCTTTGATTGGATGCTACCATCAGGTATTAATATTATAAGTGGAGATAGTACTTCATCAATTGTTATTGATCCGACTACGGTTGATTCAGGTCGTTATAATATTTGCGTGTCAACTTTAAGTGATTGTGGTGCTTCACCTTTCTGCTGTTATGAATTAAACCTTATCCCTTGTTATGAAATTTGTGGCAACGGTATTGATGATAATCAAAATGGACTCATTGATTGTGATGATCCCGCTTGTGGAACAACTGCTAACATATCAGTTCCTCCTATTTCTTGTCCAGCTGATATGGCTGTTTTTAGTGCATTTGATAATGGACCAGACACGGAATATTTTTGGAACTTTGGAACAAATGCTACGCCAGATACAATTTCAGGCATAGGTCCGCATAGCGTTACCTTTGATAGTTGTGGTGTGAAAACAATTAGTCTTGCTGTCAGTCGAGGAGGTTGTATATCAACGGATACAATTATGTTTAATGTCTTAGATGTAGATCTACCTGTTTGGAATTCAACTCCAAGTGATTTAATGTTAGAATGTAGTAGTTCAATAAATTTAACAGACTCTATTACTCAGTGGTTGGATAATTATGGTGGCGCAACCGTTTCAGATAATTGTTCTGTAGAGGTTCTAAATGATTATTCTGCGTTAGCAGATAGCTGTGGACCTACAGGAACAGCATTAGTTACGTTTACGGCTACCGATGGATGTGGGAACATTGCTACCGCTCAAGCAAATATTATTTATGAAGATAATAGCATCCCAACAGCTACCATCCCTGCGGACACGACCGTTTATCTAAACGCATCTTGTACAGTAGATACTACAATTACTTCTACTGGAACTATTACAGATGCTTTAGATGATTGTTCTGGTACACTGACGATTACTTATGCTGATGACCAATCTACATTGAGTGGATGTAACAACACTGGAACCTTTGCAAGAACCTGGACGGTTTCTGATGAATGTGGAAATCAGCTTATTGGAACACAGAATATAACTATTGTCGATACCTTAGCTCCAACTTTTACAATACCCACGGATACAACATTATATCTTAATTTATTCTGTTTGGTAGATACTTCGTCTACTTCTACCGGAGTACCTACAAATGTTAACGATGTTTGTACTGGGACTACAAGTTTCAATTATTCAGATGACCTTAGTGGATTAAGTGGGTGTAATACTTCAGGTTCTTTCGTTAGAACTTGGACTGTCTCGGATGAATGTGGAAATATCGCAACAGGTATACAAACAATATCTATTGCAGATACCTTGGCTCCGACATTTACGGCACCAAACGATACCACTTTATATCTAAGTAATCTTTGTCAGGTTGATACCACGACTAGTTCTACAGGAACTCCAATAAATATTACAGATGCTTGTGGATCAACCTTTACAATTAATTACTCGGATGATCTTTCTCAGCTTGCTGTTGGTTGCAGTAACACGGGTACACTTCTTCGTACTTGGACAGTTTCTGATGAATGTGGAAATACAAGTACAGAGATACAAAACATTATCTTACTAGATACGATTCCACCAACTTTCACAATGCCAGCAGATACCACTTTGTATCTTGATAATGCTTGTGCTGTTGATACTATGAATACTTCTACTGGTGTTCCAGTAAATATAACTGATCCTTGTTCTGGATCATTTACTGTTGATTACAATGACGACTTTAGTGGACTGTCTGGATGTAATAATACAGGTACGCTTCTTCGTACATGGACAGTTTCTGATGAATGTGGAAATACTGCTACAGGAATTCAATCAATAGCAATTGCTGATACGTTGGCACCTGTCTTTGTAATACCGACAGATACTATATTGTTTTTGAACTCAAGTTGTTTAGTAGATACCACCACTTCTTCTACTGGAGTTCCATCAGCCTCTATGGATGCTTGTTCTCCTACGGTTACTGCCAGTTATTCAGATGATTTATCAAACTTAAATAATTGTAATTCTACTGGTAATTTACTAAGAACATGGACAGTATCTGATCAATGTGGAAACACTGCTACAGGGATTCAGACGATTGCAATTGCAGATACTTTAGCGCCAAGTTTTACAATACCTGCAGATACTACCTTATATTTAAATGCGCTTTGTGATGTGGATACAACAAGTACTTCTACTGGTGAACCAATAAATATTAATGATGGTTGTTCTACTGGCTTAACAGCAACTTACACAGATGATCTTACGAACCTCACTGGTTGTAATACGTCTGGTTTTATCCTGAGAACTTGGAGTGTCTCTGATGATTGTGGTAATATCACTGCACAAACCCAGTCTATCACGATTGTTGATACTTTAGGACCAGTATTTATGGCGCCAGCAGATACTACGCTATATCTAGATGCATCTTGTACTATAGATACTTCGACTACTTCTACTGGAATGGCGACGAGTATAAATGATGCTTGTAGCGGAGTACTTACAGCAACGTATACGGATGATTTTTCTACTTTAAATAATTGTAATAATACTGGATTTATTTCTAGAACATGGATGGTGTCTGATAACTGTGGTAACATAACCACACAGAATCAGATAATTACCGTTCTAGATACCTTAGCACCTACTTTTACATTACCAGCAGATACGACTTTGTATCTAGATTTACTATGTAGCGTAGATACAAATTCAGTTTCTACTGGAGTACCTTCTAATCTTGACGATAATTGTAGTAGCGTTATCAATACATCTTATACGGATGATTTGAGTAGTCTGACTGGATGTAATTCGACAGGAACATTGTTAAGAACTTGGGTCGTAATGGATGGTTGTGGTAATACTTCAACAGGTGTCCAAAGTATTACGATTGCAGATACGTTAGCCCCAACCTTTACGCTTCCTAATGATACGATTTTGTATCTAGACTTAAATTGTTTAGTCGATACGATGACCACGTCAACTGGAAATCCTACTAGTGTTGTTGATGCTTGTGGAGGTACGGTTACTTCAACTTATAATGATGATCTTAGTAATCTGATTTCTGGTTGTAACAACACTGGAGATTTAATTCGTACTTGGACGGTCACAGATAATTGTGGGAATACTGCAACAGGAATCCAAACGATCACAATTACAGATACAATTCCTCCAACCTTTACGGTTCCGGTTGATACAACATTATATTTTGATGTAAATTGTCAGATAGATACAACGACAAGTTCGATAGGTATTCCTACCAATGTTGATGATGCTTGTAGTACCTCACCAGTTGCTACTTATCTTGACAATACCACTGCATTATCTGGTTGTAATAATACAGGAACCTTTACCAGAGTATGGACGGTTACTGATGCTTGTGGAAATGGATTTACACAAAGTCAAGTAGTTACTGTGCTAGATACTTTAGCCCCAATATTTACAATTGCGCAGCCTATAGATACAAGTGTGCAGTGTAATAGTATTCCTGCTCCACCTGTTATTGGAACTGAAATCGTAGCTGAAAAATGTGGAAGTAGCGTATCTGTTGTTCTTACTGAAACTACTCAAAATGCAACATGCCTGAATACCTACGAATTAGTTCGAACATGGACAGCCACTGATGATTGTGGAAACCAAGAAGTCGTTTCACAAACAATTTTTGTTTCTGATACAATCCCTCCGGTGATAACGAATGTACCAGGTGTGATTACAGTGGAGTGTGATAATATTCCTACGGGAGATCCAACGTCAGTAACGATAACAGATAATTGTACGTTAGTAGGAGATATCACAGTAGTAGTAAGTGATGCGACGACGGCAGGCAGTTGTTTGAATACGTATACAATTACCCGAACGTGGACCGCCACAGACGAGTGTAATAATAGCTCAACGGCAACACAGACGATAAATGTAGAAGATACGACTCCGCCGTTGATTACGAATGTACCAGGTGTGATTACAGTGGAGTGTGATAATATTCCTACGGGAGATCCAACGGTAGTAACGGTAACAGATAATTGTACGTTAGTAGGAGATATCACAGTAGTAGTAAGTGATGTGACGTCAGCTGGAAGTTGTGCCAATACGTATACAATTACCCGAACGTGGACGGCCACAGATGAGTGTAATAATAGCACAACAGCAACGCAGACGATTAATGTAGAAGATACGACTCCACCATTAATTACGAATGTACCAGGTGTAATTACGGTCGAGTGTGATAATATCCCGACGGGTGATCCAACGTCGGTAACGGTAACAGATAACTGTAGTGCGGCTATAGACATTACAGTAGTAGTAAGTGATGTGACGTCAGCAGGCAGTTGTGCCAATACGTATACAATTACGCGAACGTGGACCGCCACAGATGAGTGTAATAATAGTACAACAGCAACACAGACGATTAATGTAGAAGATACGACTCCTCCAGTGATTACGAATGTACCAGGTGTGATTACAGTGGAGTGTGATAATATACCGACGGGCGATCCAACGTCAGTAACGGTAACAGATAACTGTAGTGCGGCGGTAGACATTACAGTAGTAGTAAGTGATGTGACGTCAGCCGGAAGTTGTGCCAATACCTATACAATTACGCGAATGTGGACCGCCACAGATGAGTGTAATAATAGTACAACGGCAACACAGACGATTAATGTAGAAGATACGACCCCACCGTTGATAACGAATGTACCAGGTGTGATTACAGTGGAGTGTGATAATATCCCGACGGGCGATCCAACGTCAGTAACGGTAACAGATAATTGTAGTGCGGCAGTAGATATCACAGTAGTAGTAAGTGATGCGACAGCGCCCGGCAGTTGTGCAAATACGTATACGATTACCCGAACGTGGACGGCGACAGATGAGTGTAATAATAGCTCAACGGCAACACAAACGATTAATGTAGAAGATACGACGCCACCGTTGATTACGAATGTACCAGGCGTGATTACAGTAGAGTGTGATAATATCCCGACGGGAGATCCAACGTCAGTAACGGTAACAGATAACTGTAGCGCGGCTATAGACATTACAGTAGTAGTAAATGATGTGACTTCAGCTGGAAGTTGTGCAAATACGTATACGATTACCCGAACGTGGACGGCGACAGATGAGTGTAATAATAGTACAACGGCAACGCAGACGATTAATGGAGAAGATACGACCCCACCATTAATTACGAATGTACCAGGTGTAATTACGGTAGAGTGTGATAATATCCCGACGGGCGATCCAACGTTAGTAACGGTAACAGATAACTGTAGTGCGGCGGTAGATATCACAGTAGTAGTAAGTGATGTGACGTCAGCCGGAAGTTGTGCCAATACATATACAATTACGCGAACGTGGACCGCGACAGATGAGTGTAATAATAGTACAACGGCAACACAAACGATAAATGTAGAAGATACGACGCCACCATTAATTACGAATGTACCAGGTGTGATCACAGTGGAGTGTGATAATATACCGACGGGCGATCCAACGTCAGTAACGGTAACGGATAACTGTAGTGCGGCGGTAGA
>CALFWZ010000018.1 GCA_937928405.1 uncultured Saprospiraceae bacterium
GAAAATCTGTCCTCCCCAATTGATTCAACCTATCAGATTAACTGGGATTTTGGAGATGATCAGTTTGCGAGTGGACTAAATCCAAATACGACTTATAATATTCCTGGAACTTATACGGTAGTGGTAGATATCACTTCGCCGATTGGCTGTTTTATTTCAGATACCTTCCCTGATTTGATTTTTGTAGACTCGTTGCCAGAAGCTAATTTTGTGATTTCACCACCCCGTGGCGTGAGTAATTTTGATCCAGAAGTAGAAATGACTGATCTTTCTTTTAACGCTTATTTTTGGGATTGGAAATTTGCTAATGGACAGGATAGTTCCATTTTAAAAGATCCGGTATATGTATTTCAAGATACTGGAAAACAAGAAGTGCAACTGACGGTTACTTCCTTTTACGGTTGTACGGATACGCTCCGCCAAATCGTGGACGTGGTCCCCAAAGTCACCTATTTTATGCCCAACGCTTTTACGCCTAATGAAGATGGTCTAAACGAAATATTCGAAGGCGTCGGTTTTTTTAGAGGGATTCGCAACTATAAAATGGGTATTTGGAATCGTTATGGACAGTTGATTTACGAAACGACAGATATCAATACCGGTTGGAATGGTCGGTTTAATAATACCGGTAAATTGTCTCCCAATGGGGTCTACATTTATCGAGTCTCCTTTACAGGACCGAGAGGTGAATTGCAACAATTGGAGGGGTATGCAACCTTATTGAAGTAGAATTTTAAACAACTTCAGAGAGAAAATTGCCAGAATAAAGGATTCCACCTCTTCATTTTAGAAAAATTGAAAAAAAATATGGCATTTTTATGATAAAAAGTCTTATCTTTGCACTTCAATTCAAACCGTATAAAAGATTAGACATGGATGTTATTAAATTTGTACAAGACGCTTATGTAAAAGAGCCTAGAAATATTGATTTTCGACCAGGAGATAACATCAGCGTGAGCTACCGGATTATTGAAGGTTCTAAAGAGCGAATTCAGGTTTTCCGTGGAGACGTGATCCAGATCAAAGGAGAAGGTCTAAATAAAACCTTTACTGTTAGAAAAATGTCTAATGGAGTAGGCGTGGAGCGTATTTTTCCTGTAAATTCTCCATCTATTGCAGATATTAAAGTGCTCAAAAGAGGAAAAGTACGTAGAGCTAAACTTTACTACCTACGTGATTTAGTTGGTAAAAAAGCCCGTATCAAAGAAAGAAAATTTGTTAAGTAGTATCACTGCTTTTACAATAAATATGAAAATCCTGATAGTGCTACTGTGCTATCAGGATTTTTTTATGATGGATTAAAATTGAACAAGAAAAATGGATAAGCTCAAGTTATTCGATTTCCACCACCTCAATTAAAAAGCGATCTTTAGCAATTTTAAAATTGGCTAAATCTATATTTCCCAAACTCGTTTCCCCCTTCTTATTTTTAATTTTAATCCGCTGGTAATTATTTGGATCACCCACTAATAAAGGCATCTCAAAATTAGTTTCGTTGGTGATCCATTGATGTGTCATAATTAAATTTTTCCCCTTTTGCTTCAAGGAATATGCTAGTTTAGGAATGCTAGGATGATAGAGATATTGGCGAAAGATAGGGGTTAAATTCAAATCGGTGCGTTGATCAAACCAGTCAATAACCATTTTGGTATCAACGTGATTCATAGAAAAGTGGGTATAAAATTCGCGAAATAGCTTAAACCAAAGGTCATCATCGCCAATGGCATGGCGAATGGTATGCAATACCCAAGAACCCTTAAAATAATGATCACTTGAACCAAAATTGGTATAGTTTACGTCGAGTGGACCGACGATTGGCATTTTATTTTTTATATAAATACCACTACGAAAAACCTGTAAGTACCGCAGATAATCTTCATAGCTAGCCGAACATTCTACATAAAGTGCTTCCAGATAGGTGGTAAAAGATTCGTGAATCCACATTTCAGCATGATCCTTACAACTGATGCTATTCCCAAAATACTCGTGCCCCGTTTCGTGAACGATGATATAATCCCAGTCCATATCTGCTGGAATCATTCCTCCGCGGTAGCCTCGCATATAGCCATTACCGTAAGCAATGGCACCCTGATGCTCCATCCCTAAATAAGGTGTTTCTACTAACCCATACCCATCTTCCCAAAAAGGATATTTATCCATTAGAATTTCAAAACATTTTAAAATCCCATCTACCTGCTTAAAGTGATTTTTTGCCGTCTCCAAATTATAAGAAAGCACGTAATAATCTAGCGGCATGGTTGTTTGATCTTTAGCTAGATAAGTCTCTGAAAAATGAACATAATCTCCAATGTTTACGGATACATTATAATTATTGATAGGATAAGAAACCTTCCAGTCAAATCGACGACGGTTGTTTTCCTTCGGATAGGTAGCAATCAGGTTTCCGTTGGCTACGCAGTAAAGTGCCTCTGGGACGGTTACGCGAATCATCATACTATCTGGTTCATCCGAAAGATGATCTTTGTTGGGCCACCAAATACTGGCTCCATCACCTTCGCAACTGACCGTCACCCAATCGGTACCCCGAGCGTCTTTCGTCCAAATAAAACCGCCTTCCCATGGTGGATTTTTGGAAACAATCGGAGCCCCTTGGTAATAAACTGTAAGCTGATCGGTTGCTCCTTTTTTGATCATTGGTAAATCGATAAAAACAGCATGGTATTGACGTTGGAATAGGACCGAACTTCCTTTATAAATGATACTATCAATCTTTAGATTTTCGTATAGATCAATCTGTAGTCGTTTAAAATTCTGAGTAGCAGTAAAGACAATATCCACCTCACCACGAATCGTTCTAGTACTTGGATAAACATCCACTTTTAGATCATAAAAGCGAACATCGTAACAAGTTCTATCTGGTGAGAGCATTCCACGAAGGGTATCTGCTGCTGAAAAAGTTTGTTGATGATAGTCTGTTGTAAACTGAGCAGTACTTTTACACGTTATAAATAACGATACTACCCAATATAGGAAGAAAATAAATAGAGAAAACCTCATGGATAAACAAAAGTTGTATTTGTGCCTTTAATAAATGGGGTTTTTGTGGGAAGGCAGATACGGGAACTCTACGTTTCTTCGTATTGCTTGGCTAAAATACTAACAAATTATTGGTTAGAATAATTATTAATGCGAATCAGGATTTAAAATACTAATTGGAATCATATTATTTAACTATATCATTCTAATTGACGTTGTTTTTTTGCTGTTTGCGGCTAGCGAACAGCAAGAAGCAATTATATCCCAAATTCAATTGGAAGATGATGTTTCTTTGATTTATTCCTAACCCCTGATTTGCATAAAGAATAAAAATATGCAGTTACTGTTGTTGATCGCTATCGTTTTTTTGTTGGATTTATACATATTTCGGGCATTATTAGATTTATTTGCTGCTAGTAATGTGGTCGGAGCGACTAGCTTTATGGTTATATATTGGTTGATTCCACTATCGATAATCGTCTCAATAGGTATTTTCCTTCAAAGTACTCGATCTAGAAAGTCCCTTTCATCTAAGTGGCGGACTGCGGGTAGTTTTGCCATCATTCTTTATTTAGGAAAAATTCTATTAGCTGCGGGACTATTTCTAGGTGATTTAGTCCGATTTCTAATCGGATTGACAGGATACTTTACCGAATACCAAGTCATGACAGGGACTCGTCCTCAGGTAAGTATAATAGTGCCTCTGATACTGGCAGGCATTCCGGTTCTATTACTTTTTTATGGAATGTTGAGAAATAAGTACCGATACCGGATTTTTCGTGAAAAGGTAAAAATTCCCAACTTGGCCCCTGAATTAAGAGGGCTTAAAATTGTTCAGATCTCTGATATTCATGCTGGAAGTTTTGGTGCTATCAAGCCTGTTCTGGCGGGGGTTGAAAAAATAATGGCAGAGTCACCTGATTTATTCTTTTTTACTGGAGATTTGGTCAATACGGTAGCTCAAGAAATCCAGCCTTTTGTACCCATTTTTTCAAAAATAAAAGCCAAGTATGGTGTTTATTCCATTATGGGCAATCATGATTATGGAGATTATACCCGTTGGCCTAGTGCTGCGGCTAAATCCAAAAATCGAGATGCTTTAGAAGCGGCTCACACTGCTTTGGGATGGAAATTATTAAACAACGAAAACTGCATTATTGATATCGAAGGCG
This sequence comes from uncultured Saprospiraceae bacterium, assembly GCA_937928405.1. Classification (GTDB taxonomy): domain Bacteria; phylum Bacteroidota; class Bacteroidia; order Chitinophagales; family Saprospiraceae; genus JALZUU01. Next base: position 4,170 of record CALFWZ010000018.1, read on the forward strand.
CCAAAGTAGCGATTATCGGCGTAGAAAATTTTTCTGCTAATCAACGTTTTTCAAGATACGGAGATCTCAAAACCGCTAGTGCGGGTACGCAAGGAGCGGATTTAAGGGTCTGTCTTTCTCATGATCCTAGTCATTGGTCATATGAGATATTAACCGAATATCCTGAGATTGAATTGACCCTAAGTGGTCATACGCATGGAGGGCAATTTGGATTAGAGTGCTTTCGTTGGAAATGGAGTCCTGTCCAGTATTTTTATAAATATTGGGCTGGTTTATATCAGCAGGCGAATCAATATCTTTATGTCAATCGGGGGTTTGGTTTTTTAGGATATCCGGGTAGGGTAGGAATCTTACCAGAAATTACGGTACTGGAATTAGAATTAGATACTACTGCGGTTAGCTGAGCAATGTTTATATAAATTCATAACTTTGCTAATGAAAAGCGTGTCGTTTTTTTTACAAACCACTAAAAAAGGCTGCATTATCAGATCATAGGCAAATTAGGTGTTTTGGAAACTTCCGTAAAATAAAAGTATAACCTTATAATGAATGTATTGAAGAAAACAAGTTTGTTCCTGGCACTTTTTCTATTGGTTTTAGGCAGTTGTACAAACGACCCCAAACCACCTCCGACTCCAATTCCTCCTAAAAAGGTCTTTACTATGGAAATGCTGATGGGCCATTGGGAAGTGTCGGATGCTGAGCGAAATGGTAAAAATACTGCCTCCTTGGAAGGAATTTACTTTACCTTTACAGAAGACGAAAAACTGACTACTAATTTTAATTTATCTGTAGAAGAAAGAAGTTTTGCCTATCGAATGCAAGGAGATTCCATCATTGCACTTAGTGATCCGGAACAGCCTTATTTGATCGAAGCTCTGGAAGAAAAACGGATGATTCTTCGTACGAAAATGGAAGGGTACCTTTTTAGATTAAAACTAACGCCTAAAGAGGATTTACCCGAAGGATCAGAAGAGAATATCTAAGTACACGGTGTATTAAGACTTCTGCAAAATCTTAAATTATGAAGAATTTTTATCTGATATTGACTTTATTCTTTTCCGTTTCTCTCAACGCTCAGAACCTCAGTATTTCGCCGCTTACTTTTCAAAGTGCTGATCAAAACTATCTGGAAGTACATTTATTTGTCCTTGGCAGTAGCGTCGAATTTGCTGCCACCGCCACGGATTCCATCCAAAAGCAAGCCGCGGTAGAAGTATTGATGCTCTTACGACAGGATACGCAAATTGTTAATTTTGAAAAATATGTGCTTAATAGTCCTAAGACCATTCTTCCCGTTAATTTCGTAGACCTTAAACGTTTTGCCATAGATAATGGGGAGTACGAGTTGGAAGTGCAAGTGAAAGATATTCATCAATCCATACCACCTGTGGTAGTCAAAAAAAAGGTATCCGTTAATTTTCCAGTGGATAGTCTGAACATATCTGATATTCAATTGATTGCCAGTATGCGGCGGGATACGACAGGAGGTGTACTTACTAAGGGAGGATATTTTTTAGAAACTTTACCCTATCAATTTTATACTAAAGAATCCGAAAAACTCTTTTTTTATGCAGAAGCTTATGAAACGGATAAATACATTGGGCAGGATTTTGCGCTACATTATAGAATAGAATTGATCTATACAAATGGTAGAAAAAGAACCATGCTACAACGGACCGTTCGACGTAAACCAACTCCTATTCTTCCCATCTTAATGCAAACAGAAATCAAAGAATTACCTTCTGGTAATTACCGACTTGTCGTCGAAATTCAAAATAAAGAAAAAGAAGTATTGGCTTCTAAATCTGTTTTATTTCAGCGTAGTAATCCAAATGTTTCGCAGGTTATTTTAAGAGAACCCATTAACACAAAAGGGAAATTTGTGGAAAAAATTGATTCTCAGGAAGTATACTACGCCTTAAAAGCCATTATACCGATACTAGATAATAACCAAACACCTTATGTCAACGAACTCATCCGGAAAGGAACCTACTCTCAACAAAAAGAGTATTTATTCGGTTATTGGTCTCAGCAAAACGAAAAAAATCCTAAAGCGCTCTATGATGCCTATATGGAAGTAGCGCGAGCAGTTGACAAACAATTTCATGCCGGATTAGGTGCTGGTTTTGAAAGTGATCGTGGCTACCTATTTTTAAAATATGGCCGTCCAGATGATATCACTACCGTGGAAGATGAACCCTCTGCGCCGCCCTACGAAATATGGTCCTACAACCAATTTCCTGCTACGGGCCAGCAAAATGTTAGGTTTCTTTTTTACAATCCAACCCTTGCGGTTGGTCAGTTTCAATTGCTTCATTCCACTGCCCGTGGAGAACTATTTAATCCACAATGGGAAGTAGAGCTGTATAGGGACGACGGAAGTGGATCTATTCAAGGAACCAATATTGATTCTCGCACGGTTCCAGATAATGTGGGTAGACGAGCGCGTCGGTATTTTAACGATTTTTAGCGGTCTTAAAACTGTCTACTCCAGAATTTTAGATTTTTAGAAATATTTTTTTTCTTATCATATGATCTTGGCATTATTTTAGGCTATTATTTTAGTAATAAACTCTAATAAATAGGCTAAAATTAAGTGTAATGAGAAAATTTAAATCTGTATTATTGGTGGATGATGACCCCACTATTAATTTTGTTCACAAATTATTTCTAACAGAATGGGAAGTAACTGATCAAATTTTTACTGCTGCCAATGGTCAAGAAGCATTAGACTTTTTGGAACAAAACGAAGATTTTGGTCAACACCCACCTAGTATGATTTTGCTAGATATTAATATGCCAGTGATGAACGGGTTTGAATTTTTGGAAGCATACGAGCAATTGGCTGATTCCAAAAAGGCTTCAGTTATTATGGCTATGTTGACAACTTCTTTGCATGAAAAAGATCGAGAAAAGGCATCCAAATTTATTAACCTCGATAGTTATATGAGTAAGCCTTTAGAAAAAGAGCAACTGATGAAAGTAATTGAAAAATATTGGGTTCAGTTCGAAGAAACAGAAAAAACTCAGGTATAAAGTAACCTAAAATACTTGTCATTAAAAAAGTCAGTCTATATGTAAAATAGGCTGACTTTTTTATTACATCGTTTAATCAATGCTGAAAAAATATTAAGGGTATTTTATTTTTGTTAGAAGAAGAAGGCATGATTTAAATCTTATTTGATTTAGATTACAGTGTATTGAGAATGAAAAACACAGGGTTTAGAAAAATCCTAAAAGCGGTTTGTATTTAACCTTCATTAGATAAGCTAATTTCTTTTTCCGCTAAGGAAGTCTCTACTGGTTGCTGAAAATAAAGTGTTAATTTGGTGCCTACGTTGACTTCACTCTCCAAATTAATGGTTCCTTCGTTTTCTTCCATTAGTTTTTTGACAATATACATTCCGACTCCAGTACCTTCTACATGATCGTGGAACCGTTTGAACATTTGAAATAAATTTCCTTTGTGCTTTTCTAAGTCCATTCCAATCCCATTGTCTTCTATAATAAGCACTGTGGTATTTTCTTGTTTTTGAGAATAAATTTTTACTAATGAATCCCGATCTGGAGAAGCGTATTTGATAGCGTTGGTGATAAGATTGGCTAGGATACTAGATAAGTTGTTTTTAGAAAAGTAAAGTTGATCGACTGCTCCAAGATTAATGTCAAACATGGTCTCATTTTTTTTGATCTGCTCTTGATTATCTTCTAAAACTTCTGAAATAATATCATCAATTGACAACCATTCATTCTCTTCATGTAAGCGCTTTTCTATTCTGGCAACTTCTAATAAATCAACAATCGTGGTTTGTAGTCTTAGTGTAGCTTTTTCTGCCATTCCTAACGATTGATCAATCAATGGATCCGTCCCATTAATTTTATTTTTAATAATCATCAGCAAAGACTGAATATTGATAATAGGAGCTTTTAGATCGTGAGAAACTCGATAAACTAGACTATCCAAAGAATCGTTTTTCAGACGGAGTTCTTGGTTCAAACTTTCCATTTGTTTTTTCTGTCGAGTAATAATGCGAGATTGCCGCAATGCATTTGCCAAACTGTCAAAATTTTTCCCAGCCTTTAAATCCGCTCCATTTTGCTCTTCATTAATGCCATTGGCTAATTGGGATAAATCAGAGATGGTTTTATTTAAAAATCGTGCAATAAATTGTCCGCAAATTAAAGCAATAAAAAATATGGAACCACAAGTCCAAAGAATAGTAGATCTAAGTTGATTAAGATGGATAGCCCAATCCTGGCTGGTGGTGATAGATGTTTCTAAATTAGAAAAACTTCCGTAAGCAATATATCCGGCAATTCCCGCAATGATAGCGACCAAACTACTGCTGTAAATAATCATTTTACTTATCGACATCTTCTTAGGTGTTAATTCTCTAATTAAGCAGCATATTTTATGCCCAAATACCCTATGAGTGACTTTAATTTAATAAAAGGGGATATTCGTTTTTAGCGCTTAATGTTAACTTAATGTTACCTGATTCTTGCATTTATGAACAATATTATTTACTTTTAGTTAACATTGGCTTAATGTTAGCTAAATATAGATCAATATGCATTTTCAAGTATTCACTTTTTTGCTGCTTTTTCTTGCTTTGTCCGGTAATATGATAGGACAGGAGCGGGTGGCGTATGTAAGTGGATCTGAAGGAGAGCATATTGATTATGCCCATAGTTTCAAGGGGGTAAAAGAGGTCAAGTTTGAGTTGGATGGTGGAATAATTCTGGTAGAAGCGGAATTAAACAATTCAGTGCAGACTTTTATCCTTGACTCCGGCGCGCCAGGATTGATTCTGAATAATTTTAATCAAAAAGGAGAAAAGGCCGTCATGACCGGGATTAATGGATCGGTTGAAGCCTACACAGTGTCCGTGAAAAGTTTTGTCTGGGCAGGTATTTCTTATCCAAAAATAGAAGCAATCTCGATGGATCTATCCCATCTGGAATCGATGACCAAACGTAAAATTAGTGGACTAATAGGATACGAATTAATAAAGGACTTTGAATTATTTTTGGATTATAATTCGAAAGCTATTCAACTTAAAAGTGTTGAAACTGCGTATACTGATACTTCTACGCCGTTGGTTAGTTTTCCAATTTCTTTTGAAAATCATTTACCAGTGATCGAGGCGGTGATTGGAAAGAAAAAGCTACGCTTAGGTTTAGATACAGGTGCTGAAATAAATGTTTTGGATAAGCGACTTTCTTCTCAAATTGCTAAGGTAGCTTCTAATCCACGACCTTATGGAAAAATATATGGAGTAGGGGACCAGCAAAAACCAGCTCAAATGGTCAAGGTAGCAGTCACCAGAGTCCAGCGCGCGGCCTATCGTCAGATGAATTATGTACTCACAGATTTTTCCCAAATTACTAATGAAGGTACCACCAATATTGATGGGATCTTGGGATTTCCTTTTCTGAGTAGTTGTAAATTCTCCATTGATTTCAAAACCCAGCAATTAAATGTTTGGCCTTAGCGCGTGGTTAAAATTCTCCACCGTCACCTCCATCTCCACTGGAGCGACCTCGACCTCCGCCTCTTTTCTTCTTTTGGTTTAATCGATAATTTAAGGACAAGGTCATTTGTCGTTGTCGCCATTGAAATTCTGATTCTTGAAAGAAGTCAGGTTGATCGATAATGGATCGTCTTTTTCGAGAATTAAAAACATCTCGAACACTGAGGGCAAGGGTTCCATTCCCTTTAAAAACATCTCGGGCCAATCCTATATTTAAACTATGTACCGCCAATCGACGACCCTGAGTTGTATTTCGTGGCCCTCGAAAATTATAGGTGAATTGGCCATCAAAACCTTTCGAAAAGGTAATCTTGGCAGATAATCGACCTCTAGCAGAAAATGCGTCTGCTGAAAAATCTTGACCGTTGCTCATCCCTTCGGTAATAGAGCGAAACAAATTTAAATTTGCGTTTAAGCGCACTGCCTTGACCGGTTCATAAGATCCATTTATTTCCAATCCAAAATTATCTTCGGTTGCTAGGTTTTCGGGACGACGGATGGTTCCTCCCATATCGTCTGCTGTTAGCAAACGGGTAATCACATCAGTCGTATGACGATAATAAATAGACGAAGCGATGGATCCTTTGTCAAAAGATTTCATAAATCCTATTTCATAAGAATCTGTAAATTCAGGATTAAGGTTTGGATTGCCACTAAAGAAATTACGAGAATCACTGAAAGTGAAAAATGGGTTTAAATCCCAAAAACGTGGACGTCGGATTCTACGACTATAACTCGCCTGGATACTCGCCGTTTCAGATAATTGATAACCCAAAAATCCACTTGGGAATAAATTATTATAGTCTCGTGGATTTTTCTCTCCCGTGTTTAACAGCAAGGTTTGTACGTCCGAATATTCGTTTCGAAGTCCCATTTGATAAGAGAAATTACCAATCTTATTTCCATAAATGGCGTAAACGGCATAAACTCCTTCATCGTAAATAAAATTATTTGAAAGACCATTGACGATTTCTAATCCATCTTCTGTTTCCTGTTGAACCAAAAAATCATTCTTAATTTCTCGAGAAGAACCTCTTATACCAAATTCGAATTTTCCATCCTTTCCGAATGGATGAATATAATCTGCTGATAAGATGGCTCGCTTTTCACCTTCTGCATTTTCACTAAATTGGATAATATCAGGATCTCCTTTCAGAGTGCCATCCGGATTGAGTAGTTTTTCTACAAAGTCTGAACTTTCAGTTTCATTATTATCCTGGAAATTGAAATTCACCGTCAATTTTTGTCCTTTTTTAGAAAAATCTTTTCGGTAAGTTATTTCATATTCTAGCCGTCGGTCATCCTCTCCTTCTATTTCTGATCGGTCATTAATACCGGTAGGATTGTCTAAGCTCTCAATAAAATCTCGATAAACAACGCTGTTGTTATTTTTATCATCACTTATATTATAATTAAAAGCCAAGGTGAGAATACTCTTTTCTGTAAAGAAATAATCCGATCCAAAACGAAAGTTATGAGAAAGCCCACTACGGTCAAATTTTCTAGTCTGATCTGTAATAAAAGTGACGCCATCTCGGGTTGCTTGTTGAAATAAATCACCTCCACCCGGATTATTACTATAACGAAGTCCATAAGTGGTAAAGAAATTTAGTTTGTCTTTACGATAGTTTAAGTTGATGGCCGTTCCATATAATTCAGGATAACCAAGCGTGAAATCAAAACTACCGTTCAAGCCTCCTTTCCGTTCTTTTTTCAATATAATATTGATGATACCTGCCATCCCTTCTGCATCGTAGCGAGCAGATGGATTTGTAATGACTTCAATTCGATCAATAACGCCACCGGCTAGATTACGCAGCCCGCGTGTATCCCCAATACCGACCATTCCTGAAGGCTTTCCATTGATCAAAACCCGTACATTACCACTTCCACGCAATTCTACATTTCCTTCTACATCAACCGTTACAGATGGTACATTATCAAGTATTTCAGCAGCGTTAGCTCCGGTGCTCGTTAAATCTTTTCCTACGTTAAACACCCGCTTATCCAGCGACATGGTAAAGGTGCTTTTTTCGCCAACTACCTCTATTTCATCCAATACGGCAGCGTCCCCAGATAATTGAATAATTCCTAAATCAACGTTAAGATTCTTACGACCTAGTCTTATCTCTTCAATAGCATAAGGCTGATAGCCAATAAACTCGATTTTAGCAAAATACCGTCCTGCTTTGGTTTCAAGCATAAATTTTCCCGCTCCATCAGAGATAATACCACCTGCTACGGAGCTATCACGCTGTGAAAAAAGCGTAATAGTAGCAAATTCTAGCGGTGTTTGTGTTTGGCTATCCACTATTGTGCCTGTTAAGGTAGCTTTAGGACGAGGGCCTCGTTTACCTCCAGGTCGCTGAGCATAACTAGTTAGCGCAAACAATATAAGTAAGGAGGTGATTAGTAAATTTTTACACATAAAATTAAATTTAAATTAATGAGGGTCTTATACTTTAGATTTGGAGCGTAGCATTAATATAGACCCCCTTTAACACCTAAAGAGGGACGGATGTTCACAAAAGCAAAAAATTAGCACGGTATTTGGCTTGTATTTCAGGATGAACTTGGTCTTTTAGCAACTCGTCTCGACAATTAAATAACAATTCATTGGTATTTTAACTTGAAAATAATATGAAAACCATCACACTCTCAGGTCATTCAGTGGCCGACCTCTCAGAAAAAATCAATCAGTCAATTACGGCAGATTTTAAACCAACTTTAGCTATTTCTTTTGGCTCTGTAAAATGTGATTTAGTAGCATATGTAAAAATATTCAACGATCATGATATCCAATTATTTGGAGCTTCTTCTGCCGGTGAGTTCATCAATGAAGACCGTAAAGAAGAAAGCATAGTTGTTTTGCTATTAGATATGGATCCAGCTGCTTTTGCTGTTTATCACCAAGAGGCAGACTTTGGTACTTCCTTTTCTGCTGGGCACAAGTTAGCCAAATTCGGTTTGGATAAGTTTAAAGATCCTATTTTTCTTGTTACCTTTTCTATGACGATCAATGGGGAAGGTGTGATTGCTGGCGTCCATGATTTAATTCCTAGAGAGAAAATTTTTGGAGGAATGGCTGGAGATGATTTTGCAATGCAAGCCACTTATAGTTTTACAAATGATCAGATTAGCCCCTCTTCATTAACGGGGCTTGTACTCGACGGCGATAAAATTCAGGTAGATGGAGTTGCTTTTTGTGGATGGGAACCAATCGGAGGGAAAAATCGCATTACAAAATCTAAAGACAATATTGTCTATGAGATTAATGGCCAACCAGCAATGGACGTAGTAAAGGGTGTTTTTGGAAATTTTTATGAAACGTTAGAGAATCATGATGTTTTGATGGGGGCAGCACAGTATCCTTTTCAAATGATTAAGGATGGGAAATATGTTCTTCGTGCCGCATTGTACAGCAATGAAGATGATGGATCTCTTATTTTAGCTGGTCCAGTAGAGGAGGGGCAGGAGTTTAGATTTTCAGTGGCCCCAGGATTTGAGGTAATTGATGATACCCTTGAAAAATTTAAAGAATTCGCTATTAATAAACCTAAACCAGAAGCTGTGATCTTGTTTTCTTGTAAGGCTAGACATATGTCTCTTGGACCACTGGTTGAAGATGAATTGGCTGGAATACACGAAATCTGGGGAAAAGACATGATTGGATTTTTTACTTATGGAGAAATCGGTATGGATATAGATGGGAACTCTAATTTCTATAATGAAACCTGTTCTTTGGTAATGATTTCCGAAAAGTAACCAAACTGATTTATGCAAAAATTAGAAAAAATAGCGGAAGAACTTTCTCGGAAAATCAACGAACAAGTTGCTTCAAAAGAGCAATCTCAAGAAATGATCCGGCAGGTTGAGAAGATTGTGAAAGAGATCGTTAAATCTGAATTTAGATTGAAGCGAACCCTTCGAGATAATGAAATTACGAATGCCGTCCTTAAAAATACTATTACTGAACTAGAAAGACAGAACGAAATAATCGAAAAGCAAAGTAAGTTTAAAGAAGAACTCTTTGCCAGTATCAGTCACGAATTGCGTACCCCACTGCATGGTATTTTGGGAATGAGTCAATTGATTTCCAGAACCGATATGTCTGAGAAACAGACAAATTTTGTAAATGTAATCAAAGGGTCTGCTGACAACTTGCTCGTTATCATCAATGATATCCTTAGTCTAACTAAGATGAATGCAGGAAAGATAGAACTCGTTGAACGACCTTTTTATCTACCAGATTTTCTGAAAGAAATAGAAGGCGTTCTAAAATTAAAGGCGGAAGAGAAAAATTTATTTTTACGCTTAGAGGTTGCTCCTGATACTCCAAAAAATATTGTTGCTGATCATATTCGTATCTATCAGATATTGATCAATCTACTCAATAATAGTATAAAATTTACGGAGAAAGGCTGGATTTTGTTGAAGATTGAATCGCTAGCAAAGAGAGGAGACAAAGCTGATTTACTTTTTACGATAGAGGATACTGGCATCGGCATTGAAAAAGAAAAGCAAGAACAAATCTTTGAACCATTTTCACGAGTACACGACCTAGAAGGTGGCGTAATTGAAGGTGCTGGTCTTGGATTAAATATTGTCAAAAAACTGATGTCATTACTGGGAGGTAAGATTAGTGTGGAAAGTAAATATGGTAGTGGAACTTGTTTTAAACTTTATTTAACTTGTAAAATACTCGATGGAGAAGTTGCTGAAATTACGGACACTGCCATCGATGAAATAGAGATACCGTCCACTTGGAAGGATCTGAGGTTCTTATATATTGAAGACAATCCAACAAATATCTTATACGCCAAACATCTCTTCTTGGAATGGAATATTGAAATAGATATTGCAGAGGATTGTGCCAAGTCTAGAGAAAAACTTAAAAATAATAAATACGATTGTATCCTTTCTGATGTCAAACTACCTGATGGCAACGGGATCGATCTAATCAGAGAAATTCGAGAAAATTTTAATAGCCCCAATTATCAAACTCCAGTGCTTATACTTACTGCGAGTGCCAGTGAACATGAAAGAATTATTACCGAAGCGATTAATATACAAAGTTATATGGGAAAACCGTTTCGGCCTACACACTTAATTAAAGAGATGAAGAGAGCAATTGATAATTATCAAAAAGATGGATCAGAGCCAACTTATAAGATTCCAATGAGTTCGGAGCCAGTAGGGAAAAATAAATACTTTACCTTACTTTATAAAAATTTTGGAAAGAACTTATCGGTGGTAAAGGAAATGCTGGAAATCTTTAAAACTCAAATTCCAGTCACTTTGGAAAAGTTGGAGAAACACCATAACGATAAGAATTATGAAGGGTTTTATTTTGAAATCCACCGAATTAAGTCTACTATTAAAATCGTTGGTTTACCTCAATTATTAGAATTGGCGATGGTCATGGAACGGGATACTTACGAAGCTGCTGATGTTACCATGATTTCAGATTATCTTGATAAGTTTAAAAAACAAGCAGCCATAGATATCCATATTATTGAAGCAGAATTGGAACGTCTCAGTAAGAATGTTGCTTAGAACTTTAGCGAAGATACCAACAAATCCAAAATAGGTTTTATTGGCGCTAATTCCTGTTGATTACTCGCCGTTACTTCTGTTAAGGAGGTGCCAACTACCTTGAATTCTTTTTCTAATATCTTTATGAGCTTAACGGCCTGCGTTATCTTCAACCCATCATGGATTGGCAAAAGTGCGTTCCCATATTCTTCAGGGTTCAAAGCATCTACATCAAAGTGGATATACAAATTTTGAATATTTTGAGATTTCAATCGCTCCAAGAAAGGGGCTATTTCTGCCTTCGCTGAATGGAAAATATCTTGTTTTTTTATCCACCGTTTTTCTGGTTCGTCAATGTCTCGTAGACCAGCATATAAAATTTGATTCGGCTGAATGGTTGAAAAGCATAGCTTCCCGAGTGCTTTATCTCCTTCCCCACAAAGTTGTCGTAGGGGCATTCCGTGAAAATTTTTGCTATTAGAAGATTCGGGTGTATTGGCGTCTGCATGGGCATCAAACCAAATAAGGCCTAAATTTTCGTAGCGCTTGTTTAGGTAGGATACGGGGATGAGTTCTATACCACAATCTCCACCGATCGTGAAAATTTTTTCCGGCTGTTCTTTTTTTATCAATTCATGACACCGCAAAGTTTGATTATAAATCACTGAGTAATTACGGATGACTTTACTGGTCTTCATAGTATGTTTTTCGGTAATCACCCGGTGCGTAATTTGATTTCCATAATATTCTTTGAGGGTCTCCATTCCTTGTAGGATCGGATCACGTCGATTGGCGCCTTGCCACTGTGGAAAAACTAATATCATAAGTTGCTTAAATGTATTTGTCTAATATTAAGCTTAGACATGGTTTTGATTGAATATCCTAATTATGAAGTGAACTCTATTTTATTATCTGTTCCAACTATCTGCTTTAAATAACCAAAACCCATCACCATCAGTAATCCTCCACCTGCTAAAAAGTAAAACAACATATCATATCCAAATAATTCCGCTATCTGAAATCCTATAATAGGAGCTATGATAAGGGAGATAGAAAAAGTCATAGAATAATAGCCCATATAACTTCCTCTGTTTTGATCCGTCGACCGACTAAACGCAAAACTATTGGTAAATGGAAACATAAAAATTTCTCCAATACTAATGATAATCATAAATATAATGGGAAATATATACCAAGCCGAATCAAAATCTGGAACGATCAAGAATAAGTAAGATAAAGATACCAGACTCGTTCCTACCATTACCCAAAATAAATTAGTTTTTCGATTATCACAATGATGAACCAGTGGCATCTCAACGGCAGCAATTAGTAATCCATTGAGTGCCATCAAATATCCAACGTTTGCTTCGCTAAATAGGAGTACATCTTTTAGATATACTGGAATTACAAAAATCAATTGCATGAAAACAATGGCGATTAATGTAGTCAACAATAAGAAAAATAGATACACTCGATCCTGAAAAATGGAGGCAGGAATTTGATTTTTCTCCGTCTCTTGATATTGGGGTTGTACATTTCGGGGAATTTTCCACCAGACAAAAATGCCAGCAGAAATACACGTAATTCCATCGATGATAAATAACCAGGGAAATCCAAAAGTCTCAGCGATAAGTCCTCCAAAAGCTGGCCCAACTCCAAAGCCTAAATTGATTGCTAATCGGATTAAAGAGATGGACCTGGTTCGATCTTTTTCTGGGCTAAAAATGGCTACTGCCGAAAATAGTGCAGGACGAAACAAATCGTTGATTAGACTAACGAGAAAAATAACGATCGCTACAGAATAAAAATCCTTCTGATACATCAACAGAAAAAACATAAAACCACCTAGAAAAAAAGACCAAAACATCGTCTGGAAATAACCGATCAAATCCGTAAGTTTACCGCCAAGGTAAGACCCCGCGACCGAACCTAATCCGAAACAAGCCATGATGTATCCAGTTTGAATTGGCGTAAAATCAAGCTCATTGGTCAGGTAAATAGTCATAAATGGAATGACCATCGTACCCGCACGGTTAATGAGTGTAACAATAGATAGTAACCAGATCACTGGAGAGAGACCCGTAAAAGCGGCGTAATATCGTGCGTAGAGATTTTGGAGCATAAGCCGTCATTTAAGATCGAAAACGGGGTGGTTGCTATTTACAATGATGATTGCAAATAAAAGCATATTTTCGACCATATGGATAAATCAAACATGTGTCATCCCAAATTTCGCCATCATCATTTAATCTGATGGTTTACACCTAAACGCAGCTTTTTTTGCTGGTTGGCCAATTGGCTTCTAGCTAGTTTGCCCTCTTTTTTCGTAAAAAGAGGGCAAACAGGCAAACTAGCAAAGAGGCCAACTGGCAATATTTTTCTAAAGAAAAAATTCGGGATGACTTATGTTAATGAGTTAGTAGCTCTATAACTCCGATTTAGCTAAATGAGTTCCGACTCCCTATAAGAACTTTGTGCATAAGCATTTTCTTGCCCGACTGGACGCTCAAAAATCAGTTTGGTATTAATTCTTCCTTTGTACCACATCGCTCCATAATCTTGAGCCATCTGGACAAAACGCCATCCTTGTAGCGCATATTCATGAATAATATCTTCAAAATTTTCTTTTGGTTTCCCAGACCACATGGAGTGCTTTATTTCTACAAATTTATAAGTATACATAATTTAGAATTTTAAGGGTGTATAAAAATCAGCTATTGCTGTGCTTTATCTAAAGTTAAGGATTTATTAGAGTAAGGTTTGAAAATATCGACGAACGAAGTCAGATTTTCGATGATGAACTCGGATGACTAAAATAACCGCCCTTATTTAGTTAACCCCTATTAAAATTACTTAAATTTGTGGCCATGAAAGATACAATTAGTACAATGATTAAAGGGATGGCGATGGGAACCGCAGAAGTTATTCCAGGTGTATCCGGTGGAACAATTGCCTTTATTACAGGTATTTACGAAAAATTGCTAAATACCATTAAGGCTTTTGGACCAGGGTTGATTCCGATTTTTAAGGAATCTGGATTTAAAGGTGTTTGGACAGCGATCAACGGTGCCTTTTTAATACGACTGCTGGGTGGAATGGCCTTCGGAGTCGTTTTTGGGGTATTTGCCATATCTTATTTATTAGAAAACTATCCGCCTGCCGTTTGGGCATTTTTCTTTGGGCTGATCATAGCTTCAGCGATCTATATTGGTCGTCAGATTACCAAGTGGGGGCCGGGAGAAATTGCACTGATGATCCTAGGTGCTATCGTCGCCTATGGAATAACTACAATCGCTCCTGCGGAGGGTTCCGAGTCGTTGGTATTTATTTTCTTTTCAGGTGCCATTGCCATTTCGGCTTTAATTTTACCAGGAATTTCTGGGAGTTTTATTTTGCTCATCATGGGTATGTATAGTTTTATTATTACCGATACCCTCAAGCCAGCGCTTAGAACCTTGGCTCCTGATAAATTAGGGATCATGGTGGTTTTTGCATTGGGCTGCTTGACCGGACTGATGACCGTTTCCCGATTATTGTCTTGGACGTTTAAACACTACCGCAATCTTACCTTAGCTACCTTGACCGGATTTATGTTAGGTTCTCTCAATAAAATTTGGCCTTGGCGGAATGCGACCGATTGGCTACGTGATAAAACTGGAGCTATTATTTTGAAAGACGATGGAATTACACCGAAAAAAATCTTGGTCGAAGAAAATGTTTGGCCAGGAAATTATAATGGAGATGACGCTTTAGTTGTAGCGGTGGTAGTGCTGATGATCGTCGGGTTTCTTTCCGTTTTTTTATTAGAACGATTGGGGAGTAAAAAATGATTTTGTTGAATAGTTGAATAGTTGAATAGTTGAAGTTACAAAGTATCTTCAATTTCAAATCAATGTAAAATGACTTGATTGATTAAAAAAAAGAAAATATTTTTTATCAACAAATCAACAAATCAACAAATCAACAAATCAACAAATCAACAAATCAACAAATCAACAAATCAACAAATCAACAAATCAACAAATCAACATAAAGCCATCCCGTACTAAACGACCATGAAATTAACAAACTATAAAAACCTCTACGGACTTATTGGCGAGTATCTTTCCTATTCTTTTTCAAAAAAATATTTTGGAGAAAAATTTGCGAAGGAAAAGCGAACCGATAGTTTTTATGAGTTATTTCCGATACCAACGATTGACGAAATAGATCAATTGATTGATCGGTATCCTAATTTACGAGGCTTAAACGTTACTATTCCCTATAAAGAAAAGGTTTTTGATTTCTTAGATGAAGTCAGCCCAGATGCCGCTGAAATTGGAGCAGTAAATACCATTCGATTAATAGATGGAAAAAGAATTGGCTATAACACCGATCATTATGGTTTTAGAACCTCTCTTTTGAGTATGGTTCCTAAGGGAGAAAAACTACCTGCTCGTGCCTTGGTTTTGGGAACAGGTGGTGCCTCCAAAGCCATAACCTATGTACTAAGAAGAGAAGGCATTGATTTTCTAAAGGTTTCTCGAACAGCTGGTCTACATAAAATTACCTATGGAAATCTTACGGAAGAATTGATTGGGAGCCATCGATTGATTATCAATACGACCCCGCTGGGTACTTATCCTGAGGTGGAAGCGTTACCCGCTTTACCTTATGGCGTCTTAACTTCAGATCATTATCTGTATGATTTAGTTTACAATCCAGGAGAAACAGCGTTTTTAGCGAAAGGGAATTTTGTGGGAGCAAAAACCAAAAATGGATTAGAAATGTTATCTTTACAGGCAGAGAAAGCTTGGGAAATATGGAATAACACTAAGAAGCTGTTTAAAAATAGATAGATGATTTAGTTGCAAGTCATTGATCTTCAATACTTCAGCTAATTTTGTTTTCCGTAGCTTTGGCTACGCAAAAAAAATGGAGCTTCGTCTTGAAAATCAAGCACTTACAACTAATTTCAACCTCCATTTTTGAACAACTTCTAATTTAAAATGGTGAAAAAAGTAAAAAATAATAGGGAGTTCGAATTGCCGGATTTTAAAAATACTAAAATTGCCTTTGCTGCAAAGTCCGATGCTCAGTTGAAAAAAGCAGCTCGACTATTTGGGACTATGAACAAAAAATGGCTCGTTGATCTGAGCGCCCCGCTTGGTCTTACCGCCATGAAATGGAAACTACCTTTTGTAAAATGGATCGCTAAAGCCACCATTTTTGATCAATTCGTGGGTGGAACGACCCTTCTCAAAACTACTCCTGTCATTAATAAGCTATACGAATCTAATGTGCTAACCATTTTAGATTATGGGGCGGAAGGCCGAGATTCAGAAAAAGGTTATAATCAATCCATGAACGAGTTTATTCGAGCCATCGAATTTGCGGCCACCAATGAGAGTACACCAATCGTTGTTGTAAAAATCAGTAGTTTGACGCGGCATGGCTTATTAGAAAGTATTCAAAATGGAGAATCGCTTAATAAGGAAACCCGTGGAGAATACCGTAGCTTGCTGAAGCGGATTGATTCGATTTGTCATGTATCGTCTGAACAAGGAGTCAGCGTGTTTTTTGACGCCGAAGAAAGCTGGATTCAAAATACGATTGACCATTTAGTATTGCTAATGATGCGCCGCTACAATCGCGAAAGGGTAGTGGTCTACAATACTTACCAGATGTATCGACATGATCGATTACAATTTCTGATCGATAATTTTTCTTACGCAGAGGAGCATAATTTTATGTTAGGAGCCAAACTGGTCAGAGGTGCCTACATGGATAAAGAGCGAAATCGAGCCATAGAAATGGGCTATAATTCTCCCATTCAAGTCGATAAAGCAGCTACGGACGACGGCTATAATATGGCACTCCGATTTTGTTTGGATAACTATGAAAAAATCGCTGTTTGTAACGCAACCCATAACCAAGAAAGTTGCTTGTTAATGACAGAATTGATGCAGGAAAAAAATATTCCACAGGATCATCCTCATTTATTATTTTGCCAACTTTATGGAATGAGTGATCATCTAACCTATAACCTGGCGCACGCTGGTTTTTTAGCGGCCAAGTATGTTCCTTACGGATTGGTGGAGGATGTCTTTCCTTATTTGGTGCGTCGGGCCCAAGAGAATACCGCCGTAGTAGGAGATATGAGTCGAGAATTTGGCTTAGTGAAAAAGGAGTTGGACCGACGGAAGTTGGAATAAGAAGGTATTTGAAAAAAAAGAAAAGAGGGCTGCATTTGTAAAAAATGCAGCCCTCTTTTTTATTGGATCACCACCCGCTCCGTATATTGCTTTCCTGCAATATCAAATTTCAAAAAATAAATTCCAGCAGTCAACCCATGTTCCCAAGTCTGACTTTGAGAACCTAGACTTTGAAACGCATCGGTAATCAAGCCTTGTGATTTTCCCAACAAATCTACTACTTCGATCCGAACGTTAGCAGCTTTTTCTAACACATACCGAATATTTAAAACACCATTCCCAGGATTTGGAAAAACAGATAAATGGATATCTTTTGCTA
Organism: uncultured Saprospiraceae bacterium; assembly: GCA_937928405.1. Taxonomy (GTDB): domain Bacteria; phylum Bacteroidota; class Bacteroidia; order Chitinophagales; family Saprospiraceae; genus JALZUU01. The sequence continues at coordinate 21,755 of CALFWZ010000018.1, forward strand.
ATAATTCGTTGGTATTTACCATCACATCTTCTAGGCGTTCCAGTCGGGTATTGGTGTACAATCGGTATTCACCTGCTTCGAGATTGATCGGTGCAGAAGTGCTAGTTACTTGAATACTATCTTGGGTGAAGTATTCGTACCAAGTACCCGTATTTTGAAAGTTGGGGGTGATATTACCAGACTGTACATCAAAATTTCCTAGCACCGTCACGTCAAATTCTGCTCCATTTAGATGAAAGGTTTTAAAACTACTATTATCCAAAGTCCCTTGATAATCGTTGGTATTGAAAACCTCATAGTTGGATTTTAAATAAATCAATTGACGGGTTACATTATATAGATCACGGCGATCAGCATCTTCAAAATAATCCCATCGGATGGGTTTATTGTCTACCCGACAATTTTCATTGATGGTGCCATCTGGACAATAGTTAATAGAAAAATCGTATCCCAATTCACCAAACTGCCACAGCATTTTTGGACCAGGAATCGTGTAGAAAAATACGGAAGCAAGTTCTACTCGATCTAATGCCGTAGAAAAATCTTGGATATTATAAGTGCTGGTAGAATTACCAAATTCTAAATTTTTATACATCAACCGCTCCTCGTCGTGGCTTTCCATAAAGGTAATCAGATTTGGATTACTCCAGTTTCGAGCCTGATAGTCGGCACCCGTAAGATCATTATTGTACCCCATCGTGGCTTCGTTGTATTGGTAGTTCATATTGTTCCAAAACAACATTCCGTAATCGGCTAATTCTTTTTCTTCGGTGTTGACAGCAAAATGTTCCATGATGGCATAAGCGTTTGGATTTATATTCCAAACCACGTCTGCGTAGTCTTTGAGGATCGCAATCCGAGAAGCATCGTATTGCCCCCAGAGATCGACGTTTCCGCCAGAGTTGACTTGTGTAAAACCTTTTGATAAGTCAAACCTAAAACCATCCATTCTAAATTCTTCTAAAAAATAAGTGAGCGTTCGATTGACATAATAATCGGTGGCATCACTTTCATGGTTGAAATCATAACCGACATTGAATGGATGCCGGGCATCGGGATTAAGCCAAGGATTTTCAGAAGTAGGCTTAAAAGCAGAAGGATCCCAATACAATTGTGCGAGCGGACTCTGGCTAAAAGCATGATTAAAAACGACGTCTAGAATAACGGCAATACCCCGACTATGTGCTTCGTCTATAAATCGTTTTAGTTCGTTGACGGGACCGTAATATTTATCTACCGCAAAATGAAAGCTAGGATTATATCCCCAACTTAAATTGCCTTCGAATTCGTTGACGGGCATTAGTTCGATGGCGTTGATACCGAGCCGATCTAAATAATCTAAGGTGTCGATTAACGTTTGATAATCGTGGCGATCCAAAAAATCACGGACTAGTAATTCGTAGATGACCAATTCTTCTACTGCTGGATTTTCGAAATCATTCACTTGCCAATCATAAGTGGGTGGTCGAGTTTGTAGAACAGATAAAACACCTGATCCGTCTTGTGGATAATCCAAAAGGTCGGGATAAGTTTCTGTTGGAATAAAATCATCATGAGCAGGGTCGAGTACATAGGGCGTATATGGATCTGCAATTTTTATGTTCCCATCGACTAGATACTGATAAGGATAAGGTTGGTCTGGATCGAGTCCAGCAATGTCTAACCAGTAAGTAGTTCCGTCGACACTTCGTTTCATCTGGTAATTTGATTCGGTATTAAAATCATTGAAAGTTCCCAAGACAAAAACGTTAGATTTGTTGGGAGCGTAGAGTGCTAACCGGACGGTATTGTCATCCAGAATATTAACACCTAGTTCAGTTCCTGTAGGCGGATTTTCAATGGTAGTAGGTGGAACAACGGTGTATTCGAAACTAGCACTAACGGATTCACCTCCTTGAGTAGCCGTCAGGATGACTTCATGAAGTCCTAGTTCGTCAGCAGTGATCGTTCTGGTAATGGAGGTACCTGAGGCAACTCCAAAAAGCGAACCGTTATCGGTCAGTGTTAATCCAGCTGATGGCGTGCAAACACCCTCTACAAAAATCTGATCTCCTTGTCCAACCACAAGGTCGGTAGCTGTTGGAGCAATGAATGCTACGGAAAGGGTAGTTCCTTCCGGATAGACAGGTGTAAAAATATCAGCTCCGCTGGCAGCTCGACCCACAATGGAACCATCAACATTTCTAAAAACAAAAGCCATTTGTTCAACGATTTCTCCATTGTTTACACCGTAAAAATTATTAATATTATAGGTGATCGTATATTTATCATTACCAATAGAAGTCATCCGGACATTTGGATCGTTCGTTCCCCAATTTCCTTGTACATGTTGCCAGTCGTTACCACTGGAACTGAAGTTGGTGATTACGCCTGTATGGGCGTAGATGGTTCCAGAAAAACCAGCTAAGGCACCATTGCCTTGACTAGCATCATAAGTGATCGTTACATTATCCGTTTGGTTGGGTAGGGCAGGATCAACGGTAATGACTTGGGCGGTCATTGAGATAAAGCATAAAATGAAAAAAAGTAAATTTCCTATTCTAACCAGAAAGGGGCAAGTAGATATTTTCATAAAAAAGTGGTTTTTTTAAATTGAAAGAAATTTTTTAATTATCTCTAAAAATAATTCATTTTATCAGTTTTTTGATGGATTTTACCCTATTAAAGTCATATTATCATCATATTCTTGACAATATGGGTAATAAAGTGTATCTTCGATAAGTTCGGATATTCGGTCTTTTTGAGACTGATTTATTCGCAAAACGTAAGAAAGCTTACGTTATTTTTTAATCAAAAGGCGAGATGAATTTTTTATTCCCGCCGAAAAAATTTTGTACGATTATGGCAAGACCATCATTGAAGCCACCAAAATTGAAAGACGGATTTTACATCGAATTAAGTGGCGGAAGTCACGGACGAGGTATTAAAATCCACCGAGAGACAAAAAAAGAAATTGATCATTTAATGGAGCAATATCAGCGAATGAGAGATGTTACCTATTTAGGTGAAATGAAAGAAGGTAAATTCTTAGATGACAAGGGTAAACCGAGAAAAAAGAAAAAAAGATAACGTTTAGAATTAATTGAAAAAGCCACTGTAATCAACTGATTACGGTGGCTTTTTCGTTGTGCTTTTTAAGAAAATAGTAAATGGCAAATAGCCTTTATTTGGTTCTGAAAATTCGTCAAGTATACAAACAAAAAAAATGAATCTCTCCAATTTTTTTAAAGACCTCAAAATTATCGAATTAGCCTCTGTTTTAGCTGGCCCTTCTGTCGGCATGTTCTTTGCCGAACTAGGTGCCACCGTCATCAAAATAGAAAATAAAACGACCGACGGTGATGTAACGCGCAAGTGGAAGTTGCCTTCGGAAGATACGACTGCCAAAGATTCTGCTTATTATCATAGTATAAATTGGGGTAAAGAAAGATTATTATTGAATTTGAAAAATGAAAAAGATTTTCGAGTCTTAACCGATCATCTTGTTAATGCTGATTTGGTGATTTCTAATTTTAAATCAGATTCTGCCAAAAAATTAGGATTAGATTATGCTGCTATTTGTTCGATTAATAAATCCATTATTTATGCCAATATTTCTGCTTATGGTCCCGACGATAATCGTCCCGGTTTTGATGTATTGATGCAGGCTGAAACAGGGTGGTTGTCCATGAATGGTCCAGCGGGTGGAAGTGCCGTAAAACTCCCCGTTGCCTTAATGGATGTATTAACCGCTCATCAATTAAAAGAAGGGATTCTAATCGCCCTTTTGCATCGCGAACGTACGGGTGAAGGTAGCGAGGTACAAGCAACCCTTTACGACAGTGGAGTGGCGTCGCTGGTCAATCAGGCGAGCAACTGGCTCAACGCAAGGCATCTGCCACAACGTATGGGTAGTCAACATCCAAATATTGCTCCGTATGGAGATATATTGTTGACAAAGGATGGGCAAGAAATTATTTTATCAACAGGAACGGAGGGCCAGTTTGAAAAACTGCTAGAGGTATTGGGGTTATCGATCATAAAAGAAGATCTGCGTTTTAGTAATAATGCCGCTCGATTGACCCATCGCGCGGAATTAATGCAATATCTAAATGAAGCCACTGCTCAGATTTTAGCAGTAGATTTTTTAAGGCGTTGTAGAGAAATGAGTGTTCCTGTCGCTCCCATTCGCAACCTGAAAATGGTTTTTGATGATCCGCGTACACAAGAAATGCTCCTGCCTGGAACCGACGAAAAAGGCCACCCTGTGCAAGTCGTGCGCAGCGTGGCCTTTAAGGTGAAAACGGAAGGTTAGTAAACTTGATATTTTTTTGAAAGGTGTGTATTTAATCTCAAAATCAACCAGAATTTGGCGCTGTGGTTAATTGAACTTTTGTACTAATAAAACCTACTAATCAGCAAATCCACCAATCCGCATATCAAAAAATCATGATTTCATTGCCTTAATTCCTGGTAGTTCTTTTCCTTCTAAAAATTCTAGCATCGCACCACCACCTGTAGAGACATAGCTGACTTTATCATCCAATCCCATTTGATTGACTGCGGCGACAGAGTCACCACCACCGACAAGAGAGAAGGCTCCTTTTTTGGTTGCTTTGGCTACGGCCTTTGCAATAGTTTTGGTTCCTTTGGCGAACGGCTTCATTTCAAAAACGCCCATCGGACCGTTCCAGAGAATGGTTTTAGAATTGAGAATTACTGCTGTAAATTCCTTTTGTGCTTTTTCACCAATATCCAATCCCATCCAGCCTTTAGGAATTCGCTTACTGTATTTAACGGCCCTTTTTGCTTTCGGAGAAAAATCATCCGCAGTCATGGAGTCCTTTGGCAAATAAATATTTACCTTTTTCTTTTTGGCTTTGGCCAGTAATTTATTGGCGAGTTTTAAACGGTCATCCTCTACCAAGGAGTTTCCCACGTTACCACCTTGGGCTTTTAAAAAAGTATAAGCCATTCCACCACCTACGATTATGTTGTCCGCAAAGTCAATCAATTTTTCTAATAATAAAATTTTATCGGAAACTTTAGCACCACCCACAATGGCGGTTAGTGGTCGTTCTGGATCGTTGAGTACTTTGGTCGCATTGGCAATTTCTGCATCCATTAAAAAGCCAAAAGATTTTTTCTTAGGGTTAAAAAATTGAGCAACCGTTGCCGTGGACGCATGTTTTCGGTGGGCAGTTCCGAAGGCATCATTTACGTAGACATCGCCGAGCTGCGCCATTTTTTTAGCCAAAGCTTCGTCGCCTTTTTCTTCTCCAGGATTGAATCGGGTATTTTCCAAAACGAGTACTTGACCTGGTTTTAATGCTTTGACCATTTCTTTAGCGGTCTTACCTACTGTCTCTGGACAAAACATGACTTTGACTCCTTTGAGCTGTTTCGAAAGATGAGGAACAATATGTTTGAGGGTAAATTTTTTCACATTAATACTACCATCTTCGTTTTTCTTTTTTTGAGGTCGTCCTAAATGAGACATGATGATAGCGGCCCCTTTTTCTTTTAGAATATGCTTGATTGTGGGTAAGGCACCTTGAATCCGCGTATCATCTGTCACCTTATATTTATCATCTAGGGGGACATTAAAATCAACACGGAGTAATACTTTCTTATTTTTTAAATCCAAATTCATGACCAGTTTATTTTTAGTTAATTTAAGAAAATCAAATAGTGAAAATGAATAAATACCTACTTGTTTTTCAGTAAGTGGCGAAGTTAGCCGAAAAAAATTAAATTAAAAAATTAAGTAACAAACTTGCTTTGTTAGTTCTCAAGCTTTCTAGTATTTTTAGGTGATGAAGGAGTATCAAATTTTAAAAAATATTGAAAAGCATATTTCCCTAAGTGATTTTGAAAAAGAGTACTTTATATCTGCGATATCAATCAAAGAGATTAAAAAGAAAAGTCTGCTTCTTAGACAAGGACAATTTTGTAAGCATCTATATTTTGTGGAGTCTGGAAGTTTAAGAGCATTCAATATCAATGAGGGTGGCAAAGAATCAACGATTATGTTTGCGGTTCAGGATTGGTGGGTTACGGATATGTACTCGTTTGCAAAACAACAACCTGCATTGTTGTCAATTGAAGCTATACACGATTGTCGCTTGATAGAAATAAATTTTCAGGCATTAGAAGCATTATATTTAAAAATACCAAAGCTGGAGAGATTGTTTAGAATTCTTTTTCAAAATGCCTATATCAGAGAACAACTCAGGATTTTAAATAATATTTCTCTAACTACGGAAGAACGCTATCATAAATTTGTTGAAAAATATCCTCAGATCGTTGATAAAATCACCCAAAAGCAAATCGCATCCTACCTTGGTGTTACCCCTGAATTTTTGAGCTCGGTCAAAAAGAAATAATTTTTTTGTTTCGAATCCCTCTTAAACTATCTTATTTTTTTGCTCCTCATTATTTGCGTTCTTTGCAAAAAAGAATATTTATGATGATGATTTTAATTGCAGGTCCTTACCGTAGTGGTACAAATAATAACCTAGACCTGATCAAACAAAACATGGACAAGCTAGAGTCGGTGGCACTTCCAATTTTTCGCAAAGGTCATATTCCTATGATTGGAGAATGGGTGGCCAATCCTTTAATTGAGTTAGGCGGCTCAAAAGAAATTGGAGATGAGGTATTTACAGAAATACAGTATCCGATTGCACATCGACTATTGACCAAGTGTGATGCCATTTTAAGAATCGAAGGTGCTTCGAATGGTGCGGATCAGGACGTCAGGATTGGGAAAGAGTTAGGATTAAAAATCTATTACGATGTAAACGAAATTCCAGATGCAGAATAAAAAAATCCGAAATTTAAAAAAGGAAGTACTCTCTGATAATTGGTACACTCTAAGAAAAATTACTTTCGAATATCAGAAGAAAGATGGAACCTGGGAAACGCAAAGTAGAGAAGCGTACGATCGAGGAAATGGAGCGACCATACTGCTTTATAATAAAGAAAAAAGGACGGTTATCCTGACGAAGCAGTTTCGAATGCCTACTTATGTGAATGGAAATGAAACAGGTATGCTGATCGAAACCTGTGCAGGACTATTGGACAAAGATAACCCGACAGATTGTATTCGGCGAGAAACACAAGAAGAGACCGGATATCAAATCTCTTCCGTAGAAAAAGTTTTTGAAGCTTATATGTCTCCTGGTTCTGTAACGGAGATTGTTTATTTTTTTATTGCGGAATATAAGGATTCCATGAAGGTCGGAAAGGGAGGTGGAGTAGAGGAAGAACAAGAAGAAATCGAAGTATTGGAATTGACAATTGAAGCGGCCGTAAAGATGATGGCAGATGGTGAAATCAAAGATGGAAAAACGATTATGCTCTTACAATATATTCAGCTAAAGGGGATTTTGTCCGCTGCTGAAATTCCATAAAAAAACGCCTTTCCGCGAGCAGCGAAAAGACGTTTTGCTGAGGGGCCAACCTCAATTTGTCTGAGACAAAGCTAAGACAAAAATATTACAACAGCCTAGTTGAAAGAAAGTTTTTGAGAAACAAAACCATTTTCAAATCTTACTTGTGCTATATAAAGGCCATTGGCCAAATTATGTCGTGGCATGGTAAATTGTAAACCATTGATATCAGTGTGTGCTTTTACCAAGCGACCCGTTAGGTCATAAACGTAAATGCTCTGGATATTTTCCTTAGCTTCGAAACGAACGTCAACAGAAGCAGGATTTGGCATTACTTCTAGGCCCACTTCATTTGCATCTAGATTTACGGTAGAAGTAACTTCACAGCCTAATCCTAATGCTAGACAAATTCTGGGAGTTGCATAAGCCATCATAGAGTCCACTACAATTTGAGCTTCAGTTGCCTCAGTAGGACAATCAGAACCCATTACACCATAAGGTTCAGCAGTCAAGTGGAAGTTCCACGGAGCGGATTCTGTTACATCATCAGAAGTAAAAGGGTAGAACCCAAGCACTCCACCACTGGCTGTGCTGGCTGCTGTACTCACGTCAACAAGAAAATCATCACCGAAGATGTTATAATCAACATCAAATATTTCATTTAATCCCACTCCAGGTGCATTTACTAAAGGCATCGTAGTACAAGCTCCGGATACTTCCACGATTGGAAGGTCAATTGGAGGAGGTACATCTAGTACAGCTGTACCACAAGGAGCAAAAGGGTCTGTTACTACGTGATAGGCAATAAAAGGGGTATCGTCTGCATCAATCCAAGAATCCTCTCCATTTGCACCACCAGCAGCGATTCCTAATTGGAATTCAGAAGAGTAGTTTACGTGATTTGGGTAACACAGTGTATCTCCCTCAGGTAAACCAGGGTAATTCGCTGGAGCAATACCAACAGTAGTTGCATCTACGTTACCATTGATTTCTCTAACGACCATAGGAGCACCTCCACTGAAAAATTTATTAACCCAGGTATCTTCCACGACGTCTAAGAAAGAGCTACCATATGCGATATAGCCACCCGTTCCAAAACCCCAAATCGCAATTTTACTAGGATCTATTCCATGAGGATTATTGTCCTCCGCAACTGTTTTCTTAAAATAACGAACGGCGGTTCGAGAATCTTGAACTCCTCGGAAAGCTGCATTGATTAAGAAAAAAGTACGAACAGTTTGACTAGGATCTCCTGGATTCCAACCAATACGGTAATCTGCTACGGCTACTACAAATCCTTTCTTTGCTAAACGAGTAGCAAAATTGACCATGTCGTTGTCCTTTACGGTTCCACCACATCCACCGTTGACCTGTGGAGGTACAAAGTTACCAGTGTGCAGAAGGATAATTAACGGACGGTCTGTTTCGCTATCTCCTGTTGGCGTATAAACATCAGCATTTAATGGTCGTGGACGTGCTTCAGTATCTCCCAGAAATAATCGAGGGGCAATGGTTGCATTAATACCATAGATTACATTTTCTTGAACTGTAACATCCGTGAAAATATCATCTAAGTAACGTTGACTAAATCCAATCTGGATCGTAAGAATGGATAAAAATAATAGAAGGGTAAAATTTTTCATAAATCTAAATTTGTGTTAAGAATTGATTTGTTAAAAATCGTTCAATGATAGCTAATTATTAGATTCAATGAATCCAGTACCACTAAACAAAGTATTTTGAATAAAATCTATTGTTAAAAAATATTTTATTACTTTTTGACAAAATCATAAGTAGCAGAAATATAGCCTAGTCTGCCAATTTCTGGTCCACCATATGTTTGTGAAGCTCGGTTATCTAAAATATTGGAAGCACCGATTTTGAACGTTGTATTTATCTTTTTGAAAGTAACATTCCACTGAACATCTAGCAAAGAGTAGCTGTCAATAAATCCAGTGAACTGTGGTGATCCTTCGAAGAGGAATCCTTCAATCCATTTATAATTTAAACTAAAACCCGTATTTTCGAGTCGGACAAAGCCCAAATTAAGCGGCAAATTTCTTCCGGAGATTCCTAGGTTAAATTTATGTTCCGGGGTGTTAAAGGCTGGAATTATCGGGTCATCATCAAAGGTTTTATTGAGCTTGTTCCAAGAATAATTACCGTTGAAGCTATAATATTTGGCAAAATAATAATTTAGTCCAATGGCAAACCCTTGGGTAGTTACGGTATTTACCGAGTTAGCTGCAACTCGGAAAGCTTCGGTATTTATGGCCGTATTAAATGCCGTAAAATCTGACTGAAGTCCAATGTTAAAACCGATAAAATCATCGTAAATACTATAGTAATAACTAGCGTCTAGATAGAGTGCGTCAAAAAGAGTCGTACGATATCCTATTTCAAAAGTCTTTACTTTTTCAGGTTGCACCGCATCGACGTTAAAATAAACTAAAGAGTCTCGCTCATTTAATGACTCTCTATAGGTTTGGAAAGACTCGATGGTAATTAAACTATCGAAACCATTCAAATTACCCAATAGAGTAGCTCGCCCGACATCGAGGTTAAGGTACTGATCTGAAAGTGTAGGATTTCGGATACCTCCAGAAAAAGAAAATCTAATGAAATTTACTGGATCAGGTGACCAAACAAGAGATATGGCTGGAGTAACAAGTACATTAAAATTTTCATTTTTATCAGCACGAAAAGTAGCGGCTACTGTCAATTCTCTTCCAAATTTTTTCGTAACACCAGCGTAGGCGCCGACTTCTCTGTTTTTTATAACGACTCCATTGGTATCGCTAAATACCGTTCCTTCAGATTTGGGAGCGTACATTCTAGCGCTAGCACCAACTCTGATTTCATCAAATAAATCGGTTTTAAATTTATACTCTCCCGCAACATGATAAAGTGCAGATTCATCGAAAAATCGCGTTCCTCCTTCATTATTCTTTAAGCTGGTAATACTATCAAATGCTTGTCGGAAACGATCTGTTCCAGGTACAAAGAAATCGCGGCTATCTGGTAAAGTAGGATTCGCGATATTAGCAAAATCGCGAGCCTCTTCGTGAAAACCGGTCAATAGCTCTGCGTTTTCCTTAGGGAAATTAATCGCTCCTTCTCGATCAAAAATCTGCATCCCATTCACTATTGTTGCTTCCGGATATCCAGCTTCTAATAATCGTTCGTTTACATTATTTAACCAATACCTTTCGTAATCATTGTACCAGTTAGTATTTAACTTTGCAGTTTCTTGTAATCGTAATGCGGTAAAATAAGGATCATAAGAATCACCTGCATTCTCGTGAGTAGCGTATGCTCTGATAAAGAATTTATCTTTCTTGCGGAATTCAATTCTATTTTGGAAAAATCTTAAATTTCGTAAACTAAATCGATTATCTCCCTGATAAACAGTAGTTCCCGTTCCTACACTGGAAGAAAGAATTATTTCAGGAGATTCGTAATCCTTGGAGGGATTAGTTCGGAAATGAACAGAAACATTTCCTTTTAAATTTTCTGTATCATAGTCTACCAGATCAATTTCATCATATCCTTGACGGTGAACAATGCCTAATCCAGCGGTTCTTTCTGTTAGGTTTGCTTCATCCGTATAGTCCCCTGCACCAGAATATTCATCTCCATACGTATTCACGCGATCCCAACCACCTGGATTTCCAGTTGGTGATTCTGTTCCATCTACCGCTTGATTATTATCAGCAACCCAATCATCTGCACGTAACGCAAAAAGATTGAGTTTAAAAGCCATAAATGGTTTACCTTCTTTATTGAGTACATGATCCGCATAACGGATCGCTCCAGAAACAAGATTTCGTTCTCCTGCCTTTACCATTGCACTTAATCCTCTTTGAAAGAATGGATTTTTTGTTTCCATGGCAATTACACCATTAAAAGCATTAGGTCCGTAATAAGCAGAACTTGCTCCTTGGATTAAATCTACTTTTAAAACATCCAATTCAGAAGAACCTAAAAAATTACCTAATGAGAAGTTCAACCCCGGTGCTTGATTATCAACTCCGTCGATGGTTTGCAGTGAACGAACGGGAGAAGTAGAGTTAAAACCTCGTGTATTGATTACTTTAAACCCTAAACTAGCTGCCGTCAAATCCACTCCTTTGAGCGAGCCAAGTCCATCGTAGAAATTTTCGGCAGGTGTTTCTTTGATGGCGAGTAGGTCCATACTTTCTACCGTGAGGGGAGCAGCTTTTTGTTTATCGGATACTCGCTGTCCTTTGACAACTACCTCAGCAGTGGTAATGGCTCCTTCGCCTAATTTCAAATCGAGGCTTTGTTCGGCGTTTTCGACAATCACCTCTTTATCAACATAACCAATATAGGAAAGAATTAGGGTAACTGGATAGGTGGCATCATTAGCTTGAAAATTAAAAGAACCATCCCAATCCGTTACCGTTCCAGTGGTTGTTCCTTTTATGATGACATTTGCACCGATGAGTTCTTCGCCGGTACTTTCATCTTTCAAGGTTCCTTTGAAGGTGATTTGGGCCGTTATTCCACTTACGATGAGAAAGAAGAAAAGAGTAGGGAGTAATCTTTTTAGCATAAAAAATAATTTAGTTTATAGGTTTAAAAGGGGGTAAAAAAGTTATGAAAACCACTAAATGAGTTCACTTTTGGTCCTAAGAGACCCCAAAATGAACGTAATTCAACCTCAATTCGCTGACTACTTCGTCAGAATTGGAGTGTTAAAAAAGAGATTGTTAACTATTTTGGTTTTGTTGGAGGCCGTAACTTGTTGATAGTTAGGGGCTTGTCATGTCACAGTGAAAATTCGCTAATATATTGGTAAATTTAATAAAATAGCTGGGTTTTATACGGTTTTTAAAGAAAAAAAGAAGCAATTGTTCGGTAACAGCCAGAAGACTTAATTTGCTTATTTAGCGGTAGCCGCAAAAAGAAAATTCTATTTCATTGGTGCTGACTCGGTGCTGGAGTCTACTAAGAAAGTAAAACCGATTGAGTATTCTGATTTTTAAGATTTACCTGAATATTTTCGTTTAAAGTGGTAGCCAGCGATAAACCAACATAGTCTACTTTGATGGGAAATGATTTATGTTTTCGATCTATGAGTACGGCGACTTCGACTCGTTTGGGCATTACTCGCATTAAAGGTTCAAAGGCATAGAAAATAGTACGACCGGTATTGGCTACATCATCCACTATAATGACTACGTTATTTTGAATATCGGTAGGTGAAAGATCAATGACGATAGGTACAGAAAGGGGGTCGGCAGGACTGAGTTTGATGGTAGCCCTCGTAATGCTGATTTTGGATTTTTTGGCGATGGCCATTTCTAATAAATCCGCAAAACGATTTCCATTATTATTAATTCCCGCAAGGATAATTCCAGATTCGTTATAGTTGTTTTCCAAAATTTCAATAGCTAAGCGATTAATTTTTTGGCCGATTTTACGTGCGTCGAGTATTTCCATAGGGATTTAAATAGACTATTTTGAAGGGCTAATATATATAAATTTAATTGCTAGTTGTTTACATCTTCAGTTAGATAAATTCTAAACAATGCCAAGTTCGTAAAAAAAATAGATTTCACCATATAAAAATTTTCGATAATGGCTAGCAATCGTTACTTTAGCCGAAATTAGAGCATGTTTAAAAATTGTCTATTATAGCTAAAACTAGGTCATTTTTTATTAATCAAGCAACGAAAACAGGAGGTTATCTGTATAAATGACTGTTTGAGTGACGCAAAGAAATAAAAAAAGGACAGTTTTAGACCAATATGTTAATTTTAAAGATGCGCTCAAGCAGATTTTCTACTACCGTTTTTAAATATTCGTATGATTCAACAAATACTTTTTGCACTGGTAGCCATTGTGGCATTTTCTTGGGGCGGTCGTCAGTTTTTAAAAATACGACGCAACATCATGCTTGGCAAGGATACGCCAATGGTTAATAACTCGGGTGCTCGCTGGAAAAATGTTTTGCTGATTGCCTTTGGGCAGAAAAAAATGTTCAAACGTTGGATTCCTGCGATTTTCCATCTGTTTATCTATGTCGCATTTTTATTTACTCAAATTGAGTTGATCGAAATTTTTATCGATGGAATCTTTGGCGTTCACCGATTCTTTGCACCGATCCTCGGCGGAATTTATACCTTCTTAATTAGTTCAATAGAATTATTATCGCTCGGTGCTTTTATCGGTACCTTGGTATTTTTAGCCCGCAGAAATCTACTCAAGGTTCCCCGATTTCATAAACCAGAAATGAATGGTTGGCCAAAACTAGATGGTAACCTAATCCTTTATGGTGAATTATTATTGCTTCTAGGTATTTTTTGTATGAATGGTGCGGATGCCGTCTTACAACAAGTAGACCCTCAACATTATACTTCCACAGGTGCCACTGCCCTCAGCTCGTGGATGGGACCAGCTATTTTTGGTGGGATGGAACAAGGCACCTTAGTAGGGATCGAACGCTTTGGCTGGTGGTTACACATCATCGTCGTATTTGCTTTCTTAAATTATCTACCACATTCTAAACACCTACATATTTTTCTTGCTTTCCCTAACGTATATTTTGCCAAATTACAGCCGAAAGGTCAAATGGATAATATGCCTGAAATTATGAACGAGGTAAAATCCATGATGGGCCTCGGGCCGGAAGGCGCCGAAGAAATGCCGATGGACGAAGAGATTCCAGAATTTGGTGCTAAAGATGTGATGGATCTAGAATGGCGTGATGTCTTGGCCGCTTACTCTTGCACGGAATGTGGTCGTTGTACCTCCGTTTGTCCAGCCAATATTACAGGTAAAAAATTATCACCTCGGAAGATCATGATGGATACGCGAGATCGGGCAGAAGAAATTGGTAAAAAACTAGATACAGGTAGTGTAGAATTTATAAAAGAAGCATTACGGGCTAGTGAAAAAACGCTTACCAAAACTAATTTTGATGATGGGAAATCATTGTTTGATAGTATTTCGAAAGAAGAATTACATGCCTGTACCACTTGTAATGCTTGTGTCGAGGCTTGTCCGATTATGATCAATCCATTGGATATTATTTTAAAGCTTCGCCGCTACGAAATCCTAACAGAATCTGCGGGGCCATCTGATTGGGTACCGATGTTTACCAGTATTGAAAACGGAGGAGCTGTTTGGCAAGTTCCTGATGATAGAGATGCGTGGGCTAATTAATCAAGTGTATGAGTTAGGGAGTTTTGAGTTAGGGAGTGGATTGAAATTGATTTTTGTATTTTCAGGTAATAATAAATAAGTATGAGATTAATTTTTGGATTCATTTTAATTTACGTTTTGACATTGCTGCCAGTAATAGCGCAAGACACTTTTTCGATTGTGGCAGTTGACGAAGCGACGGGAGAGATTGGATCGGCGGGCGCTTCCTGCTTAGATGATTCACAGTTTCCAGGATCGGGTGGAGCGTATATTATTTCTGATATTATACCAGGGCGAGGCGCTATTCATACCCAATCTTTTTATCTAGCAGGTAATCAAAATAACGCACGATTGCGAATGGAAGCAGGTGATAGTCCAGATGAAATTATCACATGGCTTGCACTTAATGACATACAAGGAAATAATAGCCAAAGACAATACGGTGTAGTAGATTTTGATAATAATGGAGTAGGTCGAGCCAAAGCATTTACGGGATTAAATTGTTTGGATGTAAAAGGCCAACGAGTAGGTACTAATTATGCCATTCAAGGAAATATTTTAATCTCAGCAGCGATTTTGGATTCTATGGAAGCTAGATTTCTAAATGCTACGGGAACCTTAGCGGAACGGTTAATGGCTTCCCTGCAAGGCGCCAATGTGCCAGGAGCAGATTCGCGATGTTTGAACGAAGGGGTCTCTTCTTTATCGGCTTTTGTACGAGTAGCGCGACCTGATGATGAAGCAGATAATCTTTATTTGGATTTAAATGTTCCGCTTACTGCATTTGGGGTAGAACCCATTGACGAATTGCAAACTTTATTTGACGATTGGTTATTGACTTCTGTAACGGAGGAAGCAGATATGGCTAACTCGATTCGAATATTTCCTAACCCCGCCACAACGATGATCGCAATAGATTTAGGGTTGGAAACACCAAACGATCAGACTTTTGTAGCGCTATATGCTATTGATGGAAAATTAGTCAAAACTGAAAAATTAATCCAGTCTACAACAGCGTTGGATGTATCTGCCATAGCGGATAATAGTATGTACTTCTACCGGATTGTAAAAAATCAAAAAACGATTGCCAACGGTAAATTTGTAAAATTAAAATAAAATAAATGTCTTCAATTAATGTACCTCGTATGGCCGATTTGGCCGCCGCTGGAAAGAAACCAGAAATCCTTTTTTGGGTAGGTTGTGCTGGTAGTTTTGATGCTCGCGCACAAAAAGTAACTCGTGCTTTTTGTAAGATACTTAATGAAACAGGTATCGACTATGCGATTCTAGGAAAAGAAGAAAGTTGCACAGGTGATCCGGCACGTAGGGCTGGCAATGAATTCGTCTTCCAGATGACTGCATTGCAAAATATTGAAACTTTGAAATTGTATGAAGTAAAAAGAATTGTTACTACGTGCCCACATTGTTTTAATGTTATAAAAAATGAATATCCTGCGCTAGGAGGTAATTACGAAGTAGTTCATCATACACAGTTTTTACAAGAATTGATTGATACTGGGAAACTAAAAATTGACGGAGGAGCCTTTGCTGGAAAAAAAATAACCTATCACGATAGTTGTTATCTTGGACGTGCCAACGATGTCTACGAAGCTCCTCGAAGTCTGTTGGAACAATTGGATAATGAGCTAGTTGAAATGAAGCGGTGTAAGACCAATGGTCTTTGCTGTGGTGCGGGAGGTGCTCAGATGTTTAAAGAAAATGAACCCGGAGATAAACGAATCAATATCGAACGAACAGAAGAAGCACTCGCTACCGGAGCTACCATCGTCGCTTCTAATTGTCCATTTTGTCTGACCATGTTGTCTGATGGAATGAAGGCAAAAGAAAAACAAGAAGAAGTGATGGTATATGATCTGGCGGAACTGATAGTTAATAATAAGGGCTGGGAATAGTGTTGATTGGTTGAAATGTTGAATCGCTTCGCTTGTTGAATCGTTTGAACGTGAAAAACGTAAGCAAATTTTAAATCATAGAAGATGTTTATTAAAGAGAACCCAAACCCAAAACTCACTAACTCAAAACTAAGAAATGACCCATACTTTTTCCGATGAAAGTCGAATCTGGATTTATCAAAGTGGACGCGAGTTTACTGAATCAGAGCAATTGAAAATCAATGAGCACTTAAAAGCGTTTGCGGATAAGTGGGTGAGTCACCAGCAACAGTTGATTGCGCATGGAGAAGTATTGAATCGTCGATTTGTGGTATTGATGGTTGATGATATTCAAGGCAACGGAGCGAGTGGATGTAGTATTGATGCTTCGGTTAAATTTGTTCAAGAACTGGGAAAAGCCTATCAAACAGACCTTTTTAATCGATTAGAATTTGCTTATTTTGAAGAAGGAACGGTTAAAGTAATTCATAAAACAGAATTGCCAAAATTACTGGTAGAAGGCGTTATTTCGGAAGAAACCTTGTTTTTTGACAATTTGGTAAAAAATAAAGGTGAATTGAAAGATCGGTGGATGGTTCCTCTAAAAAACAGCTGGCACCGCCGTTTTGCTAAGTAATTACTATAAATTTAGGGTTCCTGATAAACTTATTTTAAATCTTGTGCGTTATCAATTTACAACTAATATCAAAAGATGTTAAAGAAAGTAAAAAAATGGCTGGGTATTGAAGGGGTTAAACTGGAGTTGATCTTACCAGAAGATGTTGATATGTCATCAGGTAAACTCACAGGTAAAATCCAATTTTACTCGATGCACGAGCAAACCGTTTCTCGTTTGAAAATTAGATTGATAGAACGATATACGAGAGGGCGAAAAAATGAGAAGGTGACGGATGAATTTGAATTGGGTGAAATTGATATTAGCAAACAAATTCAAATTCCTGCTGGCGAAATTATTGAGGTAGAATTTAAGCTACCTTTTAAATTGGTTAAATCCGAAATGGATAGCCTAGAAGACAAAAATTTTGTTTTGGGTAAACTAGTCAAAACTGCTAAATGGATCAGTGGTATCCAATCAGAATATCGAGTAGAAGCAGAAGCGGACGTCCTCGGAACACCTTTGAATCCATTCGATAAAAAATACGTTCACATCGTTTAATGATGAATAGTGAATATTTCTAAAATTAATAATGCCCGTTAACGTTTACGTTAGCGGGCATTATTAATTTTACATTCTCTAATTATTCATTATTTCTTTTCCATTTTCTTCTGCTGTTCCTCAAATTGCTTGATAATTTCTTCATCTGATTTACCCAGATTTTCCAATAAGAATTTTGTGTCATCCGCGAATTCATCTTCTGGATGTTTGGTCATAAATTCTTGGTATAAATTCTTAGCTCGATCATATTGTTGCATTTCACTATCGAGGGTAAAGGCCTTTAAAAACATCGCTTGTGGCGCTTTTGGATAGCTACTAAAATTTGCATAAATATTATCATAGATAGATAGCGCTAGATCATATTTTTTGATAGAACGAGCAGTTTCAGCTGCTTGAAAAAGGTACTTGGCTGCATTTGCATCTGTCGGTGCTTTTTTACCAAAAGCTTGACAATACTGAATATATTCCATCGCTTTATTGGTATCAAATTTATTATCCTTTTCATTGTAAATCTGATTACGCGTTTCTTCAATCATTCTATCTAGCGTTTCCGCGTCCATGGTTTCGGCAGCGGGAGCAGCAGCCGTCGCAGTAGTTGATTTGGTACCGTCCGTTTGGCAGCCAACTAATAAAAAGGTGCTCATTAATAATACAAGTAGAAATCTCATTTTAATATTTATTTTTTGTTTTAAACAAAACGTTACGAATAAATCGTTCCTTTCGTGTAAATTTGGGTTTTAAAAGGAATACTTAGACAAACTCTAAAAGCCTTTTTACCCCATAATACAACAAAATTAGTGAATTCTCAACGTTTTTTAAAATCATTGTCATGAATACCCTTTTTCGTTGCTTTTTACTCTTGATCCTCGCTGGTTATTTTGCGATCAGTGGTTGTTCTAGTCAACTTAAGAAAGATTATGTTTCTCAGGTTGCACCGATTGTTCCATCAGATTTACCAAC
>CALFWZ010000019.1 GCA_937928405.1 uncultured Saprospiraceae bacterium
CTCCAGAGGAGCGATAGGTTAATAACAAAGACAAAAACAGGATTGACAAGCTCCGTAGGAGCGAAATAACTATGAGTTGATACACAAAACGGTGCCTAACTTAATAGCATTTTTTGTTTAACACTCTAGGTCAGCCGACACGAGCCAACAGGCAATTTATTTCTAAACAAATAATTCGGGATGGATCATGTTAATCATACCATAAGAAAACAATGAATAAGAGACCACTGCGAACTTAAGGTTCATCTGAATTAATTACTCTTTTATAAATTTTTGAATGGACTGTTGTCCATTTTCTAATTCTATATGAAGGAAGTAAACTCCTTTAGAAAGATTATCTAGTTGAAACGTTTGCTCCTGAAAATCTCTGAATTCTGGATTTGCTAATAAGATTTTTCGTCCTAATAAATCAATTATCGAAACTTGAGCCGTATGGTTTCCTTCCAAAGCTAAAGTAAGCGTTAGCTGATCCTTTACAGGATTTGGTCGTATTCCAATGGCCAATTCGTCCGTAGATAATTTTGCAGTAGCGATTTTTGAATATTCGAATTGTGCATCAAAATCAATCTGCTTTAACTGGTAATAGTATCTCATACCAGCTGCAACGTTAAGATCTGAATATCCATATTTTTGACCATTATTAGTTCCAAAGCCATCCACCCAACCAATAGATTCAAATCCTCGGTTCGGGTTTGTACTTCTCTGTATGTCAAAACCTGCATTGTTAGATTCACTACCAGTCTCCCAAAATAGATCAATCTGTTTTTCTTTTCCAGTAGCTGTAAAATCTATAAATTCTACCGGAAGGGAGGATAATGAAGTTGAATAGCAAATTTCTAATCCCCAACTATTAAGACTACCACCATCTTGATTGGCATCATCCTGAATTTGTAAAACCCAAGTACCGTCAGTTGTTAATCCATTCAACAAACTTAAAGCCTCCGCTGGGGCGATGGTTTGCATATTACTTAATGGACAATTTACAACTCCATCTCCATCAGAAAATTCTAAATTAAAATCTTCATTAGTTCCGCAAGCATCACTTAATAAACTAATCTCTAATCCTCCTGGGTGAATAAGCGTGAACTCCAAATCTCCCGTATACGTATGATCTCCAGTTAAGTTCACTACGTTCACACTGCTTATAGTTTGACCTAAATTGATCGCCAAGTCAGAAGTTATAAGAGGAGTTCCGCTCGCTGAAATTGTAATAGGTATATCTGTACTATTAACGACTGTACAGGTTTCTACAAAACCGATATTAATCGGCTGTGGTGTAATTGCAAAAAATATGTTGTTGGAACAAATAATCTTAAATCGAATATCTGGACTTTCAATGCTTGGAACTAAAAAATTATAGGACCCATTATTTGCTTGGTTACTGGCTAAGGTAGAAAAATTGGCACCACCATCTGTAGACATTAGAATATCTACCTGTGAACAAGATACTGGGGCCAGATTCGTATTGGCAACATCCCAGGTAAGCGTTCTATTTTCACCCGCCACCCATGTTTCTGAAGTTGTCGGATAAGTAAATACAAAAGGTCCAGCAGCGGCAGAAGTTGTTACGGTCATATCATCTTTTGCGACACAGCCATACCCACTATTATTATCTCTAACACTGACGGTGAAGTTTAAGGTTCGATTAACGCCTGGTAACACTTCCCATTGGTTGGTTGTCCCTGCTAAGAGCGTATTCAAATTTGGGAATGTACGAACTGGATCAATGGTAGGAGTATAACTACGGAAATTAGGTCCTTGTGTATTGGAGGGTAGTGGAGGCATATCTTCTCCATTTTCATCGTCCATCTGTTCCCAGCAATAAGTTATTGGATCTCCATCTGGATCGGAGCCAATTGCGGTTAATTCGAATGGAGTAGAAATAGGAATGATATAATTACTTCCTGCATTTGCAATGGGAGAATTATTACTGGTACTTAAAATGGTCGGACAATTATGACCATTTCCTGTGACGAAATCTGCAAATTCTTGCAGTGTTATTCCATGAAAATACCCATCACTATTATTTTGTACGTTGGGAGTACAAATTCCGGCATATCCCATAATGGTAGAGGCACTGCCGGGTTCTACCGAGGCATTACTTCTTTGACAATTATTGTTTTGCGTATGATTTCCGCCAAATTGATGTCCCATCTCGTGAGCCACATAATCAATATCAAAAGGATCACCAATCGGATTGCCTTGACCTGTTACTCCGTACGCTTTTCTATTGTTATTGCAAGGAGATCTTAAACTGGCAACACCACCTCCGCCGGTACTAAAAACATGACCAATGTCGTAATTAGCGGATCCTATCGTATTATCACAGG
Organism: uncultured Saprospiraceae bacterium; assembly: GCA_937928405.1. Classification (GTDB taxonomy): domain Bacteria; phylum Bacteroidota; class Bacteroidia; order Chitinophagales; family Saprospiraceae; genus JALZUU01. The sequence continues at coordinate 2,331 of CALFWZ010000019.1, forward strand.
TCGTTTGATTTTGACTCAACATAGCGCCTCCATCTCCATTGCTATAAGGATCGGTTGCTGAATTAGTAAAAATCAGAAGATTATTATTGTTAATAATTTCCATGGTAATGCCTGCATCCTGCTCAAATACTCCATTTACTCGGTTCATAGAAGTAACCATTGCCGCTAAGACATCTGCAATAATATCTCCATTGGTATCATCCCCATCATCATGAAATTGAGCATATTCGCCAGTACAAGCCAGTGCCAAGCGATATTGTCTTAATTGACAATCACCAACTGGGACAAGTGAATTATTCGAAGGTTCTTGTATTTCATTTATTACTCCTTCAACATGACATTCTATACCATTTCCTTTACTAGGAAAATCTTTACGATGGTACGACATGTATTGGTCTTGGGCAGCAACTAAAGGGTCAATATAGATCTGACCTTTTCCAGGAGAAAGGATCATAGCATGAAAACCTTTAGGAGTAATATCTACCTTAGCCATGGCGGATGGATCGTCTATTCCGATGGCGGTGTAACTTCTAATGTTTGGATAATTATTGCTTAGCCCCTTTGCCATGACGGAGAACTTCAACAATTTGAAATTTGCCGTTGTTCCATCGGGCATTGGTAACGGAATGATCACATTATAAAGTGGGTCTTCAGCTTCCGCTGAAAATCTTAAAGGGGCTTCTTCCATCAAGGCCCTTAGCGCGGGTTTATTCTTGAGCTGGAATGGTTGGTAAACTGTAGGCAAGGTCTTCATTGGACTCGAAGCTTGCAAAAGGGTTTGATTTTGGTTTGAAATCTCCCAAAACGAGTTTTGGCTTTGGGCAATTAATAGATGAAAAGGAAGCAATAAAAGGATTACTCCAAATGCTAGTTTAGGTAATGACAGTTGCATAAAATTAAGTTATTCTCTCGGTTAAAAAAATGCATTTCCATTTGGCTTTAGTCCGCTTTTCTGCGGTGCATTTAATTATTGAACGGTAATTCACTCAAAAGTAACAAAAGGAATTGAGTAGAAATGAAATATAGCTGACAAAAAATAATAATTTAAATTTTCGAAAATATGAAAATCACCTTCTAAATCAAATGCTAACATCCATTAGACAACAATTAAAGTAGAATCCTTCGGTCATTTTTTTTATGGTCAATTTTAGGGTAGAAATATATGATTGAACGGGAACGTGGGGTTCTGGAAGGAAAACACTAAGATTTAATCAGACCACCAATTTGAAAGAAATCTACTCAATAAGATCCTTCGGTAGGCGCTTGGTGTTTTTGGCTCCTAGCTTTCTAATTTTTTCTGCTCTTCCGAGCAATGTATCACCATACTTTTTAGAGTCCATCATTTTATTCATGGCAGAATGGTAAGCGTTTTGTGATTGGTCAATTCTGTGGCCTACCTGTTGAAGATCTTCGACAAAACTACAGAGTTTATCATAGAGTAATCCACTTTGACGGGCAATTTCTAAAACAGACTTTTTTTGCTTTTCTTGTTTCCAGATATACGAGACGGTACGCATGGTAGCAAGTAGGGTAGAGTTAGAAACCATAACGATGTTTTTATCCAAGGCATCAAGAAATAGCTGTTGATCGTTTTGAACTGCCAATGCAAAGGCGGGCTCAATGGGCACAAAAAGTAGGAGATAATCAGGAGAAGAAATTTGATAAAGATGCTGGTAGTTCTTACTACTTAAGTCATTGATATGGCGACGTAGGCTCTCTATATGTGCTTTTAGATGTTTGTCTTTGTTATTATTGGTACAATATTTTTCATAGGCCACCAGAGAAACTTTTGAATCTATCACCAGGTGTTTTCCTTCTGGCAAATTGATAATAAAATCTGGTCTTTTGATTTTGCCATGAATATCTACGTAACTAGCCTGAGTTGTAAAATGAACACCTTTTACTAACCCCGATTTCTCTAATAATAATTCCAATTGGTGTTCTCCCCAATCTCCCTGTGTTTTGTTATCTCCTTTCAGGGCAGCGGCAAGATTATTGGCATCTTCACTAAGCTGGACATTAAGATCTCTGAGTTGCTCGATTTCTTTTTTTAACGAAACCATATCTCTTGTCTTCTCTAAATAGCGGCGTTCGATTCCTAATTCAAATTCACGGATTCGATCCCGCAATGGATTTAGAATATTATTTAATTGCTCCTGACTCTGTTGACTAAAACGTTGAGTCTTTTCATCAAATAAACGGTTAGCGGTATGCTCAAACTCTCGCTGAAACTGTCCTTGCAATTGGGTGAGTTGTTGCTGATCCTGAACTAGTTTATCTCTTAAACTTAAATTTTCCTGTTGTTGCGAAGAAAGCGATTTGGTTAGGTTCCGTATTTCTGTCTCCTTTTCCATCATATCCGCTCGGTACATGTCTGCTTGTACTTGGAGATTGGAAAAGACCTCCTTAAGAACGTATTGTTGTTTGACTACATCTAAAGGCAAGGAACCGCTAGCGGCTGCAAACTTATATTTGGCAATAAACCAGGCAGAAATGGCACCTAGCATAAGACCTATTCCCAAAAATATCAGTTCGGTTACCATCATGGTGTGTTTGATTTCTTAAACAACTTCAAAAAGTAAATATGGTTTATTTTTATAAATTATCAAAATAATAATGGTAAAATATTTAATTTTTAAACAAAAAATTTCCAATTTTGTGATTTTAAGAACATTGATTATCTTCGGTTTATGGATTTATCAGAATTAAAAGACCATTGTCAGGCCTTAGCTTTCGAAGGGAAAGATTATTTAGAAATTGAACGAAATTTATCTGAATTGGACATCACCGAATCAGATCGGGCAACGGTGTTGAAGTCAGTTGATGATTATATTGTTCATTATGAAATTTCACAACAGGAACAACAAAAACACCTGTATAAACTAATGATTGGCTTGCTACAGCTATTCATTGGCGGAGGAGCCATGATGACTAGTGTAGGAGCCGATGGTCTTGCGCGTATTTTTGCCATAACTTTGGTACTATATGGCGCCTGGATGGCCAGAGGTGCTTATGCGGAATATCGAAAACCTTTACGATCAGATTTTGGAAAAGAACGAAAGTTTAAAAGTGGAGATATGAGGAAGTTTTATGATCGGTAAGGTAGAAAAAAATAAAATTAGATCTTGATTATTTTGTAACACCTTCCTATTGCACGACCAATTTTTCGATATAAAATTTCTTGTCAACTGAATATTTTACAAAATAAACGCCAGGTGAAATTTTTTCTAAATCTATTTTTTGAGGAACCAATCCGAGGTTTAAATTTCTTTGTAAAATCAAACGACCTTGGACGTCGAAAACATCTAAGATCCCAAACCCCTGCTGCTCTTCTTTAAGCGCTAGGTAGGTACGATTGGTGGAAGGATTTGGTGAAATTTGAAGAAGGTTTGAAATAATAAAATTATCTTCGGTCGAAACCATATCATTCTCTACTTCTCTTCGCCACACACCACTTGCAAAAGAACCATAATATAAATAGCCATTGGAATAAAATATTTCAAAAGATCGTAAGTTGTCCAGGCCTTCGTTGTATAATTCCCAATTTTCTCCCAAATCATTGCTACGATAAACGCCACGTCCGAAGAGAATTGCAAAAATAACATTGTCAGTATGCGCGATCTTAATTGGAAAGAACCCATTGTCAGTTTGTGCACCGTTCATAGTGACAGAACTCCAGCTTACTCCCTGATCGGGTGAAGAGTACCAGCCAGAAGCACCCACAATAAAAATACGGTTCGCAATTTTATAAAAATAAATAGGCCGTGCACCTGCCGTAGGATTTTCAAAAACTAAATTCCAACTAACTCCATTATCAATTGATCGATGTATCCTACCTCTATCTACGGAGGCAAGTAATGCACCATCTTCAGTAAATATAAGATCATCTATTCTATGTGGCCATGAACTATTAGGTGCATCAATAATTAAACTATCCCAAGTTATAAGATCATCACTTTGATGGCTAAATCTTCCGATCAAATAAAAGCGATTGTTCACATATTTGAACTTAGGAATATAGCTAAAAAATGATATATCTCCAATTATTGTATCTAAAATGTTTAAGTTAGCAGTTGAAAGAATAAATTGTCCATCGCCCTGATGAAAATAAATAGAATCTCCAACAGTTACCATAGATTTTTCTAAAGAAATACTGGCAGGAGGTTGATTAATACCAAACCAATCATTTCCATTATTATTTGTCTGAAAATATCCTAGGCCAGTTTTTGCCAGTATATCACCATTTGGTAAGCTTTTAAAATCTGTAGCAGTTGTTCCTAATAAATTAGTATTAGAGGCTGACCAAATTTGGTCATTATTTTCTACCGTAAAAAGACCGTGTGAGGTACCTGTTAGAATTTTTTCATCCGAAAGTTCTATTACATCACGTACCCGCCAGATAAATGGAGTTATGCTATTTAGCGTGTCCCAAGAAAGTCCATTATCCTCAGATGCATAAACCAATCTATCCATATAATATAATTTGCCTGAATTTCCTCTTTTCCATCTTGGATAAATACTATAACCTCCTGGCGCATCGATAATAGTCCAAGTACTCCCTAAATCTTCAGAGATCAAAAATTCATTATCAATACTATTAGTGATTATTATTTGTTGGTCTTCCATCCATAAATTTCTGTAGGTACCAAAATTTTCTAATACCTGCCAACTAACTCCTTTGTCATTTGAAATATAAATAGTTTGTGAACTAGCCGCTAAAATTCGATTACCATCAGAGGTAATATAAAGGATATCTTCAGGTACATTAACTTGTTGCCAAGATACTCCATTATTATTTGATCTAAATAAATCAGTTTTTCTTTTGAAAAATAGCGATGAACCTATGCGATATATTTGTACATTTTCACCAAATTCATCAGGCGAAAGGTGAGTAATTGGCAAATCATAAGAAACCCAAGACACTCCATTATTGACACTGCGATATAAATAGTGATTAAAAGATTGCAAGGAGAAATTATAAGAATAATCGTAAACAGAGACAGTTAAGAATATTTCTGAGCCTTCTTTGAAGATGGTCCTCACATCACTTTCGAAAGGTAAGAAACTAGCTAAATTCCAGGTGGCTCCTTCGTTGGTTGAAATAAATAATCCTGCATCTGTAGCTGCCCAAATTTCGGCATCTATCCGTTCTAAATCATAAACTTCTGCTCCCTCAGGGCCATTAGTCTGTAACCACTGTCCATTCAATTGAAATGAGAAAATCAGAGATATTATAAGGTAAATTATTTTTTGCATCTTTTACTCTTTAAAAAAGTAATACGGTTAATTTTACTTGGGAAATATATAAAGAAAATGATTGGCATAAGAATTAACTTATCGTACTAAGAGAACGATTGAGTGGCGCTGGCTATTTTTTAGTTCGTTTTACTTATGAAACTTTATGAATGAAGGTCTATTAGTCTTCCCATCTACCGAAAAACGCTTATAATTTCTTTATTTCATCTTTTTTACTAGAAGCCCTTTTCGTTTATTTTTGTTTTCCAAGACTACCATATTTTTTTCCCATTATTTGCCAACAACTCAAAAATAATGCGGCGAAGACAGGGCCGATGACAAAACCTGACAAACCAAAATAGGCTAGACCGCCTAAGGTTGAAACCAAGATCATGTAATCTGGCATTTTCGTATTCTCTCCAATTAGACGGGGTCGTAATAGATTATCGATAAGACCTATAAAAGCCGTTCCTACTACCAAGAGAATAATGGCTTTTGTAATCTCTCCATTCATGAAAAATACACAAACCCATGGAAACCAAATAATGGCACTTCCAATTGGCAATAGAGAAGTTAAAATCATTAAAATTGTCCAAATAATGACTCCGTCAATTCCCAAGGCCCAGAACATTACCCCAACGGCAATTCCTTGGCATACTGCCACTACCAGACTTCCGCGCACGGTGGCAATCGTGACACTTTCAAAACGCATAAATAGGTCTCTTTCTAGTTTATCATCCATTGGAACAATAAGAATCAAATCTTGAACCATCTGTTGACCATCCCGAAGAAAATAAAAAAGTAGATAAATGGTAAGGAATAAATTGGCAATAAAACTAAACAGGTTTTGGGTCAGTGAAAAGACATAATTAATAGTGGTGTCAACCATCGATTCAATGGCCTTTAAGACTTTTTTTCTAGTTTTCTTTTTACTAAAACCTAAGGCTTTTAATGTACTTTTTTCAATCGGTAATCTATCACGAAATTCTTCTACTCGGTCATCTATTGAAATATCAGCGCTTTGCTCGGGCACAGTGATCAGATCGTCTACTTGATTGACCAAGGCGATCAACGTTCCAGTAATTGGTAAAATGCCTAGTAGTATTATAAAAAAAACGGTAATTCCGGCTGCCAAATTCGGACGATTTCCCGATTTCTGTAACACTTTTTCGTATCCTTTTCTAAATAAAATAGCCAGAACAACAGCCCAGAAGATGGCTAGCAAAAATTCTTGGATAATTTCCAAAAAACCAGCTGTTACCAATAGGACTAAAAAGAGGAAAAAGAATTTAGGTAAATTCAGTTTGAGTTTTTTCATATCGGGGTTGTCAAAATCAACCCTAATAATACAAAGAAAACTGGGAAATTCGGTTAATTTTAAACGAAATTGACTTTCTAACCGTTCATTGTTTGTAGTCCATATCAACCTTTATTGAGGAAGATGTGGAAACTTTTTCCATCTTTATTCGTCCTAATGAAAAGGCCGAAGGATAAATCGTTTGGGTTTTTCCCAAAAGAGGGCTATTTTTATACAACTATTTTAAAATTAAAATATATATGAGCATTCCAGGTAAAATAATAAAAACGATTGGTGAACAAACCACCAAAAGGGTTTACAATATGATGCGAGACAAAAAGAACCAAAACGTTCCAGAACCTTCTGATGATCCAAATGAGGATGCAGATACCATCATTCGTAACCACGTAGCTTGGTCAATGGGAATGGGGTTAATTCCGGTATTAATGGCAGATATCTTTGCGGTAAGTGCCTTACAATTAGATATGATCAAACAGCTCTGTAAGGTCTATGGAGTTGATTATAAAGAGACGGAAGGCAAAGCGATTGTTACTTCCTTGACTAGTTCAACAATTGCCCGCTTAGGCGCAGCTAGTGTCGTAAAGCTAATTCCTGGTATTGGGACCATTTTAGGAGGAATTACGGTTTCTTCTTTTGCTGGTGCTTCTACCTATGCATTGGGTGAGGTATTTAAAAAGCATTTTGCTGAAGGTGGTACGATTCTAGATTTTGATCCAAAGCGTCTAAAAAAATATTATAACAGTAAATTTGAAAAAGGAAAAGATATCGCTAGGGAAGTTTCCAAAGATCGTAATATTGAAGTAACCGCTGATCCGGATATTTCGGATGAAGAAAATGTGGAAATCATCAATATTCCAGAAAACAAAGCACCAAAAGATGCTAATAAGGTAGACCCTGACGTAATGATTGCTCGCCTAAAAGAATTAGATGGTCTTCGTAAATCAGGCATCATTACAGAAGAGGAATTCCAATCTATGAAATCTAAATTACTTGATCAAATATAGTTTGAGCCAACAAATTACTACGATTAGTTTTTTCCGATACCCCAGATTTTCTAGTAAAGTCTGGGGTTTTGGTATGATGCAATTCGCTCACGGTCATCTTGCGAATGCGAAAGGGCTTCAGTTTTATAAATTGATGGGTAGCGGTAAACAAGATGGTTTTAATCCTTATCCAGATTGGTCTACCTATAGTTTATTAATGACGTGGGAGAACGAACAGATGGCGGATGATTTTATTCAGAATAGTGCACTATATGATGCTTATCGAAACAAGACAGAGAAGGTCTGGACTATTTATATGAAAAATATAATCGCTCGTGGTTTATGGTCTGGAAAAAATCCATTCGAGACTCATGTGGCTATTGATGAAAAATTGCCAACTTTGGCCGTAATTACTAGAGCAACCATTCGGTGGAGGAAATTGCGAGAATTCTGGAAATATGTCCCTACTTCAAGTCGTCCCTTAGCGGATAATAAAGGCTTAATTTATACCAAAGGAATAGGGGAGGTGCCAATTCTGCAAATGGCTACTTTTAGTCTTTGGGAAAATGAACAAGCGCTAAAAGATTTTGCCTATCATAGTCCTGAACACCACCGTGCTATTCAAAAAACAAGAGAATTGAACTGGTATAAAGAAGAATTGTTTTCTCGCTTTCAACCTTATCGTGAAGAAGGGGAGCGATTCCTTGAAAAATAATTATTCTGATTTAGTAACGGCCAATTAATAAGTTCCTGAATTGTGATTGATATTTTAATGATCAGATGAGGCATTTTTTGAGAGAATCCTCTTTGGCTTGTCAAGAAAAATAACGATTTCTGATATTAAAAGATCAGAGAAAAATCGGGATGTTATTATTTGACCGTTACTTAATATAAAAAGAAATATTTCTTTAGATTATGTCGATTAATCAGCTCCTTTTTCTATTTCTATTAGTGGTAGGCTTTTTGTCTTGTCGACGGACAACGCCACCGACTGATCATTCTTCTGATACTCAGACAATCCAATTGACTGGAAAAACATCTACCATAAAACTACCACTTATCTATGTTCGATCAAATGTTGTTAAACTACCAGAAGATATTCCATACTTAAAAACCGATACTTTTTTCTTAAGATCGGTTGATGCATTTTTCAATGAATTTTCTATTAATGATAACCACTTTGATGTTTTAGTTGATACCACCAGTAAATTTAGGTTCCTAATTATTGCGGCCGCTCCACGATTTGAGATTAATGAAGCCTCAGGCAAAGTTTTTGATAAGCGACTTACGGAACATTTTCGACAATTAGAGGAAGAGGACTTGTTTTTGGAAATTCATAAAATCGAATCTAAATTAACAGCGAATAGTGAGGTGGAAATTCTGAAATTTAAATACGAATTTGTCCATACTTTGCAACGATTTAGCTATTATCGGTCAATCTTTTTTCTAAGTAATCCAACCCAGAGTTTTTTAATTATTGAAGTTTCATTGGAGGGAACGGATAGTGAGGAGTTTGTATGGACTTTAAAGGAATGACTATAACTTATTCCGTTTTATTTGCTACATATTTTGCTACAATAATCCCAACGATAACTACAGAATAAAAGTGACCTACCAGCCCAAAAAAAGAAGCTACTTTTTCGGTTAGTTGAGAATTGGGAGTTATATCTCCATAGCCAATTGAGGTAAGCGTGATAAAGCTAAAATAAAGCATCTTATCGAAGATTATTTCATTTTCTGCAATGCCCGTAAAGCAGTTTGAATCCATGATAAAAATCAAGGTGAAAATCATCGCACCAATCAATCCTAAAAGGAGATAACAATCAAAAGCGGCTGCAATAATGTTATGACCAATAATTTTTTCTAAAAACATCTGGTTAAAAACCAGATAGCTTAAAAGACTAAAGAATAATATAAAAATGCTCAAAGAGAATATTTGAAAAGAGTTTCCTTGGTCTGTTACGGCTCGATAAATAACAATAAATATGGTAATCCCCACAAACCCGTAGCAAAGAAGTCGGAAAATTTTATTAGAATCTTTTGCTAAGCTTATTGCACAAAAACCTAAGGCTATCATCCCCAATGGAAGTATATAATTTTCGAAAAGAATAAGGGGAATAATAGCACTGCCAAATAGAATAGTAATTAATAAAATACTTATCAGTTCAAAGCGATATCTGATAAAGTATTCTTGGTTTTTTGAAAAAATCATATCGAAGTTTTTTGAAATTTCGCAAAACGGGCGGGAATTATAGGGAGTTATTCAAGGCTAACTTCTTTTTTGGATGCATCGTGAGAGCGTTCGAGCTTGGCAATAAAGCTGGTAAAAAATTAGATACTTAATCAGTTTGTAGTCAGTTTTGGCGTTTTCAAACAACTTCATTATTTGGTGTAGAATACTTTTATTCTACACCTTTCTATTTCTAATTCAATTGTTTAATTATTTTAACCAAGAAGAACCATGAATGCTGTTCAGCTTACCTGAGAAATTTATTTGTACGATCAGGGAAAGTATTTTAAAAAATAGAATTGAACAATAAGGTCTATCCTGATTCTTTTATTGTAAGATTTAAGTTTATCAGTGGTGTTTCAACGAAACAAGTTTAGGTATTCACCTCTTTAGTAGTTATAAATTCTTCAGAAAATTTTAGAGGTAACCATGGAACCAAATCCATATAAAAATCAAGTGGTCAGCGTTAAACAGAAGGCGGTTAATTTACGCCGTTTTTGCTTTCTCCTCTTTAGGAGCGTAAGCTTGTTCCGTCAACTCACTGGAAATAGCAGAGCGGGCAAACTTCAAAAAAGTTTTGCTGTCGACTTGGACATGCACGATATCACCTTCCACTTTATTGATCTGGCCATAGATTCCACTTGTTGTCACAATCTGCATTCCTTTCGCTAAGGATTCTGAAAAAGCTTCCTGCTTGTTTCGGATTTTCTTTTGTGGTAAAATGATAAAGAAGTAAAAAGTAGCTACGATGAGTAGCGGTAAAAGTAAGTTCATTAAATCCATAGTAAGTTTTATTTTTTTGGATTGACATATCCATACAGTGACAGGATTGTTTTGGATGGAAGTGTATTAGCCGTTAGTGTAATTGGTTTATGCTGTTTATCTTTTTTTCCAGCGGTATCAAAAACCACGGAAATTTTATCTTCTGTACCAGGGGGAATGGCCTCTTTTGGCCATTTAGGGACAGTGCAGCCACAAGTTGATCGTACGTCAGAGATTAAGAGCGGAACGGTACCCGTATTTTTGAATTTAAAAGTATGGGAAACTTTATCACCTTCGTTAACGGTACCAAAATCGAATTCTGTCTCTAAGAACGCAATTTTTGGGATATTGATCGTGTCTTGAATTCCTTTCGCTGAAATAGGATTTCTAATCATTTCCGCAGCGTTGGGCACTCCGTTGATTTCCCCAATTCGTCGATCCGATTTATTTTCTTTTTCAGATTGACAACTCAGGACGGTAAAAAGAAATAGTAGGAATATTGGAAAAAGCGATCTCATATTTTGTTACGTATGTATAATAATAGCCGACTGCAAAAGTAATCTTTTTTCCTTTAAACAACCTCCTTATTTAAAGGGCAGTTTCACCTTCTTTTCCAGTGTCATTTTTTGCTTTCTTTTCTCGGATCTTTCGAGCAATTTTCTGATCATTATTACTTTCGTAAATGGTGTATTGTTCATATTTGGTTAGATCTTTTTCTGCCCAAATATCTTTGCCGATATTACAAAGGACAATCAACTCATCATAAAGTTTATTTCCCACCTCGATTCTGCGTTCTACGGCGATATCTCGATCAGCTACCTTATCTTGTTGAATATTAAGGGCATTTTCAAATCCTTGACAGGCATCCGCTACCCGTTTGATGCTATTTTCATTGACACCGACATCTGCTAGGAAGTCAATTTGTTGCCTCGCAACTCGGATTACTCTACGTCCACAAAATAGCAACTGTGCATCTGTCATATCACCCATTTTTGCGGTTCCAAACTTACGGTATCGCCCCGTCCGATTGCTAAATTTTATGGCTACTCGTGTCATGATGCTACGAATGGCGGTCTTTAATTTTTCAGAGGCTTGATATTTTTTATCTGTCACAATCATCTGATCTCCAACCAATTCGTCATCATCCGGTAAACCTTTAAATTTTAATACCGTCGCCTTAAAACCATTCATACGTTCTCCATCATAGCCGTATTGGTCAAAGAGTTTTTTATCTCGAACGGCATATTTCAGTCGCTCAACACATTGAAGATAAAGGTCGGCATCAGGGAAGTTATACTTACGGTGAGAAGCTTGCTTTTTCATGATAGGTAAGTGTTTCTAGTTCTAAATGAAATCTTTAAGACAAAACAAAGATAAAAGAAGGATGATAAAAAACAAATATTTTTAGATTTTATTTTAATAAATATTTGCTGGGTTTTGTTTTACTCAGATGTAATTTTCTTTCTGTGTTTATATAGGATACGTCCACTATTCCATTAGCTATAAAAGTTTTACCGCAGAGGACTCCTTACACTGAATCCTATTTGAATGATTCATATATTTTAGCGTTCTGATGTCCCTGATTCTACTCATAAAATTAACCCTGATTGAACGAATCTTTTAAACTATATTTGAGTAAAAGTAAACTAGCCTTGACTTCTCCTAATTAAGGATATTTTTTAAAACCAACTATTTATGGATAAAGCAGAAAAAAAATTACTAAGAGCCGACCTATTTAAACATCTTGATGGTATTGTAACTGGTCCCACTGCATACGCATTATTCCAAAAAGGTATTTTGGATTTTATTTTAAAGGAAAAGAATACGGATTTAGAAACTTTAGCCATTAATTTTAAGGCGAACAAGGGGTATTTAAATGTGTCTTTAAGAGTACTGGCAGGACAGGGTTGGTTAGATTATAAGGTGGAGAATGATCTTGTCCAAGTTGGTGTGAATTCCAATAGTGTTATTGCTTTTGAATTGGTTCCGTTATATAAGGAGGTAGTTGAATTGATGAAACTTTCTGGAAAATATCACCGAAGAAAATTCGAGTTAGAACCCTTCTTATTTCTGGAAAAGATTTTTAAAAACTTTAAATCGAATTACGGAATTACGTTTTCAGATGATGAGGCAATCCTGAAAATTCAACAACAAGTTCTAAAACATATCGAAGGAGTCCTAGTAGGACCGACAGTGGTTTCTTTAGGTATGAATGGGATGTTTCATAAGTACTTTATGGAAGCTTCTTTTATGCCAGAAGAATTTCATGGCGACGGGGACAGTTTTGCTAGATTGCTTGATATTTTTGTTCACCTCGGTTGGTTTGACAAAAATAATAATACGTATTCTTTTACTGAGAAAGGATTGTTTTATGCTAAACGTGCTAGTGCCTATGGTGTGACGGTATCCTATATTCCGGCTTTTCGTAATTTAGAAGAACTACTATTTGGTGATCCAACCATTTTTTGGAATCTTCCAGATGGTGCTGACGAAATTCATGTCGATCGAGAAATGAATGTATGGGGTAGTGGAGGTGCGCACGCAGCTTACTTCAAAGTAGTAGACGAAATAATAATAGATATTTTCAATCAACCAATCGATCAGCAGCCAAAGGGGATCGTTGATATGGGTTGTGGAAACGGTGCCTTTTTAATCCATCTTTACGAAGTAATTGAAAGCAGAACCTTACGGGGGAAAATGTTAGAGGAGTATCCATTATTTTTAGTTGGAGCAGATTATAACAAAGCCGCCCTAAAAGTAACTAGAGCCAACATTATTCAATCTGAAATTTGGGCTAAAGTAATCTGGGGAGATATTGGAAGACCTGATTTATTAGCCAAGGATTTATCTGAAAATTATGGTATCGAATTAAAGGACCTATTGAATGTTCGAACCTTCTTAGACCATAATCGAATTTGGAGTGAACCAATTGCTAAAACTGCAGATCGAAAAAGTACTTCTACCGGCGCCTTTGCTTTTAGAGGGAAAAGAATTTCTACAGCAGATGTAGAAGACAATCTTAGAGAGCACTTCCAAAAATGGGCACCCTACGTTTCTCAATTTGGTTTATTGGTCATTGAACTACATACCATCAATGCCAATATTACCGCTAAAAATTTAGGTCGAACGGCTGCTACTGCTTATGATGCTACTCATGGATTTTCCGATCAATATATTGTTGAAATTGAAGTATTTAATAAAATCGCTGCCGAGGCAGCATTATTTCCAGTGGAAAAGCACTTTAGTAAATTTCCAAATTCTGAATTAGCGACGGTGAGTATTAATTTGTTACGGGCGAAGTAAAGCACTAACTTGGTTTAAGAAGAATTTTTTTATTGAAATAGAGTGAGATTATGGATTTAATTAAATTTAAAAATATTCTTCAAACAGCTGAAATTATTGTGAAAAATGAAAAAGTGGAGAAAGAATTGAAAGGTGAATATTTCAATGTTTTTTCCATTTTAAATATGGAAACAAAAGAAAATAGTACTCATTCCGCGTTTTTGGGCGAACTCTTAAATCCACATGGGAGTCATTTAATGGGAAATACTTTTTTAAAATTATTTCTAGAACTTTTAGAGGAAGATATAAAAATCGATATAAACTCTGCTAGTGTAGTTCTCGAAAAATATATTGGTCCAATAATTATTAATGAAAATGATCCATTAAAAAGTAGTGGAGGTCGGATTGATATTTATATTGATGATGATAAAGGTAATACGATTTCAATCGAAAATAAAATAAATGCACCAGAACAAAAGCTGCAAGTAGTTAGATATTGGAACCATAGAAAAGATAAAAATAAAGTATATTATCTAACTAAAACTGGAGAAACTCCAACTGAATTTAGTGCTGCTAGTTTGGAATCAGGTAAAGACTTTCAAGAAATTCATTATAGTGATCACATTCTGCATTGGTTATCAATGTGTCAAAAAGAAGCCTTTGAGCGCCCGATTTTGAGAGAAAGTATTAAGCAGTATTCACATCTTTTAAAAAAAATTACTGGAAAAATGGATATTAGCCATCAAAAAGAATTACACAATATTATTTTATCGAATTTTGAGGCAGCTGAAATTATTGTTCATAATTTTAATATTGCTAGAGAAAGTTTATGTAAAGAAATTCAACAATCTGTTTTTGAATCTTTGACGAAAAAATTTAAGGATTTACCTGAGATAATAATTGAATTAGGGAGTGATGTTGTAAATAAACATTCTCAAATATGGTTAAGAAGGAATGATCAAGATGATAAAAAAAGAGTGCTCAATTTTGTTCTAGAATCTTTTAGTGGTAGAGGTAATAATGATGGGCAATTATTTTTAGCAATACTAAATCCTAATCAGGATTCTCCCTTTGGTGGCTTACCCAATAAATTAACGCTTTCTAACTGGATGATTAATGAGAAAAAAATATCACCATATAAAGGTATTAGGGCGCACTTAGGTGATAAATCCACTATTCAGAAATTGTATACTGAAAAAGATTTTAAAGGTGAATTTATTGAATATTTAGTGCACGAAACACGCGAATACTTTGATGCGCAATATCCAAATTTAAAGCGTTTCTTAGACGAGAATAAACTTCCTCCACTATTAGAATTGACGGATGAACCATCATAAAATAAAAATTACGACCTTTACTAAATCAACATAAAATATTTCACGCTACCTAAAACTAAATGACTCATGTCGAACTCCACAACTTCAAATGCCTTATACTATCAACCTGACAGCAAAGCACCACCGCTTGGAATCGCTATTTGTCTCTTCTTAGCAATTGCCATTGGTTTAATCGGTGGGTTAATTTACGCTTATGCCTCTTGGTATAATCCCTTCGTTTATATACAAATCATTATAACTGGTGGATTCGGATTACTGATCGGATTTACAATGGATTGGGGATTTAAATGGGGAAAGGTTAGAGGATTTATGAATCAAAAATTACTTGCCTTGCTTGCCGCTTTAATTGCCTTCTATTGTGCCTGGGCGATATGGGAAGCGTTGGTGTTAGAACAGAGTCCTTTCTCTTTATTGCTGCATCCTGTCCAAGTCTGGAAAACCTCTCGTATATTTAATATGTTGGGATTATGGTCTATCGCAGGAGATACACCGGTGACTGGGATCTTACTATACGTATTTTGGGCACTAGAAGCGGCGATCATTATTGGCGTTGCCTTTTTTAAGGCAGATGAAAGTCGACCCTTTTCTGTTGCAGGTAATAATTGGGCCAAGGAAACTAAATTATTCTCTCGGCTTCCGATGGCAGATCCTACGGCTTTTAAAAAGGCTTTAGAAGAAAAAAATTACGATGCTTTATTGGCTTTAGAAAGAGGCGACGAAGCTACCAATCATACCAAGCTTATCATGTACGATTGTGAAGGCTCCGACGATTATTTTTTACATGCCCAGTTGGTCGTATTTGAACCGAATGATGATGGTAAAATGGAGGCAAAGCCTTACGATGTTACCAAGTTTATTCGATTAGAACCCGAAATTGCTCAGCAGCTTTTAGCAGCGGGGTAGGCTTTTTTAACATTCAATTTATTACAAGTCCGCTAATTTTCTTTGTAGATGAACGCCTGCCTACGAGCCAAAACAAAAAGTGGTGAAGGAGTATATTGTTAAGTAATAGCCTTATTATAAAGTTATTAAAAATCATTTATTCTATTAACATGGCGACTCAGTTAACACTTAATTTTCAGAATAAGGATTTAGCGGTTCAAGGCAACAGTAATCTTATTATTGGTAGTATAATAGTAATTCTCATAGCTTGGATTTTTATACGATCAATTTGGGTGTTACCAATAATTGTTTTATTAATTATTTTAGAAATTATTAATTTAAAAACCGTCCATGGCCTTTTATCGTTTTCTATTCGAGAAGAAGCACTTTATTTTCAAGGCCCTGAAGACATTATGATGGAAGCGATACCTGTTGAGGAAATCCGATTCCGTTGGGAATATGCTGGCATTGATCAGGGTGTTGAAAGCCTAAATAAACTGTATGCGATCATGGAGACTAAGCGAGGAATTATTCTAATTACACAAGAACTTTATCCTTGGGAAGTCCTTCACGCTGATTGGGAATATGAAATACTTAGGACGGTTCCTCAGGTTGATTATCGGGTGGATAAAGGATTGACTGACTTGAAGACGATGGTTGAAAAACGAAAACTTTGAATTTTATAATTAATAAAAAAAAGTCCCTAGCTTCCGCTCAGGACTTTCCTAATATCTAATTATAAAACTGGAACACCAGAATTACTTAATATCTAATAATTCTACTTCAAAAATTAAGGTGGTGAAAGGTCCGATTTTTGGTCCGGCACCGCGATCACCATAAGCTAAATCATATGGCAAAAACAATTTCCATTTAGAACCTACTGGCATTAGTTGTAATGCTTCTGTCCAACCAGAAATAACCTGTGTTACGCCAAAACTAGCAGGCTGACCACGTTCTACAGAAGAGTCAAATACAGTACCATCAATCAATGTACCATGATAATGAACCGAAACCTGAGAATCTTTGGTCGGTTTAGGACCTGTTCCTTCTTTCATGACTTCGTATTGTAGACCACTTGCTGTCGTCATCACTTCAGGACGCTTTTTATTGGCTTCTAAAAATGCTGCTCCTTTTGCCACTGTCTCTGTATGCTGAGAAGCTTTCTGCGCCTGTAAGTAGTCACGGAATATAGTTTCTGCCTCTGCTGCGCTGATGGCTAATGGCTGATCTTTTAATACATCATTAATTCCCTTGGCAAGATCTTCTGGTTTTAAATCTGTGAGGTTTTGAGATTTTAATCCCTGGGCCATCATTACCCCAACACTGTAACTTAGTGAGTCCATGTTTGTTTGTGCATTTAGCTGGTAACAAATGCTACCAATTAGTAATAGTAAAAATAATTTTTTCATCAGTAATTTAATTTTAATATCTTTTTCTTAATTATAGTAAAAATGACCTTGGCCTTTTTGGGATAACCTAGTTCTAACGCAAAAGTGAAGGCACCATTGTGTAGAAAGGGCATTTTTAGAAAATCCTAACTTTTCATCTCCGCATAATATTCAAAAAAGTAGGGAATGGTCTCAATCCCACGGTAAAAATTGAATAAACCAAAATGTTCGTTTGGACTGTGAATATCATCACTATCTAATCCAAATCCCATTAAAATAGAGTCGGTTTTTAATACTTTTTTAAATAAGGCCACAATCGGTATGCTACCGCCACCTCTCTGAGGGATAGGCATTTTTCCGAAAGTCTTCTTCATCGCTTTTTCCGCTGCCCGATATTCGTCACTATCCGTAGAAACGACTACTGGATCTCCACCGTGGTGAGGAGTTACCTTAACTTTTACTGAGTCAGGAGCTATTTTCTTAAAATGATCACTAAATAATTTAGTGATAGCTTCCGGTGTTTGATTTGGTACCAAACGCATGGAAATTTTAGCGTACGCTTTTGAAGGTAAAACTGTTTTAGCTCCTTCTCCTATATAGCCACCCCAAATTCCATTGACGTCTAGGGTAGGACGAATAGAGGTGCGTTCGAGTGTCGTATAACCTTTCTCTCCGTGAATGTCTTTGATTTTTAGATCTCTTTTATAACTAGTTTCACTGAATGGCGCCTCATTCATGGATTTACGCTCTTTGCGCGAAACAACTTCCACATCTTTATAAAAACCGGGAATGGTTATCTTGTTGTTTTTATCTTGTAAAGAGGCAATCATTTTTGATAAAACGTTAATGGGATTGGCTACGGCACCTCCATAAACTCCTGAATGTAAATCACGGTTCGGGCCAGTGACTTCTACCTCTAAATAACTTAATCCCCGTAAACCAACCGTAATTGACGGAGTCTTATTATTGATGATCGAAGTATCCGAAATTAGGACCATATCACAGTCCAACATTTTTTTGTTTTTCTTACAAAAAGTTTCCAAGTTGCTAGATCCAACTTCCTCTTCCCCTTCAATCATAAACTTGACATTACACGGCAAAGCGTCGTGTGCCAGCATCGCTTCAAATGCTTTTAAGTGCATATATACTTGACCTTTGTCATCACAAGCACCTCTAGCAAAAATCGCCCCTTTCGGATGTATCTTGGTCTTCTTAATCACGGGTTCAAATGGCGGAGAATCCCATAATTCCATTGGATCTGGTGGTTGTACATCGTAGTGACCATAAACAAGAACCGTTGGCTTGGATTTATGGACCATTTTCTCACCGTAGACAATAGGGTGCCCCGCAGTTGGATGAATTTTTACTTTCTTTGCACCAGCAGCTTTAAGCTTGTCCGCTACGAATTTTGCCGTCTTTTTTACATCTTTTGCGTAGGCCGGATCGGCACTAACAGAAGGGATTCTCAGAAAATCTAATAGTTCGTTTAGATATCTATCTTTATTTGCTTGGTGGTACTTTTTTAACTGGTCCATTGGTTATTTTAATTTTTTTGCAAATATAAGGATTATTAGAACATTCATATAGGTTTTTCGTTATTACTCGTTGATAAAAACGATCAAAGACCATATCAATATATAGGCTTATCCAAAGACCAAAAAAGGTTAATTCACAATTAATTTTAATATCTTTCAATTAATCACACAATTTTTTATTTCTAAAAACAAAATTAATATGCAAAAAACTTACACCATCTTCTTTTTTTTCTTCTTGATCATTCAACTGGTGGATGCTCAAAATGACCGATATGATTTTACGGTATCTAATGAACCTTACGTAAATCTAACCTCTGGCGAAATGGTAAATTTTGCTCCCGATGCAGACTGGGCTGACTTTGAAGAATTATTAGGATTAGAGGTAGATTTTGGATTTACCGTTAACATTTTGGGCTTAGATGGAGAGGATATGTTCAGTTTCTTAACCCCTGCGCTATTAGTCTCTAGTTTTGATGATGAAGCGGACGATCCAATACTCCCTTTTATTTTACCAACTACTACCCAGATACAAAATCGAGGAATGATTGCTGGTAATGATCCTAGCCAAATTATTTTTGAAACTACAGGCAATCCGGGCGCGCAAATTTTTAAGTTGGAGTACCGTGATGTTGGATTTGCCAATGAATCATTCCTGGATGTTCCTTCTCAGAATATGTATACCAATTTTCAAACTTGGATCTACGAAGGTAGTGGTTGTATTGAGTTCAGATATGGTGAAACCAGCATTACCGATCCAGATTTGATTTATGATGGAGATAGTGGGTCTGCTTCAGGATTATTTAGGTCCTTGACCTCGCAGTTGGAAGGAGATACCGTTCTCTATGCTATCTATACGACCGGTGATGCACAAAATCCAACAGTTTTTGAGGCAGAGAATACAACGGAAGAAGCGGGGATAGGAGCCGTTGGCTTTCCTGGAGAAGGGATCGTTTATACCTTTTGTCCAGAAATAGGTGTCCATACTACGGACTTGAACACAGCACTTGACTGGGAAGTTTTTCCTAATCCAACCTCAGATAACTTGACGGTTGACCTAAAGGAAATTCCTTTTGCGAATTACGGCTTGATGGGAATGAATGGGAAAATCGTTCAAAAAGGAATCATCAATAGCGAACACCAAATTATCGATGTTCGTGATTTAACCTCAGGTATTTATATGCTTTCCATAGGAACAGATGAAGGAATAGCTACTAAACGATTTTGGAAAAAATAGTTTTTTGTAGGATCGTTAAGTTGTGGAGCCGAAATCGACGATGTTTGGTTCCACAACTTAGCAAGTTAAAAGACCGTCCCTAAAAAGTCAACGATACCAGCCGACCATTCCTTATCTCCTAATGATTTCACTAATAAGGCTTCGGATAGGTGATGATTTTTTACTCCAAGAGTTTGATGATCATTAATAAACAACCATCGACAAGTATTACTTTTTATTTGATATCCATTGTTTAAATACAATTGATTGTCAGAAGCCGTTAAAATGATAAAATCAATGCTGTTATCTTTGCCAAGTTCTTCGAGTTGTTTAAGCAGATTAGCAGCTATATTCTGCTTTCGAAATTGGGCGTCCACGCAAATATCAACCACTCCAAAAATGGAATAGGGAATTTGATCAAGTGCGATCATCCGATGTTCGACGGCAAGATGGGCGATCAATAGTTCTCCTTGAAAAACTAGATATCGAAAATTAGGAAGTTGTTTAAAATAAGTCCTACCTTTTGGGTAGCCTGGAAAGCATTCAGCAAAAAGCTGTTGGATGGCTTTTTTTTGGTCAAGAGTTATCCTAAATTCTTCGATTCGTTGGATGTTCATTTTAATGAAAATGCGGTGTCAATAAATCTGTTAATTGTTGGTTCGTTAATTTTCCTTGAAAAGCAAAACCAATTGAACCAGTCTCTTCTGAAACTATGAAAATGAACAGGATTTCTATAAATATATTAAAGACAATCGTGCCTCGTAGAATGGTAAATAACAAGTGAAACAGATACCCTACGATGAGAATATCTAAATTATCCCATATTTGGATGCTTAAAAATTCTATATCCAACAACCCTAGTGGAAAGATCATCCCTTTTTTATGTAAATTTGTTGCAATTAAAAATACAATTAACATGCAAGTTAGAAAAATTTTACCGCTTCTAGGGACAATGTTTCTTTTATGCTGCTCCTTTTTTATGGAGGCACAGGTCCTTACTACCAATCAGGATGGAGAAAAAATTGTGGTCTATTCTGATGGCTCATGGGCTTATTTTGATGGATTAGATCCTGAAGAGCAAGCAGCTATTAGTGAGTCTTCAAAAAAGCGTGAAAAAAAGAAGAAAAAGAAGAAAAAATCAAAAAAAGGAAAAAAGGAAAAGAAAGAAAAAAAGCGCGATAAAACTGCCAAAGCAAAAGATGCTTCTAAAAAGAAAAAACAACAATATTCTGATGCTGAGGAAGAACTGGCAAGACAAGAGGCCATTCAAAGAGCAGATTGGGCTGCCATGGAAGAAATGAGAACAAAGAATCTTAAGATTCAGGCTGGACAAGAATTAGGAGTGATTCGTAATGAACTTTCAGCTGCTTATTCTAACACCGATATTTCAGTCAAAGATTTAGATGCGTTGGATAAGAAATATAAAAACCAACAGGTAGTCCTCAATAACGCCGCAGCTACTCATCGAGAAGCAGAAGAATTTTTAAAGAAAATGGAGGGTATGATAGACATGAAAAAGTCTAAGCGAGATAAACAGTTGGCTGAAATTAATCAAATGCAAGAAAGCGATGCCAATCAATGGGCTAGTGATTTAACTGATTCAGGAGAGGCAGTGCGAAAAACTAGTTCGAAGAAAAAGGATCGAAAAAATGGAAAATCAATGTTAGTCTCTAATGAAGATTTGATGATGTATCCTCCAACTCCTCCCTGTAATCTAGCATATGATGGGGTGGATGAGTTTACAGGGAAACGCCGCTGGGAAATGCCAAAACAAGTATTTTTTGCACATACCTCAGAACGCCTAAAACCATTTTTTAAAGAAAAAAATCATATTACCGTTGAAGGCTTTCTTTCTGGGGCAAGTGGTAATGGTGGTACTTATTACCTAAACTTAAATATCATTATTCTTTCTGAAATGGCTCAACGAGAATTTGGAGTTTTAGAAAAAGCGAGTATTCTTTCCTTAAAATTAATCAATGGCAATACCGTAAAATTATTCAACACCAAAACTTCTACAGGGAGTGTCGATAAAGTTGAAAAACTGGTTGAATACCGAGCGCAATACATGATTAATTCTGATAACCTGAAATCATTACGAAAAAGTGAAGTTGATAAAGCCCGGATTGTTTGGGGTACTGGATATGAAGATTATGAAGTGTACAATCTCGATTTTTTTATTGACCAGATTGACTGTCTAGAAAAAAATAAATAAAAGATGTTAGGACTTAAATTGCCAACCGATCCACGTTGGGTAAATTTGGCTGAAATGGATTTGGCAGAAATTTTAACTGACCATGCGTATTGCGAACAAAAAGCGGCTACCTCATGCATTAGCTTGATTCAACAATATCCAGAAAAAATAGATATGGTTCGTGAAATCGCTCCCATCGTGACAGAAGAGTGGGGGCACTTCCGACTGGTACTTGCTGAAATGGATAAGCGCAACCTTAAACTCGGTCAACAACGTAAGGATGAATACGTCAATGCGCTTCGAAAATTTCAAAAAAAAGACGGAAGCTGGGAAGATCGATTGGTGGAAAAATTGTTGGTCTTTGCACTGATTGAAGCTCGTAGTTGTGAAAGATTTCGTTTATTATCGCTCCACATTGCAGATGATGATCTCAAGGAGTTTTACCATAAATTTATGGTTTCAGAAGCAGGACACTATCGGATGTTTATCGATTTAGCTAAACGCTATGGTGGCGAAGAACGAGTTAAAGTCAGATGGCAAGAATATTTAGAGAAAGAGGCTGAAATTTTAAATGAGATGACTTTGCGAGGCGATCGGATGCATTGATTCTATCAGTTTTTCTTACCATTTTATAACAAGTTCAGAATGAAAGTTGGTAAATATCTTCTATTTATTTTATCCTTCATTTTATTAGTCGTTAATTTTTTTAGAGTTTATATCCTAATCTGGGGTTGGAAAAAATTAGGCCGGATGCCTGAATTTATTGATGGAGCAAAAATTTTAAAACCTATTTTTATTAGCTGGCAGACTGATGAAAATTTACTGCTTGCGGCTCACTTTCTTACAATACTGCTTATCTTAATCATGATTCCCATTGTGATTAAGGAAATTTTAAAGCCATATCGTAAAATTTGGCTTACCTATCCAATTCTAATCATCTTTTTTGAAGTTTTGTTAAGGTCTACTACAGGGTATGATTATATTATGTTTGATTAAGTGGATTTTTATTAAAAATAGGACTATTTCGAAATCTGTATCTTTCAATTTAATTTTCCTTCTAGTGTAAAATATCACTTTTAATTTTCTGATTTTTTTGAAACTGTTTATTGAACAATCCCTAATGATTGACTGTAATTTTGTTTACCAAAGTACAGTTACATCACCCATCTGTTGTAGCTCTTTGCCATCAATGGTCTCGAATAAAACTTGGTAAATAAATACACCCGTCCCTACTATTTCACCGTTAAAATTTCCGTTCCATCCATATGCTTTATCATTGGGTGGAAAATTGGTCGCTGAAAATACCGTGGCTCCCCACCTATTATAAACTGTAAAATTTTTGATGGTAGCTACTACCGGAGTTGCTTGTACAAATAAGATTTCATTTCCACTCAAACTAAAAGGATTGAAAGCATTGGCCATATAAATAAAATGATCAGCTGGTTCAACAAAAATATTTACAGAATCTGTAGTAGTACAACCATTTCCATCAGAAAAGAATATTTTATAGTTGGTATCTTCCAAAGGTTGCTGTATGGTTGGAGCAGGACAATCGTAATAATTTGCTGTAGGACAACTTAAATAATTGGAAGGGGAAATTTGGTAACGAAGGGTATCAAAACCGCCTGTAAATTCTATGGGGAGGATCGTACTTTCTCCTAAATTTATGACTTGATCAGGTCCCATATCAACGTTTAATGCTGCTGGTTCCTGAATTAGAATGTCTGTAACTTGAGTACAACCTTGTTGATCAATTGTTTTTAGCGTATAAGTCCCCGCAGCTAAACTATCTATAAATAAATCTCCGGATAACAATAATGAATCTTCAAAATAATATTGATAATTGGCGGTCCCTCCGGTTGTTTCTAGGATTAGTAGATTACCATTCGTTGCTCCGTAACAACTAGCATGTCTAATGTCAAAATCGTGACGAATGGGTCCTGGTTGATGAATAGTAAAACTAATGGTGGTTTGGCAATCTTGGCTATCGGTAATCGTTACGTCGTAGTTGCCAGCTCGAAGCGTATTTACTTCCTTATTGGTCAAGCCATTATTCCAAAGATAAGTATAGGGAGCGGTCCCTCCTTGGGGCAAAATTTCAGCCATTCCAGAAATTCCATCAGGACAAAGCACAGGACTAGTATTAACGGTGGCTGTGAGTAGTGCTGGAGCCGTTATTTCAATTCTGCTAATTTCAGATATACATTCGTTTTTGTCTTTAATATAAAAGCTATAATTACCAGCAGGTAAATTTTCAAAACTACCTGTTGTTGAACTATCTTGGTTTATATAAAAACGAAATGGAGGAGTACCACCTAATGCTTCAATAGTTGCACTTCCATCGTTTGCTCCTTCGCAGCTTAGATTTTTTTGGTTAGAAATGGCAATTTCAAGAAATGGTCCATCAGTTAATTCCACTGAAGAGGTCGCTGTACATCCTTGTTGATCAGTTAAAGTTAGGGAATAAATTCCACTGGGAAGCTCCTCAATTTCAGGACCGTTTGAACCATTGGACCACTCGAATGAATATGGAGCGGTTCCTCCTGATGATACAATGCTAAGTTGCCCGTTCGATCCTCCAAAACATTTTATACTGTCTTGAATAAGCATATTTGCTAACAATAATTCCGGTTCAGTTATTTCAAAATCTTGCTTCATCTCACAGTCTTTGCTGTCCAAAGTAATTAATTGATATTCGCCAGCAACCAAGGAATCTAATCTTTGATGATCAATTGGTAAATTTTCTCCCTGCAGATAATATCGATAGGAAGGATTTCCTCCTGAGCTACTTATCGAATTTATATTTCCAGTTTGACTTTGAAAGCAATCTGTATTTTTTATAGAAAAAAGAGTTGTTATAGGTAATGGCTCGTGAATTGAGAAAGTTAGAATTTCTTCACAGGCCAAGGAATCGGTTATGGTAATGGAATAATTGCCTGATCGTAAAGTATCGATGCTATTGATCGTAAGACCATTGTCCCAGAGATAACTATAATTACCGGTACCTCCACTGGTAGAAAATAAAGCACGTCCAGTTGCCGATCCAAAACAGCTGACAGAATCAATGCTTAAGGTTGTGTATATTGGTAAAGGTTCTGTCAATGTAACCGTAACCAAAGCGGTACGGCAGGCATTAGCATCAATGGCGTAAATTTGATAATCACCTGCTGATAGGTTTTCAATAGTCGAATTATTAATAGGGTTATTATTCAAATAAAGTTGAACGGGACTTGTGCCTCCGATTAAAGCGGTTTTTATAGATCCCGATGCTGATCCATGACAATCAATATGTTGAGTTTCATCAATGTTAATAGAAAAATTTTGAACTGCAGGTAATATGATAGAGGAGAAAGCCTGACAGTTTTGTTGATCAGTAACTGTGATGGAGAAAGTATCTGAAGATATATTATTAAGAGTTGATGAGCTACTTCCGGTACTCCAGGTGAAGGAGTAGGGAGTAGTTCCACCGGTTACATTACTTGAAATTATTCCATCGGTTGATCCTGGGCAATCTAAGGCATTGTCGATTTGTAAAGAAACCTCTAATAGTTGAGGTTCTAAAACTTCGATGCTATCAACTAAATTACAGTTTTTAGCATCTGTTAAGGTTACTTGATACCATCCTGGTATAAGATTATTCGAGTCGGGATATACGGGGCTATCCCAACTTAGACTATGCGGAAGTTTTCCGCCCGAAGTAGTTATTTGAATATTTCCATTATTCGATCCTTGACAAGTTAGGTCAATAGCATTCAAACTGATAGATAAAGGAGGGGGAGGAAGTAATTCATAAGCAGCCACGGAGGAGCAATTTCCTCCATCAGAAACCGTTACTTGATAATTTCCAGGCGAAAGATCAACTACAGAAGCAGTGGTTGCTCCAGTATTCCAAATATAGGAGAAAGGGGCAAGACCGCCTTGGATATTTGTTCGAATAGCTCCTGAATTTTCTCCATAGCAAGTCACGGAATCAACTGTTGCACCAAGTGTAAATCCGCTCGTCAAATTGGCAGACAAAAAGGTATTGCACCCCACCTTGTCTGTGATAGTAAGACGATAGGTTCCTACACATAGATCACTGATTGTTCGTGTATTATCTCCATTACTCCATTGATAATTATAGGTGTTTCCAGAAAAAGGTATTCCACCTGAAACGTTCGCTGTTAAACTTCCAGAGCAAGTATTATTGCAGGAAGGATTCATGGTAATATTAGCATCTATGATTACACTATTAAGAATTTTAATTTCTCTTGAATAATCCTCACATTGAGAATTATTATTGATCCCCAATACCTCATAACTGCCTGGAGTGGTGGTCTGGAGGATACTATCTATGGCATCAGGAATTTCAATCCCATCTTTAAACCATTGAAATAGAATTGGTTGATCCGATTGCGCCAATAAAGAAATGGTATCTGGTCCGCAAAGGAAAATGGTATCCGGATTGGCAATAGTTACAACAGGATTAGCAATATTAAAAACACTGACGGTAGGAGTAAAGGCGTTGTCACAAGCATTCTCTAAATGAACGCGATAAACACCCTCCTGATCTGTGGTATAAGTTGGATTAGTAGCACCTGGAATTGGACTATTATTTTGATACCATTGATAGACAAACGATGAACTAGCGGGAGCAACGGTAAAGGTTTGAATCCCAGCTCCGATTCCACCACAAAAATAAATATTATTATTTGGTAAAATTCCGGCTCCAGCTACACTTCTTTGAACTTCTACTTTATCGGTACATGGACTTTTACAACCCGTGATGGTGTCTTCCAAAATAGCAAAATAATATCCTGGTAAACCAGCTACGAGGGTATTTCCGTGTTCATTTGGAATTAAATTATTTACGCTTTGGCTACATCCGCTAGGAGCACTATCCCTGTACCAGTGAATGATGATACTACTATCGGGGTTCTGAAAATCCAGGTTAATATTAGCAGGTAAACACACTGGTCCGCTAGGCGAAATATCTGCTATTGGTAAGTTCCCACGAATAAGTATCGTATCAGAGAAAAATTCTCCACAGGCATTTTTAATTTTTGCATAATAATTACCAGGTTCATCAGCGGTATATCTTGCTAGATAATTTCTATCATACACTAAGGTATCGCCTTTGTACCAAAAAATAGAATCCATCTCACAAGATCCGATATCATCAATATCCAAGCGAGCAGGAATACAACTTGTTCCTCTTAATTCAATTTTTAAATTTAAGAGGTTATCATGTAATTCGATTCTTTCGCTAATTGATTGACAGCCATCCCTTCTGGTTAAATCAACATCCATACAACCACTTTCCAAATTTTTGGCAGTTATGGTAGAATCATATCCTATGACATCAAGCATTGGGTAAGGAAAATCGAATCTTATTACCGCACTATCATTGGCAGCAGGATGGCTAATGGTAAAATTGAGACTATCCTTATTTGCCATGCAGACTGCATTTGAATTGGGTAGTACCCAAGTAGGTCTTTCAGTAGGACGGATTTGTACTGTGGTTATATTGGATCGAATTTCACAGCCATTTTTCATTACTCGAACTGAATAATCTCCGGGAGTCGAAGTAGTAAGTCTGCTGCTGGTGCTGGAACGAAAAAGAACACCATCAAGATAAAATTCATAGGTCAAACCGCTTGGCGCTGTGTAGCATCCAATGCAGGTATTCATTCTAACCTGTAACTCTACATCTGTGCAGCCATCAACTAAATTTTCGGCTAAGCAATTCCTGGAATCTTCTCTACTATTTAGTCGGATACTGTCGAGAAGAATAAATTGTTTGGAAGAAGAATAAACCGTACAACCAGTAAATTCATTAGTGATCCCAATTCTATAACATCCAGGTTCAGTAACTATAAAATGCTCAGAAGTTTCATTTGGAATATTTTCAAAATTTCTTTGCCATTGCCAACTTGATCCACAAAATCCATCTGCACTCAATGGAAAACTGATATTATCTCCAATACAGTAAAATTCGTTAGTGGTTCCTTCGAGAATATTAGCTTTATGTGGTAGTTCATCCTCATTAAACGAACTACCAAAACCGCACATGGGACGAACCCAGCCGGGTTTAATGGGATGAGAGATAGATTCAGATTCGCAGTCATGACCATCATTCAGTTTTAAATGATAACGATCATTTGCGCTGCTGTTAGGATTACGAGCAGCGATTACTTGACCATTGCCATGCCCGCTACCATTTCTTGTCCACTCGTACGAGCTATAGCCTGGAGGAGCAATGAGCAGAAGTGCGCAACTATCTGCTAAAAAATGGGGGCGGGCTGGATTAGAAGGAGAACTACACCAAAATTGATCATGATATATCGCATTCTCGGTAGAATGAATGATTATAGGAACAGATGGACACGTAATTTCGAAGATGGAAAGAAAGGCATTTACTCCAGCAAAGGCAGCAGTTTGTTGAAAAGCATTTGTGGTGGTCGGTAAATCAGTACTAGCGGTTTTTCCAACTAGAATTACTTGTCCCGATGAATTAACCGTCAATGCTTTTGGATCATCAGCTCTCCAGCCTCCATAGGCTGAACTCCAGTCACGAGTTCCATCTGCATTAAATTTAAAAACGTATCCGTCATGATTACAATTCCAGTTATTATAGGTTTCCTGAACCGTACGATGAAATGGAAAATCAGGACTTGAAGTACTACCAGTCACAAAAATTTCTCCTAAGGAATTGACCGCAATTCCATTCCCCGTTTCGTTTTGTGTACCTCCTATGAATGTGCTAATCAATAAGTTTGCACTATTGGTAAATTTGGCCATAAAAGCCATTTGTCCGCCTTGATAGTTTGTCTGAAAAGCATTGAGAGAAGGGAAGTCACTGGTGCTAAAAGTATTGCCGACAATAAAAATATTATCTGATTCGTCGATGGTTAAATCATTAATTTCGTCATCGAAAATCCCTCCATAAAAAGTTCCTCCAATGATATTCGAAAGGCCGTGATTAAAACCTAATAAAATACCATCTCGAGCATCAAAGGCGGTCGGGTTTTGACCAGGTAAAATTAGACTGCTATTCTCTGAATATCCGCCTACCCAAATATTATTATCTGAAGTTAATTCAATACTGGAAGCGATATCTAAGTTTTCGTCTCCCCAATAAGTGCCTGTTACGGTAGAATAATCAGCACTAATTTTTACCACAAAAATATCAGCTTCGGCCGTTCCGCTTAAGGTGCTTTGGAAACTATTACTTTGATCAAAGAAACTATTAGACTTAGTAGTACCAGTCACGAAGATATTCCCGGTTTGATCTACGGCCACGGCCCCTGATCCAAGTTCATTTTCGTTTTGTGAACCACCTAGATAGGAAGAGAAAACTAATTGGCCGTCTGGATCAAATTTAGCAATAAAAGCATCGGTACCACCAGCACGGCTATTCTGAAAGGCATTTACCAATGGAAAGTCATCACTACTTGTTATCCCCGTTACATAGCAATTTCCCAATTGGTCGATGGTAATTTTTCCATAGTCAAAATTATTATCGGGATGTCTATTTTCTTCATCAGAACCTCCTAATATTTGTTCCCATATTAAATTTCCGTTTTGATCGAATTTGGCAAGTACGGCATCGAAACCCTGAGAGATGGTGGTCCCAAATGCATAGATATTACCATGGTCGTCTAATTTTATATCATTAAAACTATTATTGATAGAGGCGCCATAATAACTACCATAAGTTAGACTGACGGGGCCAATTGTATTTAAAGCTAAACTAGGATGGAGAGATTTATAGAGGAAAGTTGGTTTAGGTCCTGACTTATCAATATTGATCGAAAAAAATAGGAGGAGCATAACTACTAAGAGATAATTTATAGTATTGATCCGTGGAGTTCTCTTTGAGTAGGTATCATTGATTTTTTGGTGGGAACCACTATTTTTTAGCACAAGTAAGGAGTTAATACAGTTTAAATAAAAATATAATATTTAAAGACAAGGATTAAGCCAGAATTGATCTGTAAATGGTGATTTTAAACTAATGTGATTTCTTAACTCGTTTAAAACAGGAATTAGGAGCGGAAGTATCAACGAAATTCTTAGGCATTGATAAGAAATGTACCTAAGAAAAATGCCTTTGGTTATTTGGTGCTCACAACTGGGATAGAATCAAGATAGGGTAGGAGGCTAACTGAAAATTGAAATATCAAATTCTTAAGATACCTGAATAGGCGTAGATGGATTTAGAGATTGGAAGAAAAAAAGGCAGAGGACATTCAAGAGAATAATCCTCTGCACCCAAAAAACCAAATGAAAACAATCTTATGAATGTTTCGCCACCGACGGCGCATACAATCATTTTATTCTTTAGCTATGTACCAGTAATTTTGCTAGAAAAAAATTAGCGCTAAAGGGCTTAATTATTTCTGTATTATTCGATTGATAGGGCATCTTTTTATAAAATTGCGCTATCGAAAACCTATTTAGATTGGATTAAAATTTGCCTTGTTTAATTATTTCATTATTTAGACCAAAAATAATAAAATAAGTCACACTTTTGCTCAGAATCCATTTAACTTTTCCACCAATCCATCTTTCCTTACCTTTTATAAAATTATTGATCCTCCTGTTATGGTATCGATCTATGATTATTTAAATTATACACTGGCACCTAAGAACAGAGGTTATATTCAATTCATTAGAAGGTCAAATAATACAACCAGATATTGAGGCTTAATATTATGTTTTTCTTAACAATTATATTCAAGTTTTTAAACATTATTTTTTTATTTTTGGTTTACTGCCCCGAAATATATTTAGCCATTATCATTCATTATTAAAACTTTACAATATGAAAAACTTCATACTTTTAATTGCTATGATTGCTACTTCTGTTTTGCAAGGGCAAGAACTTACTAGTTTTAACTTGGGAGAAGACCAAAAGGTTTTTTGGAAGAACAAAACCGAAATTCAATTAGAATCAGGTAAATTACATCGAGTTAATACCAGCTCAAAAAAGGATTATGTTTTAATCAATGATGGGGCTATAACGTTAAGAGAAACTGATGCCGCTTATTGCTATACTACAAATCCGATTCCTGTTCGTGAGTTTGAAAGCATTCGATTTTCTTTAGATCTATCTGGTACGGGTACCTTGGATAGTGAGATTGGTCAACTACAAGATTGGGTGGATATTGCTTACATTATTGATGAGGAGATTTATCAGGTTGGCGATGGAGATCATACCATTACAGGTGTTCCACAACCACTTGATTTTGACTGGATTAAACTGGAAAATAATCAAACATTTAGGCTGCAAGTTTGTATGCACAATACAGGGGCAGATGAAACATATACGCTCAGTAATATTAGTTTTGAGAAAAAAATTAAACAAGCCGAAAATTTAAAGGACCTTAAAGAAGGGATAATTGACATTGCTCAATCAGTAGAGCTTACCGTTTTTCCAAGTCCTAGTTCAGATTTTGTCCAGTTTAAAAGTCCACAAAATTATGATCTATCCCAAATAAGAGTAATGGACGCTGCCGGAAGAACAATTATTGAAAATGTAAGTTACCCAATTCAATGCCACAATTTGACTGCTGGCCAATACTTTATCTCAGTTTTTTCAAAGGAAACAAATGAATTCGTTCAATCTTCCTTTGTGGTAGTTAAATAGTCATTTAAATTTTTTATCAGCCTAAACTGCAACAATAGAATCACTGTAAGCGATTCTATTGTTGTTTTTCTATCGTTTAAAAGTTCATTCTGCTCAATTAAAATAACTAGTGAACCTTTTATTATCAGATTCCCTTTAATTTTTCTACCAATTCTTCTTTCCTACTATTAGCAACCATCAATTCTTTACCATTCTCTAATATGATGGAGCCTCCTTTGCCTTTATTGTATCGAATCACCGTATCAAGATTAACCACGAATGACCGATGTATCCGGCAAAAGCCGAGCGGTTCTAATACTTGATCATAAAATTTAAGACTTCGACAAATCATGGATTTATTCCCACCTTTAAAATAAAAACAAGTGAAGTTATCATTGGCCTCACAGTAAAGAATTTCACTAGCACGGACGATATCAAAACCTTCCAATAGCGGTAAAACCAGTTTGCGATTTTGACTGCCTGAAGTCCGAATGTTTTCTAATAAAACTTGGGCTGTATTGATCAATTTATTTTTTTGAATTCTTTCTTCGGCATCTGATACGGCTTTTTCTAAGGCTTCAATTTCTAAGGGTTTTAAGAGGTAATGAGCGGCACTTAAGTTAAAAGCTTGAATTGCATATTTGCTAAATGCCGTTACAAAAATCGTTTCAAAAGGAACGGTTTCCCATTGTTCTAATAAATCAAAGGCATTACCATGAGGCATTTCTACGTCTAGAAAAACCAATTGTGGTTCGTGTTTTAAAATAGCTTGCCGTGCCTCCTGAATGTTGGCAGATTCTCCTAGTATATTGATTTGTGGGCAGTATTTTGTTAAATAACTGCGGAGGGTTTCACGACTATCTTGCTCATCATCAACAATGAGGGCGTTTACTTTTTCCATGCTTTATAAAGGGATTTTTATCTCAACAGTGGTGCCGGTTTCTTCGTCGTTGGGATGATTGTCTGATACTTTTATTTCATAACCTTTTCCGTAGAGTTCATTAATAAGAGCAACCCGTTTGGAAATGTTTGCCAAACCAGTGCTTTTATATTTTTTCTGATTTTTGGTTTTTAATGCTAAAGATTTTTTCCGACCAATACCATTATCTTTTACAGAAACAAAAAGATGCGTTTTTGTATTTGATAATAGGACGGAAAGTTGACCATGTCCTTCTTTATATCTTAGTCCATGCCAAACCGAATTTTCTATAAATGGCTGAATGAGCATAGGAGGGATTTCTACATCCAATTCATCAAGATTATTTTCAAAAGTGTAATCAAATTTATCCCGAAACCGGAAATGCTCCAACTTTAGGTATAATTGATTTAGTTCCACTTCTTCTTCCAAATGAATAAAGTCCTTTTGGGAATAATCTAGCACCTTCCGCATTAATTTAGAAAAATCTGACAAGAATTTATTAGCAGCTTTTTCATCATTTTTGGCAATAAAATTATTAACAGAATTCAAAGCATTAAAAATAAAATGAGGATTCATTTGTGTTCGTAATGATTTAAGCAATAACATTTGATTGGCTCTTCGTTTCGCTTTGACATTTTTATTGAGAAAATAAAAAAAGATCAATGCTCCTAATAATAAAATTCCCAAAAAACCACTAAGCATTTTTTGTCCTTGCAATTGAGAGGCAAGAAGGGCATCATCTTTTTCTTCAATATCTAAATCCTTTAGCGCTAAATCAATATTCTGTTGCCTTTTTACAATTTCAATTTTCTCTTGTAAGGTTTTTTCTAATTCTAAAATATCTTCCTCTTTGGCCGAAATATACTGGTCTAAATCTTCTAAGGCTTGGTCAATTGCCCCCTTGGTTCGGTTAATCTCTAATGATTTTTTAAACACTTTAGCTTTTGCACCAGGAGCTGTTTTGTCTCTAATTACATCTTTAGATTTTCTAACGAAATCAGCGGCCCTTTCAATGTCATTATTGCTTAGATAAGCATCCGAAAGTTCTAAATTTTCTGAAATAGCTAAATCCGAAAGTTCTTTATTTTGGCTAGAGATAACTGCCGCCGTTTCTCTAATTGCTAATTGTTCGGCTGGAGCATTGGAGTTGCTAACTAATAATTCTTCTTTTGCCTTTTCTACTTCTTTTATGGTGTTTCCCTTTTGTTCGTCTTCTGGTAAGTTCTTGATAGAATTATAATAAGATTCCTTAGCCTTAGCTGGTCTTTTTTGTTGAGAATAATTTTGCGAACGTAATGCTTCAACTCGAGCTACGGAAGTACTATCCAAAGAATAATTATTTTCAACATAGTCTAATTGCTGTAGACTCTCTTCGTTTTCTCCTTTTGCAAATGCCACAGATGCTAACCCTTCTTGACAAGCGATGGTTAATTGTTGATCCTTACTTTTTTCAATGCAAAGTTTAAAATAAGATTCTGCTTTGGATGTATTTTTATTTTGTAGAAATAATTGAGCTTGTCGTTCATAAACAATGGCTGGAACCAAAAACTTTTTTGATCGCCCATATATTTTTTCTGCATCTAAATACCGTTTGAATGCCAGTTTTGGTTGGTCAATGGATAAATAGATATCTCCTAATAATACGTAAGCTGCTCCTTGATTTTGATAGTCAGGACGTTTTGATTTTTGGAAAATCACTTGTTCTAATAACGCGATAGCCTTATTCGGTTCCCGGTCTTTTAATCGCCTCGCTTCTGCTAAAAGTTCTGCTGGTTGAGCACTCCGCTGGGATTTACTCATCTTCTTTTGAGCAAAAACTTCTGTTCCAAAAGTTAGAAAAATTAAGGTCAATATGATAATGATCTGCTTCATGCTGGCATAAATATACAAAGGATTTTGGAAGAATGCTTGGTAAGTTTTTTGGCGAAATTCCAAGATTTACCCTTTACCAATTCACTTGGACTGTTTACCCAGTGAGGGGGTGTATTCACCCTTTCTAAGTTTTTTAAACTTTTTTTTTGAGTGATATTGTGGTTAGTAAATAGAACAACGATTATTAATTCAATAAAATTTTCCACAATGAAAAAACAAACGATTATCGCGATGGTTGCGATCACCTTGACGGCTAGTTATTTATCCTTAGCACATGCTTGGAACTTATTTTCACCCAATAGTCCAACGAGTATTGAGTTACCTAATACTACTGTCCCGAATCTAATTACGAATAAACCTGTTAAGACCAGTAGCTCAGCAGTTCAAGTTGCTTTATTATTAGATGTGAGTGGTTCAATGAGTGGATTGATAGAACAGGCAAAATCTCAGCTTTGGAAAATAATGAACGAACTAGCTGTTTTAGAAAAACCAGATGGTGAACCAGAATTAGAAATGGCCTTATATGTTTATGGTAGTTCCAATGCTGGTCAGGAAAAAAATGAAATTCTTAAGTTGCTTGATTTCACAACGGACATGGATTTATTCTCACAGAAATTATTTGAATTGGGAACAAGTGGCTCCAAAGAGTATGCTGGTGAAGTGATCGGAAATTCGCTGCAAGAGTTAGAATGGAGAGCTGGGAATGATCATTTAAAGGTAATATATATTGCTGGGAACGAATCTTTTGCGCAGGGAAAAATTTCATACGCAGAGACTTGTGGACAAGCAGTGGAGAGAAACATTGTCGTAAATACCATTTTTTGTGGAGACCAAGGTCAAGGAATTCGACTTGGTTGGAAAAATGGTGCTTTAGCTGGAAAAGGAAATTATTTTTCTATTAATCATAATGAGAAAACAGTTTATATCGAAACGCCTTATGATCAACAAATCAATCAGTTGAATATTCAATTAAATAATACGTACATCCCTTATGGTGCCGGAGGAGTTAAGAAAAAAGAACAACAAGTAAGGCAGGATAGTAATGCCGGCAGTTATAGTACTTCTAATATGGCGGAGCGGTCAAAATTTAAAGCCTCCAAAAAATACAAAGCAGAGTCTTGGGATTTGGTGGATGCCTACAAAAAAGATAAGAAGATTCTAGCGGAATCAGAAAAACTTCCAGAAGACTTAAAGGATAATTCTGTTGCTGAGATTGAAGCAAAAATTCAAAAAATTACGGCTGATCGAGAACGGATTAAAACGGAAATTAACCAGCAGAATAAACTTCGAACAGCATTTATTAAAAATGCTAGCAAGAAAGAATCTAACAAGAACAGCCTGGAAGGATCTATCTCAAAGTCTATTAATAAATTAGCAAAAGAACGTGGATTTACGAAAGTTGAAGAGTAAGATATTTCAATGAGTATGACCTTAATTTAATATATAAATCGTCAGTAGACCGTTTTCTGATTTAAAAATTTATTACAAAATATTTTAAAAAATTAAAACATGAATAAATCAATTGTATTTTTAATTCTGACGTTTTTCTTTAGCACTGGTTTTGTTAACTATTCTAATAAGGTAAAAAAAGAAGCCGACCGACAACAGAAGTTTTTAGAGTTTTTAAGTCATTTTAAAAAGGTTTCTCTGCCATACAAATTGGATATCCAAACCATTGAATGCTTCAATTTTTCGGATAAAGCCATAAAGAAGAAAACAAAAATTACAGCAGCAGAAAACAAGTTATCTCAAGTGGCTCAAGAATTTTTACCGTCTTTCCGTTTCGGTAAGTTTAGTAGAATGGGACGACCAATCATTCATCCTGTGGCTCGGTTTTTTCCTGATGATGAAACGGTGGCAGTGATTTATAAATTTAGAATGCACTATAGCCATCCTTTGATGAATGATTATATGCTGGCCTATTTTGATTTAAAGGGTAATCTTTTGGGTAAAACTAAGAAGAAAAGGGTTTTTATTAACGACCAACGGATCGGTTTTACCAATCTTCATCATACCCAAGTTTTTACCATTTTTCCTTCAGGCAAAATTGAAACGGTATTTTATGATAATCACTGGAAGGCAAAAGTTGGATCTATTGCGATTGAAAAGAATGAGCTATTAGGTTTTAAAAAGGTAAAAGAAATTAATTATCAATTAGATAGCAGACAGGGGATTCAAGAAATTGCCCAAGTAAATGCTCGTCCTTAATAATTGGAAAATGAAAACGATACTTCCATTAATTGCAACTGTTTTATTAGCACAAATAATTTATCCTTATCTTACCTGGGAGTTAGATATTGATTTTCTGCAAACAAAACAGCATGTGATACATCATTGGTATTATCGACTGGCTTTTTACGTCCATATTTTTTCGAGCTTACCTGTTTTATTTTTCGGTGCTTTTTTATTTTCTGAAAGAATTCAACAGCGTTTTTCCAAACTCCATCGGATGATGGGAACAAGTTATGTGGTCTTGGTGCTCTTTCTAAGTGCGCCATCAGGAATGGTGTTGGCGGCTTATGCAAATGGTGGATGGCCAGTACAATTAAGCTTTTTAGTAGCAACGCCTTTATGGTGGATTTTTACTTGGCAAGGATTGCGAACAGCTATGAAAAAAGACTTTCTAGCCCATCGGAAATGGATGCTCAGAAGTTATGCCTTAGCGTTTTCTGCCGTAACTTTACGGGCTAGTCAATTGTTCTTAAATAATGTTAATTGGATAGATTATGAATATCAATATCTATT
This sequence comes from uncultured Saprospiraceae bacterium, assembly GCA_937928405.1. Taxonomy (GTDB): domain Bacteria; phylum Bacteroidota; class Bacteroidia; order Chitinophagales; family Saprospiraceae; genus JALZUU01. The sequence continues at coordinate 39,833 of CALFWZ010000019.1, forward strand.
TGTGGCTTGGGAAAGCTGGATGTTGAATTTATTTTTAGTGGAAGTTTATTTACGTTGGCAGGTAAGGAAAGAACAGCTATTTTCTAGCTTCAGTGAACTGTTTAACAAGTTGAAAAAAAGAGCCACTAATTTATCTTAAGAAATTGGCAGCTCGTTTGAAAGTAATTTATTTTGGTTTGATCTATTAAGTTCTAATAGATCAAACCTTTTTATTTCATGGATAATTCTTGGCGAAGATTTTCTCTGGTTAAAAAATCCAGTCGATGAATGGCCATCGTTTCATTCCATTCTGGAGAATGGTAAGCCATCTTAAGTGTAGTGAAATCATTGAATGCTTCAATAGGAATTTGTAGAGTATAACCACCATTTTTATTGCTAGTAGAATTTGTTAATTCTGCTTTACCGATGATATTATCATCGGCATAAATCTCAATGGCTCCCTTTAGTACTTGAGCATTTCGAGTGTAAAGTTCAACGTTGATCTGCTCTATTTCTGATAAGTCTATTCCATTAAAGCCAATATTTCCGCCAGAATGTATATTCACGACCCCGTGGTTGTATTTTACGTTAGGAAAGGATTCATCGTCTAAATGAATTTTTTGAGTCTCCGATTCAAAATCATGATTAGTGGCGTTCAATTGATAATATCGGAAATATAATTGTGTAGAAGTTTTGAGAGGTCCAACAAACTCGCCTCCTTGATCTAGGTAGGAAGATTTTAAAATATACCGACCTTCATTTGTTGTGTTTTGATGGTTTTCCATCACATATTTTCCTTTCGGCGCTAATCCATTTTGAGAAGGCGGATTATTAAGCGATAAAATATAATTGACAATAGCTTTGGCATTTGCTTCTGATAAATTAGGATGAGCAGGCATGGCTTTTTCTCCCCAAACACCGTTGCCACCATTGATGATCTTCCCCGCTAGATAACTAACCTTAACCGGACTATCTGATGGATATCGTTCTGCTACTTTGGTATAACTAGGGCCGGCAGAATAACCTTCCACCTTATGGCAAGAAAGGCAGTTCATTTCATCTATCAGTCGTTCACCTGCAGTGGCATAAGTTTTGTCTCTGTGTCCCATGGCTACTACGTTTTCATCAAAACCTTCCTTCATATAATCAATCGTGGTGGTAATACTGGTTGGTAAAATTCCTTGATTGATTTGACCATCTTCTATATCGTTGACGGCAACCTCATAGTTGAGTTCTCGGTCATCCCAAAAGAAAGTTTTATTGCCTGCAATTTTAATATTTATTTCTGGTTCTGTATTGCCGATATAAAAACTCGATATAGCAGAACTTGATTTACCTCCTTGGTCAGTTACTTTTAGTTTTACTTTCTGTTCTCCAGGAAATTTAAAAGTGTGACTTAAGGAACTTCCTTTACCAATCAATTTACCATTATTAAACCATTGATAAGTTAATTTATCATTATCGTAATCAATGGAAGATTCTGCGGATGCCTGAATTGTAAAAGGTGCGGCACCATACTTTTTAGTCGTTTTAATTTTTGCGATAGGCTTGCGATTTCCGCCTTGGTAGGCTAGGTGAACCAAGCGGGCATCCATATTCTGTGTAAACCAACCTTTTCCATATTCAATAAAATAAAGTTCTCCATTTTTGTCAATTTCAATATCGATCATATTATCAAAGTTCATGGAAGGAAGGAAACGTTCCATTCTAACCAAATCACCTTTCTCATTTAAGGTGTTGAGCATGATTCGTCCGCGCATCCATTCATAACTAAAGAATTTTTTATCAAAATAAGCCGGCAGTCTATTTTCTGATTCAGGATAATCATCTTTGTAATAAACAGGTCCAGCCATTGCGTTTCTGGATCCTGTTCCCATTAAAGGAAACTCGGCAGATTTTCCGTAAGGATAATAAATCATGGCAGGTTGGGCAGGTGGTAAATTAACTGAACCAGTGTTATTTCGAGAATCGTTAATTGGATTATTTGGATCAAACTTTTCTCCCGATATTTTAGTTGCAAAATCATAATCGTGGTAAGCTTTGTTATCAGCTACAAATAATGGCCAACCAAAGAAACCTGGTTTCCTGGCCTGATTGACTTCATCGTGTCCAGCAGGACCACGATTTTCGTTTGGGTCTTTGGCATCCGGACCAACATCTCCCCAATACAGATAACCTGTATGTCGATCATAAGAAATCCGATAAGGGTTTCGACAACCCATGACATAAATTTCTGGACGTCCTTCTTTTGGGTTGTTAAATAAATTTCCTTTTGGAATATCGTATGAGCCGTCTTCGTTGATGATGATTTTTAGAATTTTACCACGTAAGTCCATTGTATTGGCTGATGTTCCTCTAGCATCAAATGGGGCTCTTCCTGGACGATCATCGATGGGACCGTAGCCATCAGATTCAAAAGGATTGGTGTTGTCTCCTGTAGACATAAATAATTCTCGATCGTTACCAAATTGCAAAGATCCTCCGGTATGACAGCATTCTTTGGTTTGAACCTCTAACTCAAGAACTATTTTTTCATTTATTAACTCAAAGACCGCATCCGGATCAAATTCAAATCTAGAAAGTCGTTGTACGTCCTTATCAGGAGCGGAGTAGTGGAGATAAATAAACTTATTGTTCTCATAATTTGGATCAACGGCTAATCCGATCAATCCATTTTCTGAAAAATAGTTTATATCTAAATGTTGTGATAATTGAATCTGTTCTGTTTCAGGATTATAAACATAAATCTTTCCAGCTCTTTCTATCCAAATAATTCTTCCATCAGGCAGAAAGTCCAACTCTACTGGCTCATTCAAATTTGTTTTTATGACTCTTTTTTCAAAACGGTTTTCCTCTGGTGCCACAGAACTCAAGGAATAATCAATTGACTTTTTTTTTCCTGCCGCGTATAAAATGCCTCCGATGATATGTTTTAAGAATCGTTCATCCGAAAAAGATTCTTTGGTATGACCCATACCCGTATACCAAGAGCGACCGCCATCAAACTCATGGTGCCAGGCAATAGGATGATTTTTACCCATAGTACCTCCTTCGTAAGTGCTTTCATCCAAGTTTAAAATAGGAATTATTTGGGGATAGATGTCTTTAAAATTATACCACTCATCTACTGTTTTAAAACTATTACCTAGATGTTTGGTTGAAATATGTTCCGTATCTAAGACTTTGATATTTGCTTCATGAACTCCTGGAGGATGGTCCGCAAAATACCCTCCCACGAGTTCATTGTACCAAGGCCATTCGTATTCTGTGTCGGTAGCAGCATGGATACCAACAAATCCTCCACCGGCTTGTATCCATCGTTGAAATTCATGTTGCTGAGCATCATTAAGGATATCTCCTGTGGTGGATAAAAAGAGGATTACATTGAAGGGAGATAGGTTTTTTTGTTTGAAAATTTTGGAATCTTCAGAAAAGGTAACCTGAAAATTATTTACCTCCGCAAGTTTTTTTATGGCAGCAATTCCGTCTTTAATGGAATCATGTCGATAACCAGCGGTCTTAGAAAAGACTAAAATATTTATAAATTCAGGATTTTGTTTGGAACTACATCCTCCGATAAGGAGCGCCGCCAAAAGGAAGACAGTAACTTTTAAAATTTTATTCACAGTAATAGAATTTCTTTGGTCCAGGTACTAATTGTAAATTGGACACAATATAAGATTTTATTACTAATTTATAAGTCGATTTTAAAAATATAATTGTCCTGTAAACTACTTAAAATTTTTATATAATTCTTTGCTGAGCGGTTTGAATCTGAATGTTTGCTTACTGATTGAAAGACTTAAATTTCATCTAATTTACGGTAGTGATTTGGAAGAGAAATTCTTAATTGCTTATTAAAAAATTTTTTCTTTAAGGAAAAATGAATAGGTGTTGATTCATTGAAAGATCAATAGATAATTCAACCAATCAACACCTTAAGAATTTAGATTACTTCTTTTTCTTTGCACGTCGGTTTGCTGCCTTAAAGGCTTGATCTAAATCTGCGATAATATCATCAATGTGTTCAATACCGATACATAACCGCAACAATTCTTGTGTAACTCCCGCTGTTGCCTGCTCTTTAATAGTCATTTGTCGATGAGTAGTAGAGGCTGGATGACAAGCAAGAGATTTGGCATCTCCTATATTAACTAACCGTTTAAATAGACCTAAGGCATCATAGAATTTTTCTGCTTTTTTATAACCGCCTTTGATACCGAAGGTAAGCAGTGAAGATGGTTTACCACCACAGTATTTTTTGGCTAGTTTGTAGTATTTACTACTACTTAATCCACCATATTCTACCCAAGAAACTTGCGGGTGTTTTTTTAGATATTTGGCCACTGCCAAAGCATTATCACAGTGCCTTTCCATTCTCAAAGGCAAAGTTTCTAGGCCTTGTAAAATTTGAAAAGCTGCCATAGCTGAAAGGGCAGAACCGGTATTTCTTAATGGTACGGTTCGGGCACGACCAATGTAAGCAGCAGGACCAAATGCTTCGGTATACACCACCCCGTGATAGGATGGTTCAGGGGTGTTAAGCATCGGAAATCGATCTTTATGTTTTGCCCAAGGAAATTTACCACTATCGACTATAACGCCACCTAACGTAGTACCATGACCACCAACATATTTTGTCAATGAATGTACCACAATGTCGGCGCCATAGGCAATTGGGTTAAGGATAGCTGGACTGGCAACGGTGTTGTCTACAATGAGTGGAACACCCGCTTTGTGAGCCACCTTTGCCAATTTTTCTATATCAGAAATATTGCCAGCTGGATTACCAATAGATTCACAATAAACCGCTTTTGTTTTGTCATCAATTAATTTAGCAATATCTTTTGGATCGGTAGACGATGCAAATCGTACCTCGATTCCTTGTTTAGGAAGCATGTGCGCGAATAGCGTATAGGTTCCTCCATATAGTTGTGATAGCGAAACGATATTATCTCCTGCTTCTGCAATATTTAGGATGGCATAATTAATTGCCGCACTTCCTGCACTGACGCATAGAGCAGCAATTCCACCTTCCATAGCGGCAATTCTTTCTTCCAAAACGCCCACCGTTGGGTTCATGATCCGGCTATAAATATTGCCGGGTACCGCAAGATTGAAAAGGTCTGCTCCGTGTTGAGCATTGTCAAATTCGTAGGCGACGGTTTGATAAATTGGGACTGCTACCGATTTGGTAGTTGGTTCAGATTGATAGCCAGCGTGGATGGCAAGGGTTTCTTTTTTCATGGTTAATTTTTAAAGGTTAAAGAACTAATCAGCGTGTTTTTTAAATAGGTGAATTAGTTCAAAAAGAAAAATGAAATTCTTTAGGAAGTGCGTAACTTCTTTGGTGAATAAATGGAATGGTTTGAATTGGTAGGAAAGGGTAACAAATATATGTGATTATATCTTAAGAAGTAGAAAATTAGGTGGATAATTTTTTTATTAAACAATTTCTAATTGTAGAGTACAGAAATATCTCCACTAAAAATCAAAGTACTACCATCTATAAACTCGACTTCAACAAAATATATGTAAACGTTCTGACTAGCTTTTTCTCCTTTAAAGCTGCCATCCCAACCTAGGTCCGGTTGATTGATCGGGATATTTTTAGTCCCAAAAATCTGAGCACCCCAGCGATTGAAGACTGAAAATTTATTGATTCCTTTTATACTATTTGGATCGCCAGAAACATAAAAATAGTCGTTATGACCATCTCCATTTGGAGAAAACGCATTTGGAATGTATATTTTTTTGGCAGAAATATTAAGGGTCACTTGTGCTTGCGCACAAACCTCGGGACATTCTACCGCACAAACTTCGTAAGTAAAATATTCGGTCCGGTTGGTTCCTTTTTCTTCGGGAGTATAGTAAATGACATTTTCATCATTGATCAAAATATTTCCACTAGACAGATTAAAACTGCGAAGATGGTATTGCTCATAATTTTGAAGACTATCATTTTCAAGAACATGAATTTGATGGATACTGCCTTCAAAAAAGTCTAAATTGTCATCATGCGCAAAAATTCCATTTGGAGGTAGCACTTCAACAGAATCCATTGTCGTGCAGCTACTGAAAGGATCTGTTATTTGCAAGTGGTAAATGCCTGGAACCTTTACATCTGGATTTATTTGATAATTTTGGAATGTTGAATCAGGACCACTCCAGAACATTTGGTATTCATCTAGCGCAACTGAACCATTCAACGTAACTGCTCCCATGTCACAGTCAAATAAAATATCTGCTCCCGCATCAACTTGTGGAACGGATTCAATGCTTAATTGGAAAGTCAAAGTTGGACCCTCACAGTCTTCTACTTTTTGGATAACCCAAAATTTATAAATACCTGGAATATTGTTTTCCATAGTTGGCGTAAAACGATTATTGGTTCCAATATAAATGGGATCAACTCCAAGTAAAGGATCCATATCATACCAATAGTAAATGGCTGTAAGCCTAGGTTCTATTAATTCGAAGGTTGGGATTATTTCATTTTGGCAAATTGTAATATTTTCTATTTTTGAATTTCCCATTTCAATCTCTGTTCCTTTGCAAGGAATACAGACGGAATTATCACAATCTAGAATAGTCATTTGGTCATTTGTAGAACAGGGATTCCCATCATCACAGGGCAGAATTGATTTAGGGCCATTAGCACAATCTAAGCGCTCGCCTTGACAAGGAATACAAATAGAATTATCGCTATCAAGGATTGTTTGTTGATCATTGATGGTGCATGGATTTCTATCATTGCAACTTACCAAAGAAGTTGTTCCATTGGAACAATCAACTGGTGTGCCTTGACAAGGAACGCAGATAGATTCATCGCAATCTAAAATGGTCTGTTGATCGTTGATAGTAAAAATATTTCCATCATCACAGTTGACTATCGAAGTTGTACCTGAGTTGCAATCAAGCGGTGTACCTGCGCACGGGATACAAATGCTACCGTCACTATCGAGGACGGATTCTACATCATTGCTGGTACATGGATTATTATCGTCACAAGTTACTATGGAAGTGGTACCGTTAGAACAATCCACAGGTGCACCTTGACAAGGAACGCAAATAGAATTATCACAGTCTAAAATGGTCTGTTGGTCATTGATGGTAAAAACATTTCCATCATTACAATTGACGATAGAAGTAGCACCTGAGTTGCAATCAAGCGGTGTACCTGCGCACGGGATACAAATGCTACCGTCACTATCAAGGACGGATTCTACATCATTGCTGGTACATGGATTGTTATCGTCACAAGTTACTAAAGAGGTTGTTCCATTTGAACAATCCACCGGCGTACCTAGACAAGGAACGCAAATAGAATTATCACAATCTAGCATAGTTTGTTGATCGTTGATAGTAAAAACATTTCCATCATCACAATTGACCATCGAAGTAGCACCAGAATTACAGTCTAGCGGAGTACCTGTACATGGTATACAAATGCTGCCATCACTATCAAGGACGGATTGAACATCATTGATGGTGCATGGATTATTATCATCACAGTTAACGATAGAAGTTGTACCATTGGAGCAATCCACCGGCGTACCTAGACAAGGAACGCAAATAGAATTATCACAGACTAGAATAGTTTGTTGGTCGTTGATAGTAAAAACATTACCATCATTACAATTGACCATCGAAGTAGCTCCTGAATTACAGTCTAGCGGAGTGCCCGCACATGGAATACAAATACTGCCATCACTATCAAGGACGGATTGAACATCATTGATGGTGCATGGATTATTATCATTACAGGTTACTATGGAAGTGGAACCGTTGGAGCAATCCACGGGTGTTCCTTGACAAGGAACGCAAATAGAATTATCACAGTCTAGAATAGTTTGTTGATCATTGATGGTAAAAACATTTCCATCATTACAATTGACGATAGAAGTAATTCCTGAATTGCAATCTATTGGTGTTCCCGTACATGGAATACAGGTTCTACCATCAATATCTAAGATTGTTTTTTTATCGTTGTTGGTACATGGATTATTGTCATCACAAGCTACCACAGAAGTTGTTCCATTGGAGCAATCAATTGGTGTTCCCTGGCATGGAATACAAATAGCACCTCCACAATCAAGGTAGGTTAGTTGATCGTTAATGGTTAGGTTATTTCCATCATCGCAAGTAACAGTGGTTGTGGGACCAGAGGAACAATTAGTTGGCGTACCTTGACAGGGGATACAAATAGAACCATCGATCAAAGAAACGGTCATAGAATCCTGAACTGTACAAATATTCATATCATCACAAAGAATATTTGAATAGTATATTGGGTTACACGAATCACAAGCGTTGGATGGTAAGTTTTGATTTTGAGCTGTTCCAAGTCCCTGACCTGAATTTCCGGCAGCCAAAGGAATCCCCGTAGCATTTATTCCTCCAATGATTGTATCATTTTCAAGGTCTAATAAATTTAAATTTCCAGTTCCTTCCACGGCATCGGGGCAACCATCTGCGTCACTATCTAAATCATAGAGATCAAAAATTCCATCATTATCAGTATCTAATTTTTGACATCCACCAATACTAAAATCATCCCAGCCAAACTCGGTATGACCTTTTAAATTGTAAAAGTACACTCTAAATTCATAATTGGTGGCGGGGTGAAAAGTGATGGGCTCAACTTCAATGACATCTAAAATATGAATATCAATTGGTTTGATGTGTACATTTTCGATTAAGGTATTACTGGTAGAAAATCCATCGGTAGAGTAGAGCACGGAGAAATTAAAGGAGGCATCCTGGTTTTGTAATTCTAAGGCATTATAATGTGAGATCGCGGTGATTTCAATAGACGCTGTCCAACCAGGTTGGGTTGTAAAAGTATAAGGCAGATAGTCCTCGTTGGTTATGGATTCTGCAAGTGAGGAACTGGTAACACCTCCAACAATGGAATTGGAATAAATTAAACTAATCGTGGTGCCGGGTCCATTCCTCTCATCATCAGCTGAACTGATAAAGTTAGTATCAAAGTTTGATTTAAAATGGCCTTTGGGTTGTCCTATTGGATCATCTTTATTATGACTCCAACCAATCAATCGAATGGGCATCATACAATCTTCTTCTACGGTATCTGGGATACCATCATTGTCATCATCTTGATCGCAAAAATTATTGATGTTATCGTTATCCTGATCGTCACAATTTGTAGCATCTAAGCAATCTTGACAGTCAAAACAATCAATTAGGTTATCACCATCGTTGTCAATTCCATCATTACAAATTTCAGTTAAACAAGGACCGATTAAAGGGTTTCTCCAATGCGTCAATAAAGGATTTTCGTAACTAATTGAGATGACTAACCCATTGGCATCAACGATTGGGATTCCATTCCCAGCCATACCATCTATGTCTGAGTCGTTAATATTTTCCTCCAAGGCATCAAAACAACCATCTCCGTCGGCATCTAATTCATAAGCATCATATTGACCATCAGGGGTGGATTCACTGTCTCCAATTTCATAATTCAAAATACCACTTTCCGAAAATGTTTCTAGGTCATCGAATAATCCATTATCATCAAAAAGATAGTCAAGACCATCAATTCTTCCATCGTGGTCAAGATCTTCTGCGCCGTGACCTGCTTCATCTACATCTAGAATACCATCATTATCTGAGTCTAAATCAAATTTATTAATGATGCCATCAAAGTCAACGTCTTGACAAGTAGAAAGCATAAATTGAGCGATGTTTTCTTGAGGCACCGTTGTCAAATCTGAGTCAACGAGATTGGTTAATTTTATGGAAAAACCTTCACAAAGCCCAAGTGTTTCAATTTCAAATTCTGCAAAATTGCCACTTCCATCACCACGAATTTCTAAAATGTTAGATGAGGAAATATTGATGTTTGCGAAATTTTCCATCACTATATTCCAAATAAATTCTGTAGAAGGATTAATTGGGGTAATTTCTAAGGCGTCCTTAAAATCAATTTCAGAGCCAATGGTATTGGTGGCCGAAAATTTAAAGACGGTGGGTAATGGAGTCGTTAAGGTAGTTGTTAAACCGCTATTGGATTGGAAGTGATTTTTATCTTGTAATTGCAAGACTTGATTTCCCAAAGCTCCAACGAGGCTGACTTGATTTGCTCCACCAAAGGCAATTGGTGGGGTGATAGTTATTGGTTGCGGTAAATTTTCTCCATTTGAATAAATGGTTAGCACTTCAGCAACTTCTCCCGGAAGATGACTATTTCCTGAAAAACTATGAATGCTGATCGGAATATTTGGGCATTCGAAGCGATCCGGAATCCCATCATTATCATCATCTAAATCACAAAGATCTTCAGAGCCATCATTGTCGGTGTCTACACCATTCGAGTCAGGGCAGTAGGCAGTCGTTAATAGAGCGGTATCATTACCATTTTTTCTTTTTTTTGAATAGTCAAAAGAAAAATGATCTGGCCAGGCCAATAAAAATGAAGTAAGAATGATAGACAGGAAAAATGTTCTCATAGGATCTTTAATTTCTAAATACCATAAAGGGTATTTCACGCAAAATAATTAACTAATAAAAGGTTGGAATCATCAATCCTCAATGAATTACAATAATGTGGTCACATCACTGATGGTTCTTGAACTTGATTTTCAATCCAATTTATAGTCAGCCTAATTTGGTGAACTTTTCTCCTCTCAATTTGATCTTAAGCGTCAAAAAGTCTGAAATTATGGGAGGAAGACTACCCAAATGATTCTAAAACCATGCCATTGAGATTTTAAAAACCCGAGGAGGGAATTAATCGCGGTATTTTCGCATCTATTCCTAGAAAAAATTTGTTCTATTACCGAGAAATTATAGGAGGATTAGGAAAATTTTTGATTTTGACTAATTTGCTGTAGATTCCGTATTTTTCGAGGAAATGAACTTGATTTAAGTATTAATTTCAACAATAATGATAAAGAAGTTTCAGCCAGTTTTAAATAAAATCTATCTAATAGAAAAGTATTCAATGTACCATATATTGAAGGGGGTAGGAGGGATAGAGGTAGATTTTAAAAGCTATCATGATTGGCAGGATAAATTAATTTTTCTTGATAAAGGACAATATATTAAGTTCCAATCAGAAAACTTTGAAGTACGGAAAATCGAGTTTGAAGATGAAGATTTTTATCGAAATAAAGATATAAGGGTTCTTTTTAAGCACCTAGTTTCATTGGGATATATTAATTTTTCGGAGTGTGAAAATTGTAGAAAATACCTTAACTATTCTGTTTTTTCTAATCAAGCCAGTGATATTATTGATGTCTCTTCCAAGCAGTGGTATTGGCAAAATCCTTTTCATGCCAATCATAATGAGTACCATATAATTTTTGATATCAAGGATATAATAGATGAACAGTATAAAAATCAATTGACAAACGATAAATTGTCCAAAATTATTGGTGTTCAAGGTTATGAGGCACAAGCACTATTCAAATCAAAAATAGGTCTTTCCGTTAAAAAGCTGATTGGTCAAAAAAGATTTTTAGAAAGCAAAAAGGATATAGCCTTTGGTGATAAAAGCATTAAGGAAATTGCGTACGAATATGGATTTAAAGATCCTGCCTATTTTAATCGCGTCTTTAGTAAATCTGCTGGAATGAGTCCTAATAAATTTAGAAAAACAATTGACTTTGAGGGACGAGATACTTTTTTACCGGAATTATATCAACTATTAGATGCCCATCATAAGGACCAACGGTCAGTTGATTTCTATGCAAATAAGATGAATTTATCTATTAAGACCTTAAGTAAAAAGGTAAAGGATAAACTTAATATTTCTTTAGGTCAACTGATCCGAAAGGAATTAATTAATACGGCTAAAATTTTGCTGCAAACTGATATCCCTATTAAAGAAATTGCTTTCGAATTAGGTTTTGAAGAACCCAATCATTTCTCTTCTTTTTTTATTCACCATACAAATATTTCTCCTTCCGCCTATCGGCTCAAACTGTCAAGTAAGTAAGGCTTAGTCTATCTACCTTCTTTTTTATTTCTTGAAAAAAAATTAAAAGTGCAATTAAAAGGGAATTTTTCGTATGAAGAAATCTCTTACCTGCCTGTATTTTTGCGTTGTAAATAATTTTATAATTCAAAATACATTTATAATGAATATTAAAGAACAAGTTCAAAAAATGGATGCCTTAGTATCTCAAGGCGCTATTGTAGACGCAGTAAAAACATTTTTTTGTGATCATGCAAATACTTCAGATTACAATAATGTAACCACATCTGGAAAAAACCAAATGATTGCTAAAATGGAAGGATTTGTTGGGGCTATCCAATCTATCAACGGCATTACCCACCATCGTACACTGGTTGATGGCAATAATACCAACTCTGAATTCACCTTTGATTTTGATATGAAAGATGGAAGTAAAATCCTCTGGCATGAAATCATTAGTAGGCAATGGAATCCGGAGGGAAAGGTAATTCAGGAAGAATATTTTCAAGCATAATTCATTTTATTTTTTAATCAATAAATATTAGAACAATGAAATTTATAACAAAACAAATCCATGCCTTCTTGGATTATCCAGTAGCCATAGCGCTTATAGCTTTACCTTTTTTATTAGGATTGGGAGCAACAAATCCTATAGCCTTACAGCTGTCCGTGGTAACTGGAGTAGCCGCATTAATTTTAACAATCCTAACAGATCACCATCTTGGAATTATCAAAGTAGTTCCATACAAGATTCACTTGTTAGTAGATTTTTTAGTAGGACTAACTTTTGTATTAGCACCGTTTATTTTTTCCTTCGAAGGAATTGACAGTCTATTCTATTGGGTTAATGGCGCTGCGGTACTTTTCGTCGTTAGCATGCATAAACCAGAGGTGACAACTGCTGCAACACCTAATTAATAAATTTTTTAATCATATAATCATATAATATCATGAAACAGTTAATAGTTTTAATCACCGTTTTTTTTCTATCTTCTTTTAGTTTATTCGCACAAGACAATAAAGCGAATAATATTGATAACAGTAATATTGCTTTAGAAGGATATAGTCCAGTTTCTTATGCTGACTTAGGTTTGGCCCAAAAAGGAGTGAAGGAGTTTAAATCTGAGTATCAAAAGATAACTTATTATTTTACTTCTGTTGAGCAGAAAGCAACCTTTGATAAAAATCCAGAAAAATACTTGCCAGCGTATGGTGGATTTTGTGCCTTTGGAGTTTATGCTGGAGCAAAATTTCGACCAGACCCAAATAAATTCATTAGCAAGAATGGCACTTATTTTATGTATTTATACAACTTAGAGTTAGATGCTCAACAACTTTGGCTTAACGAGAAAGATGAGCAAAAATTAATTAGTACTGCCGATGAAAACTGGAAAAAGTTGAGTTTGACACATAACTAAAACTAACAAAATTTGAAAAGAGGTAAACCCATATTAGGTTTACCTCTTTTTTTTGCGGTCATTGATAATTAGAATAGAATCAACGTACAATGACGGTATTTAATTTTAAGGCAATATCTTTTCTAATCTCCATTAATTTTTGATGGATCTTCATCGCTTTCATCACATCTTCTTCACCAGATTTTTCATCAATGGCTTTTTTCATGCTTGCCTTATTTCGTTCTATTAGTTTATCTAATTTTCGGATTTTAAACCAGTAGATGGCAGAGATACTATCGTTATTAAAATTAGCTTCTGGCATGGGTTGACTTCGAAGTGGCAAGTCATGTTTATCCAACCAGTTTGGACTCATTTCGAATTCTGGTTGTAAGACATCTATGGCCAAGTGGCGAAAATCTTTGTCTTCGTGTTGAATAAAATGTTGTGGCGTGATAGGCGTACCATCGATGGTCATATCGAGGCATTCCCGAGCAACTCGTTCGTATAAATCGTTATCGAAGTCATCTAACACATCTTCAATATTGCTTAAAATAAATCGAGCCACCGTGACCGCTTCATTTTCTGGATCAAAAAGTTGTCCTCCATAGGTGATTAACAATCGAATAATATCCTTTTCTTGATATTCAGCATTGTTGGCCGCGGCTGGACGACGTTGCAATGGTTGGGGTGGAGGAGCTTGCGCGCCATAATCCGCATCTTCTGGTAAATATGGTGGTGGCTCCGAAGGAAAGTTTCCAAGATCAGATGGGAAATTTCCATCCTGTTCGTTGGCTTTTTTCCTAGCGTATTGGCGTTGGTCTTTTTTTCGTTGGTCTTCCGCTTGATGTACAGATTTGGTAACGATTTGATTGGTTTCATTCATCAAAATCTCTTCTTCCACTTTCAACAAGTGTGAACATTCTTTGATATATAAAGACCGTTTTAAGGGATCTGGAATTTTTGCAATACTTGTTACAATATCCTTAATCATGGATGCTTGCTTAACAGGATCACCGGCTGCCTCGCTAAAGAGCAATTCACTTTTGAATAATATAAAATCCTTTGCTTGGCTTTCAATAAATTCCCCAAAAGCTTCGGACCCAACACTTTGCAAGTAGGAATCGGGATCTTCTCCTTCTGGTAGCATGACTACCTTAACATTCATATCCTGTTCTAGAACCAAATCTAATCCACGCAAGGCTGCTTTTATGCCAGCACCATCCCCATCATAAAGAATCTTCATGTTTTGTGTGTACCGTTTTACCATTCTAATCTGGTCAACGGTCAAAGAAGTTCCTGAAGAGGCAACGACATTTTCAATACCAGATTGATGTAAGGAGATGACATCTGTGTAACCTTCCACTAAAATACATTCATCGGATTTACGAATGGCTCTTTTGGCAAAGTAGGCGCCGTAGAGCACCTTACTTTTGTTGTATACTTCTGTTTCAGGGGTATTGACATATTTTGGTGCCTTGACATTTTTTGACATAATTCGTCCACCAAAGCCAATCACTTTCCCAGAGACACTATGGATGGTAAACATCACACGATCTCTAAAAAAATCGCTATCATATTTACTGGTTAGACCAAGTTTTTTGAGTTGTTGGCCTTTGTATCCTTTCCGTTTGGCAGCTTGCGTAAAAGCATCCTTGTCTTTTGGAGCGAATCCAAGACCAAATTTTTCAATCGTCTCGTCCGTAAAACCCCTATTTTTTAGGTAACTTAAGCCTACACTTTTTCCGATATCTGTCTGCAATAATTGTTCGTGATAATAATCACGAGCGAATTGATTCAGTACATATAAACTATCCAGTTTTTGCTGTTCCTCCTTATGCGCTTGCGAGGTTTGGGTTTCTTCAATTTCAATCCCGTATTTTTCTGCCAAGTATTTTAGCGATTCAGGGTAACTAACACTTTCATGTTCCATGATGAAATTGACAGGATCACCACCTTTTCCACAACCAAAACATTTATAGATATTCTTTGCTGGTGAAACCGTAAAAGATGGGGTTTTCTCATTATGAAAAGGACAAAGTCCCAACATATTGGCTCCACGCTTTTTTAGATTCACGAAATCACCCACGACGTCCTCAATCCGTGCCGTTTCTACAATATCGTTGATGGTTTTTTTTGTAATCATTAGAAGGTATTTCGATAGCAAGATAAGCAAAAATAATTAAACAACAAATTGTTTTATTTTAAAAATGTATAAATAGGTTGATTACAAGATAAAAGTTCTAAAAAATCATTTTAGGTCATTATGTAACTAAGTCACTAAGGATTTTTTCTACGAAAAATCTTAGTGACTTGGTGTTATTTTAATTTTGTCCTGTGTTTATATAATTGGATTGGAATTAAATAAAACTATTCCCCAAGCAAGACCACCATCCCAATTCCCGGAACTTCTATCGTCTCTTCAAATCGTGCCGCTTCCTGAATACCAAATTCCATTTCCCAAATAGATTTTCGCCATTTTCCAGGTGGAAGCACCAGTTTTGTTTTGGTAGGATTTGCATTATAGATCACCAAAATATTTTTCCATTTGTCCCCATTCGCATGATCTTTAAGTTGGTAGGCGACAACGTTGGCGGGTGTACCCGCTAGAAATTCTAAATGTTGTTGAATCATCTCCGTAGTAGGCATCCGAAAAGCTGGATGTTCTTTTCTAAGAGCAATTAAATTTTTATAATAATTAAAATGGTCTAGATGTTTTTGTTTTGAAGACCAATCTATCCGGTTGATTTTCTCGGGAGATTTATAGGAATTTTCAACGCCATTCTTGGTTCGAAGTAATTCAGCTCCAGCGTGTAAGAAAGGTACTCCTTGACTGGTCAACACAATAGCGTTGGCTAATCTGTGCATTTTCCCAATGGTTACTTCATCTTGAGAAGTAGAATTAACCAATCGATCGTAAAGTGTGTGGTTGTCATGACACGAAGCATAATTGACGCACTGTGAAGGTCGATTGGCAAAAGGAGCATTGGAATAATTAACTGCTCCATAATCAACCTGTGGATGAAAGGTGGCTCCGACTACTCCAAATCTTATGGTGGATTCTAAACCAGGTGCACCACTTACAAATCCTTTTTCCTCTGCATTAAAAACACCACCTTTGAGACCATCTCGAATATCATCACTAAAAACGGCTGCTTCTTCTAATTTGGGTCCATGAATTTTTAAAGCTCGTTCTTCATAAGGTAAGGGAGAATCACCTCCGGTCCAACCTTCCCCATAAACGAAAATACTTTTGTCTATTTCCTTTTGTAAAACCCAAGTAGTGGTGTTGATAGTGGCAATATCATGAATACCCATTAGATCAACCCGGAATCCATCTATGTGATATTCTCTACACCAATGTAACATAGATTCGAAAATAAATTTGCGAACCATCTGGCGCTCTGAAGCGGTCTCATTTCCACAAGCGGAAGCATCGGCAAACCGTCCATCTTCCCAGAATCGATAATAATAACCTGGAGCAATTTGATTAAATATAGATTTTTGCGTTAAGCCTGTATGGTTATAGACAACATCTAAAATGACGCGAATTCCATTAGCGTGGAGTGCTTGTACCATTTGCTTAAATTCTCGAATCCGGACAGCACCATCATAAGGATCCGTGGCGTAGGCGCCTTCAGGAACATTATAATTATGTGGATCATAACCCCAGTTATATTTCTTAGTAGGATTGGCTTCGTCTACAGATCGACTCATAAAATCAAAACTAGGTAGCAGATGAATATGGGTGATTCCTAATTCTTTTAAATGGTCCAATCCTGTTGTTAAATCATTTTTATTTTTTGTTCCTATCTCGGAAAGGCCTAAAAATTTTCGTTTATTTTTTATTCCTGAGTCTGGATGGGCAGAAATGTCTCGAACATGAGCCTCGTAGATGACCAAATCATTAAAGTTCTCTAGAGGAGGGCGCACATCATTTTCCCAGCCAACTGGATCGGTAGTTTTTAGATCTAAGACCATGGCGCGTTCTCCATTCAAACCTACTGCTTTGGCATAGGGATCTGGTACTCGATCCAAAGTGCGGCCTCCTACGCGAACTTGAAAATTATAATACTTTCCAGAATAATCCCCTGGTAAGCTAATTTCCCAAACGCCGTTTTCACCCAAAGTCATTAAATGTTTTTCGATCTGACTATCTGTATGTCCGTCTTGATAAATATAAATCGTCATTCGATCTACAGCCGGAGAGTAAACTTTGAAGGTACTTGTTGCTGGT
>CALFWZ010000020.1 GCA_937928405.1 uncultured Saprospiraceae bacterium
CAAAAGAATTAACCACCAAGACTATTAAGTTTTGGGGAAAATACCACGACTATGAAACACCTGAAGAACAACTTTTAGTGATAGACATGGTCAATAATCAATCTAATAATTATTTACAATGGGCGTTAAAACAATTGTCAATTTGGCATGAACCAACGATTTCTCCCAATACTAAGATTTTTCAAATTCATGGAGACTTAGATAGAACTTTCCCATTGAAATTAATTAAAAAACCAGATATGAAAATTGAAAAGGCAGGTCATTTTATGGTATACCGAAAATCAGCATTAATCAATGAAATTATTCTAAAGGAATTAAAAAAGGAACTATAGCAGCCAAATAACTCGCTGGTGTTTACCTGGAAGGCAGAACCATGATTTTTGCAAAAAATAATTTCACTTCGTTGGTTAATTTCAGTTCGTTGGTTAAGGATACCTGTATTATAATCTTATATTTGTAAACATACTCTAAGGATTTAAACAACAGCTGAACAAAATTCTCGAAAAATGGAAAAAAATTTAGCCATAGCCATCATCGTATTTTTAATCGTTATTTTTATTTTTTGGAAGACCACCCATAAAGAATATAAGGAAGGATATGGGGAGAAATTATGGAACCAATGGGGAACTAGGGCTTTTTATTGGCAAGGCGCCATCATGATTAGTGGAGGAATTACAGGATTATTATTGGTGCTTTTGAAATGGGGGAATCTAATAACTTTTTAAAATAACTTTGATTGCAATAGGTACGCTCCTATTTATTGAGGGGGCTTTTTAATAAAAAAAATCTAACAAGAATGAATAAAAAATTTACCACCGTTCTATCAAGCATTTTTATACTTGGTTTTATGCTTCTACTAAACAGTTGTACTGATACGCCTAAACCTCCAGTAAAAGCAGAAACAGAAAAAACGGTTTATGCCAGTGACATAATTCCTTTTTTCGATCACTGGAAATTGATTTTGGGTGACGGTTCGAATGCAGGAATTGTCAATAATTTCCAGGATGAAAATTATTTTTATACACATAATGACGGTACAAGAAATTGGGTGGTTTTTAAAACGCCCAATGGAGGAGATACGCATGGTACCTCCAACAATACCAGAACTGAATTGGCACAAATCAAAAAATGGTCAGCGATGACTCCTGCTAAATTGGATGCCACCCTCAAAGTAATGAATGTATCCGCCACCGGCGATGCCCGAGTTGCAGCATCTTACTCGGTCGTCATAGGTCAAATCCACAGTGCAGATGGACATGAAAATGAGCCACTAAAAATATTCTATAAAAAATTCCCCGGACACAAAAAAGGATCAGTTTTCTGGCATTATGAAATAAACACTGCTGGAGAGGACAACTCTGGCCGATGGGATTTTTCAAACGCAGTTTGGGGACATGATTTTTCTGTGGTTGGTAAAGCGGAAAACGCATATCCAGAAGAGCCAAAGGATGGAATTGAATTAGGGGAAGAATTGAGTTATGAAATTGAAGTTAAAGAGGGCGTAATGTATTTAAAATTTACAAGTGTAGGACATGAAACTAAAACCTTTTCAAAAAATTTGATCAAATCTGAATATGCTACTGCCGCTGATATGCCGCAGCAAGTGAAAGATTTATTTGTACCCATTGGACAGGATGGGGTAGAGCGTGAAAATGCTTACGCTGAGGAAGGGCTTTTTTTTAAGTTAGGTGCGTATAATCAAACAAATGGAAAATCTCCCGAAGTAAATAGAAACTGGTGTTCCGGTGCCGAGACCCACGGCGGTGATCTCAAAAAACAATATGCCGATGGAAACTATGCAGAGGTTTGGTTTAAAGCTGCAAAGATCATGGTCAGTGATGCTGCCGTTTCTAATGAAGGATATTTTACTAAGAATGATTAATTTTATTTAAGATTCAGTATCTTCAATATGCTCAAACACCTAAAATCTTATAAAACACAAAAAGTACAATGAGGTTACAATCCTTACTTTTTTTATTGGTTATTCTATTGCTTACTCCAATTGGCCTTTATGCTCAATTTAATAAAAAGGAAAAGAAAAAATTCGTTAAAAAGTATGAACACCTTTTGGATAAGAATTCAGAAATAAAATTCTTCAATTATTACCAAGTCTTAGAAAAAAATGGAACGGAGTATGTTTTCAAAACATTTAATCCGGATAAAAAAGTAATGACCATTTACGAAACTTATCAGGAGGGGGATTTGGAAGCCCTAAATGGTGAATATAAAGAATGGTACGACAATGGAAATTTATGGAAAAAAGGCCGATATAAAAATAATGAAAAATCTGGTAGATGGAATTTCTATAATCATTCAGATGGAAATTTAAATCAATATGGAGCCTATGAAAACGGGATGGAGCAAGGAGATTGGTATACCGTTGATTCTCTTGGTAGAACAACTTCCAAGTGTCATTATGTAAATGGTCAATTAGATGGAGAATATTTGAATTATGATACCAGTGGAAATGTTTTTCAAAAAAGCATATATAAACTGGGAGAAGAAATAGAAAATATAATGCTTGATTCAACTTATCGCCAGCATGAACTTACTGAAATTGATATACTACCGATCTTAAAAGAATGTTCTGACCTAGAAGGAGAAGAAAGAGAGCAATGTAGAGAGACAAAATACTTGTATTATGTTTACGGGAATATAGTATATCCAGAAAAGGCTAGAATAAATGGTGTTGAGGGAAAAGCGATCATAAGATTTGTTATTTCTAAAAAGGGCAGGGTCACGGAGATAGAAGCCTTAAGAGGAGTTTCTGATGAGATAGAAAAAGAATGTATTAGAATTATTGAAAATTCTCCTGAATGGAGTCCAGGGATTAATAAAGGAAAACCAGTAAGGGTTTATTTTAATATGCCAGTGAATTTTAAATTGGAATAATAAAAAAGATGAATCAAGCAGTAACCAATTATATAGAAAATTCGGATCAAAGCCAGCAAGAAATTCTCTCGGAATTGCGAACCTTAATTTTTTCAGTTGCACCAAACGTCAAAGAACAATTTAAGTGGAGTAGGCCAGTCTATGGAATAGAAAAAGATTTTTGTTACTTAAAATCTAACAAAAAAGATATAACACTTGGCTTTTTTGATTTTGCAAGAATAAAAACTAATAAAGATTTAATCGAAGGAACAGGTAAATCTATGAGGCATGTTAAACTCAAAAAAATTGAGGATATTAAAGATTTAAAAATCAAAAAAATGTTAATGGAAGTGCTAGAATAAGCATACTTGAAATTAAGAAGTATTAATATTAGTCTTCTCAAGTTTTTTTAGAAAAATATTGCCTGTTGGCTTATTTGCCTGTTTGCCCTTTTTTGGTGTAAAAAGAGGGCAAACTGGCTAAAAGCCAACAGGCCAACTAGCAAAAAACGCTTCGCCTAGAGGTAAACCATCAGGTTAAATGATGATGACGTTAGGGTTGACATATATCTTTCTTTTCGAAATTAAAGCATTATCCCTCTTCTATTTCAACTGGTTCTGAAACTGGTGGAGGAAAGTAATTGGTAGTATTGGCCTCAATTAATTTTTTTAAATTACCTAAATTCTCATCTTCTTGTGCTTGCATCGTCCCTTTCATAAACGATACCATAGATCGCATAAACATACCAAGCCCCGTGACGGTAGAGGTTGAATTGATATTCGTTTTACCATCCTTTTCAACAAAATTTACTTTGTAATCAATGTTCATGACATCTTTCATTTCAAAGTCCATGGCTACATGTTCATTCGGGTTGATAGATTTTATCGTTTCAAAAATAATAGACTCTGTTCCATTTTCTAGAAAAGTATACTTAGTGACGGCACCAACACTGCCTTTTTCACCGCTAACATGTTCCATATCAGTGATGCCTTTTAGCCATTGAGAAACCTTACTTTCATCATTCATAACGGCCCAAGCTTCTTTAACAGGTTTGTCAACTTGGATTTCGCTATTATAAGTAATAGTTGGTGTTAAGAACCCTTTAGCAATAAATAATATGCCTAGTAAGACAATTATTCCTAGAATGTATTTTAGAAATTTCATCCTTAAAGTTTTGGTTAGTGAATTGTTTTTTACGAAGTTTTTAAACAACTTCTCTGTAAAGGTATAAATTAACTTTGAATTATTTAAACTTTTTGTTTGTTTTTGTTTTCTAAACTTTTTGAATCATCATAAAGGAATTGATTGTCCGGTTTCCTAAGGGTATAGGAATATGATAAATCCCAGTCTTTTGCCTACAAGCGGATTTAATTTAGAATAAATCTATAGCTATAACCTGTAAACCTTTTACTTCGCCTTAGCAACTTTGTGACTCGCCGATTTGTTTAGTAACGGTCAAATAATAACATCCTGATTTTTCTCTGATCTTTTAATATCAGAAATCGTTATTTTTCTTGACAAGCCAAAGAGGATTCTCTCAAAAAATGCCTCATCTGATGATTAAAATATCAATCACAATTCAGGAACTTATTAATTGGACGTTACTAAGCAACCAAACATCATTCTGACTACTTTTTATTTCTATGGATTATCTGCCAATAAATCAGCATCCATCATTTTATTTTGCATTGGAATTCTATTTTCGGCAATGGTTCCTTTTAAATATTTTTCGATCATCAAGCTAGCAATCGGCGCAGCATAAGTTGCTCCCCAGATGCCGTGCTCAACATAAACGGCGATGGCAATTTTTGGGTTTTCTCGCGGAGCAAAAGCAAAAAATACAGAATGATCCTTTCCATGAGGATTTTGGGATGTGCCCGTTTTTCCACAAATTTCAATATCAGGAATATCGACATGACTAGCGGTACCAGTACGAACCACCCGGCGCATTCCACCTGCAATGGCAGGATAGAAAGTAGTATTGACCGGTATTGTTTTTTTCTCTCGAAAACGTGTATCAATTTGTCTTGATGCAGGCCGAAAACCACGAACTAAGTGCGGAATATAATAATACCCTTCGTTGGCAATAATAGCTGCTAGATTTGCCATTTGCAATGTCGTCATTTGTATTTCTCCTTGACCGATACCTACCGACATGATGGTAGGAGACTTCCATCCACCTGCGTCTTTTGGGTAAAGTCGATCATAATAATCCGTTGTGGGTACATTCCCATCCGATTCATTAGGCAGATCGACTCCCAACGGCTTACCCAATCCAAACTGATAGCAATAATCCACGAAAGCATCTAGTCCTGGTTCGGGATTATAAAAACCATTTTGATCTACTATTTTTCTAAATTCTTGAAAGAAATAAGTGTTACAGGAATGCTCTAGCGCAATGCCTACATTATAAGGAGCAACATGATTATGACATCCTCTGATGGTTCCATTATAATTGTAACCGCCACTACAAGCGTGTCCAGTATTTGCCCTCATGGTGCCTTCTTCCATCCCTGCAAGAGCAACCAATGTTTTAAAAATAGAACCCGGCGGATACTCCGCCATAATAGAACGATCTAAAAACGGTTTAAGAGAATCCTGCAATAAATAGTTGAATGCTTTTCCACGATCTCGATTAATCGTTAGCAAGTTCGGATCGTAAGTAGGCGCACTTACCATCGATAAGATTTCTCCCGTACTGGGCTCGATAGCTACAATACTGCCTGTTTTGTTTTTAAGCAGAGATTCTCCATAAGCTTGTAAATCAATATCCAGAGAACTGATCAAATCTAATCCAGAGACCGCTGCCGAATCCTGTGCACCACCTTTAAACGGTCCTACATTACGGCCTAGGTTATCTTTTAAAATAAACTTAGTTCCTTTTCTGCCTCGAAGTTCTTCTTCGTAATAGGATTCTAACCCAGTGGAACCAATATAATCTCCACCTTGGTATTTGCCATCAGAGGCTTCAATTTGTTTGCTATTTACTTCACTCAAATAACCCAGTACGTGGGCAGCATTTTGGTGTGGATAGCCTCGAACATTTCTTAACTGCAAAGAAAATCCTGGAAACTTATAAAGCACTTCTTGTAATGCTGCACAAGTTTGCGCAGATATTTTTGACATAAAAACAAAAGGTACCGATTTTGAATAACGGGCACTACGGAAATTAGGCTTAACGTTTTTTTCAAAGGTCTTCCGGTCAATATCTAAAATCCGACAAAGATGCATAGTATCCATCGCTGGATCAAGTTGCTTGTAAGTAACTTTAAGATCATAGATGGCATTGTTGATAACCAGTAATTTTCCATTGCGATCGTAAATAAGGCCGCGAGAAGGGTATAGGGTATACTTGTTAACCGTCGTGGCTTGTGCGCGCTCTCGATATTCTGGATCAATCACTTGGATATTTAGTGCACTCAAAACCAAAAAAGCAGCGGCCAGAATGAAAACACCCTGAATGATCCTGCTCCGATCTTTGTACATATCCTTTGTGGCCATCTATTCTTTTGGATTAAATAAGTATTGGAAAATAATTACGAATAATAAAGAAAGTATAAAGCTAAATCCAGTTCTGATAAAAATTTCATTGAAATAAACTGGTGTAAATATTTCTAAAGAGAAATATACTAATATATGGAAAAACATGAAAATAGCTGCATACCTGAAAAAGAAGTTTATCCCGTAGTTTGACTTTGTCGGGCTAGCGTTGACTTCATATCCACCACGCGGCTCTAATACATTAAGAATCGTTGACCGGATAAAGGCCGAAAACACACTCGCTCCCGCATGCACTCCCAGAGAATCGTAAAAGACGTCCACCGTCAAGCCAAGAATAAATCCTAGGAAAACAACAAGTACCGTTGGTGTTCGAATTGGCAGTAATAATATAAAGATCGGATAGAAAAAGATGGTAAAATAACTAAATCCGTTCGTATCCAAATCAATACTCTTAAAGATGAGTATCTGAGCCAGTACCAATAGTACAAAGCGAATTCCATTTTTGATAATTGAACTATTCACCGCTGGCCTCCTCTTCTAATTTTACGATTTCTCCTTTCATTAGATTATTGACCACATAAACGTATTGCACGTTGCCAAGGTCATTGATCAGCTTAGCTGAAATTGTGTGGAAATTGCTACCTGGATCTTGCCAGAATGTATCCACGATTCCTACTGGAATTCCAGCCGGAAATAACGCTGAGTGCGTACTGGTTTCGACCGTATCTTTACGACGAATTTCTGCGTGTTTGGGAACATCTATTAGGTTTATTTTTTTTGGATTACTCGGTTGCCAAGAAAGAAATCCGTGGTATTTATTACGACTAAGTGCCGCTGGAACTTTTATTTCCTGATGTAATAGGGCCATTACCACGCTATAATTTTCAGATACATTAGTTACAATGCCAACGATACCACCACCTGGATTTGAATCAATCACACCCATGTGGGGCTGAATTCCATGTTTACTTCCTCGATCAATGGTAAACGTATTATTATGGAGATGAATCGTGCTATTGACCACGCGCGCAGCAATATAGGTGAACTGCTGCTGTTTTTCGACATCCTTGATAGAGTCCATCAATATAGTTTGGACAAACTGAGCGTTATTGAGTCGGGCTTTTAAACGAGCATTGTCTGCGGCCAGACTATCGGCAAATTCGGATAGATTATAATATTGGGAAATGTCACTTCTAAAATTGAGAATAGTACCTGAAATGATATTAGAAGAGTTGAGCCAAATTTCTTCTTGCTTCTGATTATAGTTGACTACCAGATAAAGGCAAACTGCCTCTAAAAGAAAGAAGAGGGCAACTCCACCATACTGAACCAGAAACAGAACCAGACTCCGCACAACAAGACATTTTTAGGTTTGATATTGATTTGAAAATATTCTTTTCACTAAACGCTTTTTCGATCAATCAAGAATGAAAATTTGTCCGTATTTTTTAGGGCAATGCCCGTACCTCTCACTACTGCTCGCAGTGGGTCTTCAGCAATCACCACCGGTAATTTTGTTTTCGCAGATATCCTTTTGTCTAGTCCACGTAACAAAGCGCCACCACCTGTTAAGTAAAGACCAGTTTTATAAATATCGGAGGCCAACTCAGGAGGAGTGGTTTCAAGTGCCTTAAGAATTGCATCTTCCACCTTGGAGATGGATTTATCCAAAGCATGCGCAATTTCCTGATAAGTAATGGTAATTTGCTTGGGAATACCCGTCATCAAATCTCTTCCGTTTACCGCATAATCTTCTGGAGGGTTTTCTAATTCAGGTAAGGCAGACCCAACATTGATTTTTATTTGTTCAGCGGTACGTTCTCCAATCAAGATATTATGTTGCCGTTTCATATAATTCATAATATCAGCGGTAAACTCATCTCCGGCGGTACGAATAGATTGATCACAAACGATTCCGGAAAGTGCGATGACTGCGATTTCTGTCGTTCCTCCTCCTATATCAATAATCATATTTCCAATCGGCTCTTCCACGTCCAGACCAATTCCTAAGGCTGCGGCCATCGGCTCGTGAATGAGGTAAGTTTCCTTAGAATCTACGTGATCAGCAGAATCAAAAACAGCTCTTTTTTCTACTTCAGTAATCCCTGATGGAATACAAATCACCATTTTCATATGTGTGAAAAACTTTCGTTTATTTCCCATCATATTAATCATCCCCTCAATCATACTCTCCGCCGCCTGAAAATCTGCAATTACTCCATCTTTGAGTGGACGAACTGTTTTTATATTTTCGTGGGTCTTTTCGTGCATCTGCATCGCTTTCATACCAACGGCAATCGTCTCACCGCTACGTCGGTTGATAGCAACGATAGAAGGTTCATCGATTACTATTTTCCCATCTTGAATAATTAGCGTATTGGCCGTTCCTAGATCAATCGCGATTTCTTGTGTAAAAAAGCTGAATAGTTTCATTAAAAGTCTTCCCTATTTATGAGCGTTTGTGTTTTATAGTCTGTTTGCTAAATGAGTCGTAAATTAAGTCGTCTCAAACATATTAAAAAAATATATGCTATGAAAAAATACATTTCATCTCGCAATTTGCAAAAGAAAACAAATTTTGTCTAAATTAATAAATTATTCCCAGCTTATAATCAGAAGTGGTGCAAAAAAAGGGGATCATGAGGTTTTAAGGTTATGAAGTTGGATGAAATCCCTACATTCCTACCGTTAATTCCCAAAAATCTTCTTTTCGAAAATATTTTTGTGCTAAGTCCCTCAATTCCTGTGGAGAAATATGCTGAATGGTTTTTACCAAATTCTCAAAATGATGCTCTGGCACTCCTTCCGAAACAGTTTCTTTCACTACATTGATAATATTAAGAGGTCCATCCAGCATCGTCAATAAACTTCCCAATAAATAATTACGGACCATTCGTAATTCTTTTTCGCTCATTAAATCGTTTTGCAAGACCTCCATCTCGTGATAAATCTCTTTGACCGTTTTTTGAGTTAGTTCATTACTGACTTCTGTTCCGACATAAAAATAACCATCGAACATCATCGTATCCATGGAAGAAAAAATATTATAGGTATAGCCTTTTTTCTCTCGAATATTCACCATTAATCTAGAACCAAAATAGCCGCCAAAAATCGTGTTGAGGACATACATTCCATGAAAATCTGGGTGGGCCCGATTAAATAATTTACGTCCAATACGAACGGCCGTCTGAACCGTATCAGAATGATGGAGATGTTCTTTTCTCACCCTAGTCGGCAGTTCCGGAAAAGGGACTCTTTCTCTTTTGGGTCCTTGAGGAATTTCTCCTAAATATTGATCTAGTTTTTTTAGTACATCATCATCAATTTTGCCACTTAAAAATATGATAGTATTGCCGGCAACCATACTTTTTTGATGATGCTTTATCAAGTCTTTACGATCCAATTGTTCATAAAGCATTGGTTCACTATTATATCCGTAGGGATGCTCTTTACCGAAAATATTTTCTGTAATAACCCGGTAAGCAACCGTATCATTTTTGGACAAATCAATTTTTAATCGCTGCTGACTATTGGCAATAAATGCGTCTATTTCTTCTTGCGGAAAACTAGGTTCACAAATTATTTCGCCTAATAAGGGAAGCAACGCATCTAGATGTTTACTAAGACTATAGAATGTAATATTGGTTGTGTCAAGATTAACTGGAATACTAATCGTACCACCATAAAAATCTATTTGTTCTGCAATCTCGGAAGCCGATGTCTGTCCGGTACCTTCTTTGAGTAATCGAGCGGTAGAACGAGCCACCATTTTTTTATCTTCAAATGGACGACCTGAAAAAAAGACTATTTCAATTTTGACAATATCCTGTGTCCCCATGCTAATCGTGTGAACTGGAATATTATTTCTTAGGTGGTATACCGTTGCTTTAGGCAATAACAAATTATCAGCCGCTCTTATCGGCGGTGGTGTTTTTCGGTCGAGCATACTATATTTGATAAATAAGTTAGTAAGTACTTAGGTGAAAATCAGAAGGCAAAATTACGATAAGGATCGTTAAAATAGTAACATACCGTAAATTACCTAGTTCGTCGGGCTTTAAACAAATGACATCTTAGGCGAGACTATTTTGGAATCAAACGATGCACGAAGAAGAAGGATAGCCGTAGCTACCCGACTGATGAGTAAAGAAGTGTGATTTCAGAAGAGGCCGTATGGTGTTAGGTATTTATAGCCCGACGCACTAACTATTCTACCCAATAGATTCATTTTATCCACAACGTGTTGGTATTTAGGGTATAAAAAGTAAGGAATTAGCTGTATTTTTGTCATTCATAAATAAAACCTTACAGCACAATATGAAGTTTAGTGTATCCTCTTCCGACTTACTAAAGCATTTACAGGTTGCCAACGGAGCAATCGGTTCTAATCCAGTATTACCTATTCTGGAGGATTTTCTTTTCACTATTGAAAATAAAAAATTAACCATCTCCGCTACGGACTTAGAAACTTCCATTCGGACGACGATCGACGTAAATGCCGACAAAGATGGTGTCGTGGCGATTCCTGCTCGTATATTACTGGATACGTTAAAGGAGTTACCTCAACAGCCTATTACTTTTGAAGTAAATGAAGAAAATTTTGGCATTCAGATTACCTCCCATTACGGTAAATATAAACTAGCTGGAGAAGATGGTGGTGATTATCCAAATATCCCAGAGCCAGAAGAAGTAGACACCGTGCAGGTATCTTCAGAAAAACTAGCCAAGGCCATTAACAAGACGCTTTTTGCTACTAGTTCTGACGAACTACGGCCAGCTATGACCGGTGTTTACGTACAGGTTGACTTTAGCAAGATGATCTTTGTAGCCACGGATGCACACAAATTGGTGAAGTACGATTTTGAAGAAGCGAAAGGAGAGGTTTCTACCAGTTTTATCATTCCTAAAAAAGCACTGACCCTTCTAAAAAATGCGCTTTCCAGCAAGGAAGATCCCGTCAAAATGTCTTTTAACAAAGCCAATGCTTTTTTCTCTTTTGGAGAAATAAACATGGTTTGTCGATTAATTGATGCTAGATACCCTGATTATAATGCGGTAATTCCCAAAGAGAATCCACATTTACTAGTTGCTAACCGGATGGACTTTTTGACGTCGCTTAAGCGTATTGCGATCTACGCCAATAAAACAACCAATCAGGTAATTCTTAATATCAATGATGGTAGTCTAACTGTTTCTGCCCAAGATTTGGATTTTTCTAACGAAGCAACGGAGCAGCTTAACTGCACCTACGAAGGCGAACCACTAACGATTGGTTTTAACGCTAAATTTTTAATTGAAATGTTGAATGTGTTAGAGAGCGAAGAAATAAAGATGGAGTTATCTACACCAACCCGTGCAGGAATTCTCTTACCTAGTGAAGAGGAAGATGGCGAACACATTATGATGCTAGTAATGCCCGTCATGTTAAGCAATTAAAAATGAAAAGGGATTACATCTTATTTTTATCTTGGCTTTTAATGTTTGCCTTTACTAGTTGCCAAAATGATCCCCCGTTGCCGAAGGAACCCGACGCTGTCGTAAAACAGTGGCAGGAATGGATTAATAAAAATAAATTTACCCAAGCTAAACAACTCAGCACCGAAAACGCTCAGGAATGGATTGACTGGATTGGTCAGGTACTCAAAGAAGGAAACGTTACGGAAGAAACGACTTCTATTTTTCAGCATATTGATTGTAAAGTTAAAGGAGCAGAAGCTACCTGTTTCTGTCAAATTGAAGAAATGGGTGAGTTCTTTTTAGATACTTTTTTTTTAGTAAAAGAAAAAGACCAATGGCTGATAAATATTCCCGAAGCGGAGTTAGAAAGTTCTAGTACACTCGATTCTCTTTTTCAAATTTTACAAGAAGAATAGTCTTTATTCTAATAAACACACCCTCACTACTATGAAGACAGGATTGTTTTTTGGTTCTTTCAACCCTGTACACGTTGGCCATATGATCATTGCCAATTTTATGGCAACCCAGACTGACCTACAGGAAGTCTGGATGGTCGTGTCGCCACAGAATCCTTTTAAGACCAAAAAGTCCCTTGCCAAAGACCACGACCGACTACATTTAGTCCATTTAGCTATTGGCGATAATATGCGTATCAGGGCCTCTAACATTGAGTTCGATTTACCAAAGCCTTCTTATACGATTGATACGCTCACCTTCCTGAAAGAAAAATTTCAAAAAAAAGAATTTGCCTTAATTATGGGAGGAGATAATTTGGGTAATTTTCATAAATGGAAAAACTACGAACAGATTCTTGCCAACCACGAAATTTACGTTTACAAACGCCCTCAGTACGAGCTTGGAGATCTCGCGGACCATCCTAAAATAAAAATTATGGAGGCTCCACTAATGCAAATATCGGCCAGTTATATTCGTCGATGTATTCAGCAAAATCAGTCCATTCAATATCTAGTCCCAGAGGCCGTTTTTGAATACATCAATAATACTAGACTTTATCGATCCTGATCTTTTTCATTCAATCTACGACAGAACGCTTAAAAAACGTAGAATCAGACAATAACCAAGAGCGAAAAAGGTTATTTTTATATCTCTTTATATCTAAGTACACGGTGTACTAAGCTAAGTGTTTTGAACACTAATCAATCTTTTTCTTTTTTAATAAAACTTTATAGAATGATCAGATGGGTACTATACGCTTCGATCTTTATTATTTCGTCTCTACTTAGTATTGGCAGTAATGCCCAAGAACCTTTAAAAATCGGTCAGTGGCAATCGCATTATGCGTATCAATTTGGCACTTTTGTCGCACAGAGTCCTACGCATGTTTTCTATGGAAATACGCAGGGAATGCTAAAAATAGAAAAAGAATCTCGTGAAATTGAACGTCTTTCTACCGTAAGCGGACTCAGTGAATCTGGAATGGGTATCATAAAATATGATCCTTTTAACGAACTGCTCGTCGCAACTTATTTTAATGGAAATATTGATTTTATCCATGAAGATGGTGGACTTGACAACCTTCCTTTTATTGCTACCAGTATTTTTTTAGGAGACAAGTCCATTAACGATATTCTAATTGAAACAGATTCAACTGCCTATCTATCCATGGGATTTGGTCTTAAAATTTTAAACATTAGAGATCAGGAATTTGGTGACGAAACAAGAGCGGGAATACCTTTTAATCAAACAGCCGTTTTTAACAATCACCTCTATGCAGCCACCGAAGAAGGGATCTATCGAATAACGCTCGATGGTTCAAAAAATATTCAAGACTTTAATTCATGGACACATTTAGCAGGAGCAGGAGGATTTCCACTTGATTACAGCACCAATAATATTGCTAGGTATAAGAATGAGCTATATTTCGATATCAACGATACTATTTTCCGTTATGATGAAACCAATCTTACCAACCTTTATTTTTCAGAAAACCTAACTCCTACCTACATGACCACCGAAGGCCCACATCTACTCGTGGGTATGTCTTGTTTTAATGAATCCACCAATAGAACTTGTAATGGAAGCGCTTTATTTTTCAACGAAGAAACACTTGTAAAAACCATTTCTTCCAACAGTGGTTGTATCAATCGTCCAACCTATGGCGTAGAAGATGCTCAGGGACGAGTCTTCTTTGCTGACGCATGGGACGGATTTCGGCTAACGGAAATCGGAGAAAATGATTGTAATACTTTTAGGGTCAATTCTCCCGCTCATCTTTTAGCCAATCAACTCGTGTTAAATGGTGAAGAACTTTGGGTGGTTCCCGAAGTACTTATTCCACAACTGGCGTTTAATGACCGGGGATTTTATAGCTATATAGAAGGCGTTTGGAAGAATTATAATACCCTTAATTATGCTAATCTAAATGACGTAAAAGGGATTTACCGAGTTGCGGTCAGTCCAGATAATAGCGAGGTTTTTTTTGGTACTCGCTGGAACAATGGTCTCTTTAAGCTAAACCGAGAAACAGATGAGATCACCGTCTTCAGCAACGACGAAGCCAAACTCAAACCGTCTGCTGATGCGACACGGACTCGAGTAACAGGACTTGCCTATGATGAACAAAATATTTTATGGATTGGTAATCATACCGAAGCAGCAAAAGGATTAATTGCCCTCAAACCGGATGGTGAATTTACCGATGATTTTTTAAGTCTACCTTCCCGCAGCATTCGTCAGATATTGGTAGATAATGAGGGATATCTCTGGATTGCGACAGACAATCTCGGCGTTGTGGTTTATGATTATGCAGGTACGGTTGATGATCCTGGAGATGATAATTTTCGATCTATTACCACCAACAATAGTGTGTTACCATCTAATGACGTAATTTGTTTGGAGCAGGATTTGGATGGCGGCATTTGGGTTGGAACTAGAAATGGAGCGGTTGTTTTTGAATGTCAGGGCGACCCACTCAATTCAGATTGTAGAGGTAGTCATCCCAGAGTAGTGGTTAATGATATTCCTGCCTTATTATTGGATGAAACGATTGTCAATACGATTGCCGTTGATGCCGCCAATCGCAAATGGTTTGGAACGCGAAGTGGTCTTTTTGTCCAATCACCAGATGGGTCGGAGCGACTAGCAACCTTTGACAAGGATAATTCTCCCATTTTTGACAATATCATCAATGATATTGCTATCAATCAAAATACAGGACTGGTTTATATTTCTACTGGAAAAGGAATTATTTCGCTTAGAACCGATGCAGCGGGTATTAATCAAAACCACAGTAGTAAGATTACGGTATTCCCCAACCCCGTGCGTCCCGACTATGATGGTCCCATCGCACTCAAAGGGTTTGCCAGAGATGCGGATATAAAAATTACGGATATCAGTGGGCGGTTGGTTTATGAAACAACGGCACTAGGAGGTCAAGCGATTTGGGATGGACGAGATTATAACGGACGAAGAGCCAATTCAGGGGTTTATCTAGTTTATGCGACTCGTACCAGTAATCGGGATGTACCTTCGGCAGTAGTGACTAAGATACTGTTGATGAATTAACCCTTAGCTATGCTTTTTTTTACTTGGGGTTTGGTATAAACGCTTTCTCGGATAATTCTTTCGTAATACGCCTCATATTGGGGTAGAATAGCTGCCAATTCAAAACTACGAGCCTGCTTCAACGCATTCGCTCTGAATTTTTGCAATAAGGCATCATCTTCCAATAATTTGAAGGTATTTTTTGCCATATCATCAACATCCCCCACCTCGCTGAGAAAACCAGTTTCATTATGAATATTGACTTCTGGAATTCCTCCCGCGTTGGAAGAGATCACCGGAACTTCACAAGACATGGCTTCCAAAGCCGCTAGGCCAAAACTTTCACTAGAAGAGGGCATAATAAATAAATCGGAGACCGCTAATAATTCTTCAACAGCATCTTGTTTTCCTAAGAACCGAATACCATCACAGAGTTTTTCTTCTCTACACAATACCTCCATTGCGCGACGTTCGGGGCCATCTCCTACTAATAATAATTTAGTGGGTATTCGTTTAGCGACTCTTTTGTAGACTTGTAGTACATCCTCTACTCTTTTTACTTTTCGGAAATTAGAAATATGAATTAGTAATTTTTCTCCATCTGGCGCAATCGCTTTTTTGAAATGATCTTTATTTTTTTTAGTAAATCGATCAAAATCGATAAAATTGTAGATCACTTCGATTTCTTTTTCGATTTCAAAACTATCATAGGTTTGCTGACGCAGACTTTTAGAAACTGCTGTAACTCCATCCGATTTATTAATAGAAAAGGCCACAACGGGTGCAAAGGCTGGATTTTGGCCTACCAAGGTAATATCCGTTCCATGCAAGGTCGTGATGGTCGGGACGTAGCGGCCTTGAGACAAGAGAATTTTTTTTGCCATGTAGGCTACTGCTGCGTGGGGAATTGCGTAATGAACGTGTAATAGGTCTAGGTTTTCGTATTGCACCACATCTACCATTTTACTCGCTAATGCGGTATCATAGGGAGGATATTCAAATAAAGGATAATCTGCCGCATTTACTTCGTGATAGAAGACATTCTCCTGAAAAGCGTTTAATCTCGCTGGTTGACGATAAGTAATAAAGTGGATTTGGTGTCCTTTAGCAGCCAAACCTTTACCAAGTTCCGTGGCTACTACACCACTACCTCCATAGGTTGGATAACATACGATGCCTATTTTCATATTTTGTCTTTTTTCTAAAAGCTTTTCCGTCCTTTGTAATAGATTTTTGGGGTAAAAGGTTCAGCTTTGAGGGGAGGAAAATTAAAAGTGGCTACCGTTGCCATAACGATAGCCACCTTCCTATTTTTTTATTCAGATTATTTCAGATATTTCTACTGCTTCACCAATTTTCGGGTATATCCTTTTCCATCCACCCAGATTTGAACCAGATAGATACCTTGGCTCCAGTTTTGGGTATCAATTTGCTGGTCTAAAACACGGGTTTGAGACAGTCCTTGTTCATAAACCGTTTGTCCCAACATGCTAGAAATACGCACGGTAACATCTACGCTTCGATTAAAGGCAACTGCTAGATTTGTCATTCCATTGGTAGGGTTTGGAAATAAGGAATATTCCAATATTCCTTCTATCTCTTCCGTTCCAACCGAATATAGGTTAATTGGTAATACTTGTTCACAACCATTATTGTCTGTCACGGTTACAGTGTACTCACCACTGTCAATATTTGTTAGAATATTGGAGGTTTCTCCGTTACTCCACAAATAAGTATATGGAGCGACTCCACTCTGTGGAAAGACAGCTATACCTCCGTCTCCGGTCGTTCCAGTAGTAGGTTCGTCAAAATTGACAACAATGTCAAAATCTTCTGGACAACCAATGATATTGATATTGTCTAAATCCAGCCAGTAATCACCAGCCCCATGTATTCCTCGGAAACGTACACGAATAAATTCACCAGCAAAAGGATCTAAGTCGACTGTTCGATTAGCAAATTCGGCAGAAGTAATATGATTTGTTTCATCCACCACAAAAGCTACATTATAAGTATCTCCACAATCAGTTGATATTTCTACGATAAGAGAATCTCCAGCCAGTTCTGTTCCAACGGTTCCGGCAGACCACTCGGTATAACGATAATCAAAGTTAAGACTATCTCCTGGGTTAATGGGACCGATATTCGTGGTCGTGGTTATGAAAGAATTGCCACCAAAAACATTTCGGTATATGCCTCCTGAACCGTTATTATGTCCTTCTCCTACTGTTCCATCTGTTGTCCAATTTTCAGGAAGTTGGTTGTCGTTAAAATCTGCCACTAATGGTAATTGTGCTGGATTAGAAGTAATAAATGTAAAATTGGTGGTATCATTGGTAAAATTATCATCTATGCCTGTGCTAACCCACGTACGAACCATAAATTCACTTGGAAAAACATTAGAATCAAAAGTCGTATTAAAAGTATAAGTAACTCCTTCACCAGAAGGAATAGTAATATCCGTTAAATTTTCTGTTACGACTGGTCCGTTATCTACCTGATAAGAAGCGGAAATATTTGTTTGATCATCCAAGCCAACATTGTTGATGGCGATCTTAACGCTATCTATCGAAGAACCACATAAAGCATCCGCTGTATTATTACTGCTAGATGCTTGTAAATCATTGGCAAATGGTATTAAAACTTGAATATCATCAATTCCAAATCCTTCTCTGGTAACAGAGCCATCACTAGAAAAGACAAATCGAAAACGACAGTTACCTTCACCTGCAAATCCGTCAAGGGTGTGTTCTGCATAGCCCCAACCATCTGATATACCAGCCCAGACATTACCTAGATCTGAAAAAGTATCATCTACACTATACCAGTTAATTCCAGTACCCATGGCGCCAATTTTTTCCCAAGTAACACCACCATCTTTGGTTCCTTCTAGCCAAGCACCATCGTAGTTTGTTTCTGTATTATAAATAATGTTCAAAGAAATTTTCGGTGTTTCCATAATATTGGAAAAATCAAAACAAACCGACTGAAAGTAAGAAAATTCGCTGCTATTATAATCACCAGCTAGATTGGTGACCCAAGCATTATCGCCACTATTTGCTGCACTGATTTCAGTACCTGCAGGTACTCCAAACTCCCATGAATTATTTTGACTACTGTCCACCAGACTCCAACCTTCAGAATTGACGGAAAAATTTGCTACGTAAGGAAGTTCATCCACCGTAGGGATGCTATAAAAAGTATAGTAAGCTGTATCATTTCCGCTTCTAGAATCTCCAACCAGATCGGTCCAAACGGCAATTTCGTATTCACCTGGTTCACTGAAGTCATATTGTGTATCGAAGCTGACGGAAACCGTATCATCACTCCCTATCACACCAGTGAAAAATCCATCTTCAAACATAGGCAGTGAAGCCACTTCACCGTTTACACTATAATTAAAAGCGAAGAGCGACTGAAGGTTAGAACCAAATCCAGCTAGATCAAAAGTAATCGTCTCAAAACCTAATTCACAATCGCTAAGTGGCGCTGTTATTCCTGCTACGCCTACATCATTTGAGAAAAGTGTTCTAAAATCAATTGGACCAATAGTGGAACTAGTATCTCCATTTTCGCAAATCGTAGCAAGGAATAATTGGTAAGTTGTATCTTCCATCAATCCTTCAATCAATACACTATTTGCACTGCTAGTGCTAAGACTTAAAAAATCTGCAAAAGGCGTTTGTTCCAAACCGTAATAAATAAGATATTCTGCCGCCGTATCAATTTCACTAAAACTCAATTCTAATCCATCACCTAAAATCTCATCAAAAATGATGTCTTCTGGAAAACCACATTTTGCACAATTCCCCAACCATTCAAAGACTTCCCCTTCCGCAGGATTCGGTCCATCAGAGAAAATCGTCGAACCATTATTATTCAAAAATTCGTAAGAAACTTCGTTTTGAAATGATCCAGCCAAGTAGAAGAGTGTGATGGAATCTCCATCTGTAATCATAATTTCAGTGGAAAAATTATCCCCATCATCAATGGTGTAGGTAGAGGTATCTCCATTAATAATTACACTCAGTTCTGATCCATTCCAACCGTCACC
This sequence comes from uncultured Saprospiraceae bacterium, assembly GCA_937928405.1. Taxonomy (GTDB): domain Bacteria; phylum Bacteroidota; class Bacteroidia; order Chitinophagales; family Saprospiraceae; genus JALZUU01. The sequence goes on from CALFWZ010000020.1 coordinate 19,388, forward strand.
AAAGGAATCAAATAAGTTGACGGTATATATACATTGTGCGGAGAGAGATGAAGTAGCAACTCCTACGAGTAAGAGTACACTCAAAAAATGGGTTATTTTCTGGTAGAATAAGCTCATAAAATTTATTTTTGATAAAAAAAAATAGGTGCAATTTTTGATTTTAAGGACTAAAAATAGAGAAAAACCCGAGCATCTCTCAATTTTACAGCTAAATATGTTATTAAATGACGGCCATTAGTTTTAAACTATTCGCTATAATAACTGTTCGGTATCTGTTGATAGAGAATTTATCATTTAACTAATCACTCCGTTTTGGCAATTTATTCAATAAAAGATCTAGAAAATCTCTGCGGAATTAAGGCTCACACCATAAGGATTTGGGAGACTCGCTACGGTATTGTCAAACCCCAGCGAACAAAAACCAATATTCGTTACTATCAAGATGAAGATTTAAAACATCTACTTAATATTGCTTTCCTTAATAAGAATGGTATTAAAATTTCTAAAATTGCCAAAATGAGCAAAGAAGAAATTGCCAATAGAGTAGCTGATATGTCTTCTGTTAACTTAGAGGATAATACGCAAATGGACGCGCTAACCTTATCTATGATTGAGATGGATGAGTATAAGTTTGATCGCATTATTTCAACGAATATTCAACAAATTGGTTTCGAACGGACCATGTTGGAGATTATTTATCCTTTTTTGGATAAATTAAGCTTACTATGGTTAACCGGGTCTATTTATCCTGTTCAGGAAAACTTCATTAGTTGCTTGATCCGACAGAAAATTATTGCCGCCATTGATAGTGTGCCACCGACACAAGCTAAAGGAAAAACGGCTAAAAAGTTTGTTATTTATCTACCCGAAGGAGAAAACCAAGAACTGAGTCTTTTATTGATTCACTATCTAATCAAATCAAGAAAAAACGAAGTGATTTATCTGGGTCCAAAGATTTCTCTTCAAGATGTTAAAGATGCCTGTAAGGTTTACCAACCAGATTTTCTTTTTACGATGGTTACGGAAACTTATACAAAAACACCCGTTCAGACCTATATTAAAACCCTTTCTGAGGCATTCCCAACTTGTCAAATCCTCCTTTCTGGCTATCAGGTAGTTGTACAGCAGGTCAAGTCTTCTGACAATATTACGATCATGGCCAGTATCAACGATATGATTTATTTTCTCAATGCCATGAACAATCGGCCACCTTCAAAGCTTATAGAATAGTTTTCTATCAAATTCACTTTATTTGAGTTATTTTGTATTCTTAAGGCACAACGCTGCATTTGCGCTTGTTCCATCATTTTTTTAATCAAAACATTTCAAAACATGAAATTATTATTCAGATTTTCCTGCCTGCTTCTCATCTTAGGTCTTAGCCTTACTGCTTGTAAAAAGGCTCCTAAAGGAGTAGATGCTAAAACTTCGGCTGCGACAAACACAGCTGCGACTGCTAATGCAAATGACAAAATGTTTACTATCACCGACGGACAATTACAATGGACGGGAACAAAGGTTGGCGGACAGCACTCTGGCACGGTAAAGGTCAGTGGTGGTAATGTCTCAGCTAGTAACGGTAAAATCTCTTCCGGAACGGTTAACATAGATATGAGTAGCATCACCGTAACTGACCTGAAGGCTGGTGATGGAAAAGAAGATCTAGAAGGACACCTCAAAAACGCAGATTTCTTCAATACTGACACTCATCCAACTGCTACTTTTAAGGTTACTAGCGCGAGCGGTAGTGGTAGTTCTACCAGCATTACCGGTGACTTAACCATTAAAGGTATCACCAAGAGCATTACCGTTCCAGCCAACATTGCAATGGCTGGTGATAAGATTTCTGTGGTAACACCATCTTTCAAAATCAATCGTACAGACTGGGACGTTAAATACGGTTCCGGACTAATTGGTACGGCTGCGGATAAGATTATTCACGATGAAATTGGCTTGGTATTAAGCTTGACAGGTCAAGCAAAATAAACCGACCAAAAAATAAAGACTTTTATAAAAACGTCGCTGGTTTTACCAGCGGCGCTTTTTTTTTGCCATTGGGTAAATCTTTCTTATATTTAGTGTTTTTGTAAAACATTTATTTCTGACCAAATTAATTGAACATGAGTACGATGCGTCTTTTTGACTTTATTTATCACCAACAAAAAAATAATCCACTAAAAAAATCTATTGGCTCCCGCCTCAATGGAGAATGGAAATATTACAGTACAGATGAAATCATCGAACGTGCCAATAAATTTAGTTGTGGATTACTAAAACTCGGTGTTAAAAAAAATGATAAGATTGCGCTCATCACTTATAAGAATCGAGCTGAATGGAGTATCGCAGATATTGGTATTCAACAAATTGGTGCCATCACCGTTCCGGTCTATCCAACCATTAGTCCACGCGAATACGAATATATTTTTAACGATGCGGAGATAAAATATTGTTTCCTCGGCACGGATGATCTTTGCGAAAAGGTTGGTATTGCTCGACAAAAAGTACCGTCTTTAATTGACATCTATACTTTTGACCGACAGGAAGGAATGAAATTTTGGGAAGACATCTTCACCGACGAAGGGCTTCCCGAGGTGAAAAAAATCATGGATAGCATTGACCCTAACGAATTGGCCACCATTATTTATACTTCTGGTACCACCGGCAACCCAAAAGGCGTCATGCTTTCTCACAAAAATATTGCTTCCAATGTGGTAGATGTTGATGATCTTATGCCCATTGATCCGGGAGATACCGTTCTCAGTTTTTTACCGCTTTGCCACGTTTTTGAACGCTCCGCTGCCTATGCTTATCAATACAGAGGAGCCACTATTACTTTCACTGGAACAGATAATCTAGGTGGAGAAACGGGAGATTTACAGACCTTGAAACCGCATTTTTTTACTACGGTTCCTAGACTGTTGGAAAAAGTCTATGAAAAAATTTATAATAAAGGACTACAACTCACCGGCTCCAAAAAGAAGCTTTTCTTTTGGGCGCTCTCTTTAACGGATGACTATACTTATGATAAAAGTCATTCAGGAATGTCTGCCATCAAAAGAAAAATGGCGGATAAACTAATTTTCTCAAAATGGCGACAAGCGCTAGGTGGTAATGTAAAAGGTATTCTTACGGGAGCCGCTCCTTGTCCTGTTAGTATGGCTCGTATTTTTTCTGCTGCTGGAATTCCGGTCAGAGAAGGATATGGATTAACAGAAACTTCTCCAGGGTTAACCATCAATCGATATGATGCAGGAAATGCAATGCTGGGCTCAGTAGGACCTACCTTAGGGCAGGTAGAAATTTATATTGATTCCAGTGAGGGAGACTATAAAGAAGGAGAAGGGGAGATATTAGCAGCCGGTCCCAATATCATGATGGGTTATTATAATCAAAAAGAAAAAACGGAAGAAGTATTCAAAGAAATTGATGGCAAGCGTTGGTTCCGCACCGGAGATATTGGCAAATTTATAAAGTCGGACAAAAATCAATTTTTAAAAATCACAGATCGTAAAAAAGAATTATTAAAAACTTCTGGCGGAAAATATGTCGCTCCAGCACCTATTGAAAGTGCCTTGAAAGAAGATTTTTTGGTAGAACAAGTGATGGTTGTCGGTGATGCTAAGAAATTTGTCTCGGCTATTATTGTTCCTTCTAAAGAGGCATTGCATAATTGGTGTAAAGAAAATCAGGTGAATTGTCAATCCGTCGGTGAAATGATTCAAGATGAAAAAGTGCTTAACTGTTTCCAGGATATTATCAATAAATACAACCCACGATTTAGTCATATTGAGCAAATTAAAAAATTCAAATTACTAGATGCAGAATGGGAAGCTACTAAAAAAGATGGCTCGGACGCAGAATTAACGCCAACGATGAAACTGAAAAGAAGAGTGATTGCAGACAAATTTCAGAAAGATATTGATGAAATGTATGGCTAGAGACGTTGAATTAGTGGATTTAGTCTTTGTTTTTAATTAATTTTGGATACCCCACTGTTTAGAACAAAAACAAAAACATGAATACCCTTCGTGGTCTTTGGACCACTATCCTGATGATCTTTTTGGCTCTCGTCCTTTTATATTCCTGCGCTCCAGCGTATGAAGAGCCGATTATTCCACCGAGTCAATTCACTAAATATCAACGTGAAGCATTGGGTGATAAAGTGAAGATTGCGATGGCATTCGAGGATGAGCGTTTTCCTGTATTGCCCGACATCCCTCCTTATGACACAACCGTTTATAAGTTTGTACAGACGCTCTACGATCAGGCCACCAATGAAATGCGGCACGATCGCCGGTCTCCCCAAAGTAATAAATGGAATCCCGATCGTCCTTGGAAAATAACCATTCTCAATCAACCAGAAAAAAATATTTTCGTCATTCCTGGCGGTGGTCTTTATCTTACTACTGGACTCCTCAGAAGTCTGGAAACAGAACACGAACTCTATTATCTACTCGCTTTCGAAGCCAGTTTGATGAACGAAAAATTTCTGTTCTATCAGATTATCAATCGCATCAATACCAACGCACTTACCAAAATTGTGGAAGGTTCTGCTCGTCAAGACGACCCCGGCGCAGATGATATTGTCGCACTTATTGATAATTTAGAATTTGAGGCAGATCAAGTCATGGCGCTGGACGAAATAACCCTAGACGTTATTTGTAATACCTCCATAATAGATCCAATGGGCATCATCCGAATTGCACGCCAAATAGATAACGATTGGTTTTGGCTGGATTACAGAACGAATTATATTGGAAGGGAAGATCGACTCCAACTATTGCTAGATCAAAAAGCAGAAGATTGTGGAGATTTTACAACCAATGGAAACTACCATCGTTACGTCTTGAGTAAATTATAAATCAGGGAGTAACCGAAATGATTTGCGGTGATGAGGCGTAGCACCTAACGCAGCGATCGCCCTCCGATGTGCCTTGGTAGGATACCCTTTATTTGTGTGCCAATCATAACCAGGATTTTCCTCCGCTGCCTTTTTCATATATCGATCCCGATACGTTTTTGCCAATACGGAAGCCGCCGCAATAGATAGATATTTACTATCTCCTTTTACCATACAGTGATGAGGAATATCCGGATATTTATTAAATCGATTTCCATCAATTAAAAGCGATGTTGGTTTGGTTGTTAGTTGGTCAATAGCTCGATGCATGGCCAAAAAAGAAGCATTTAAAATATTTATTTCGTCAATCTCTACAGGTCCTACCGTTCCCACTGCCCAAGCAATAGCTTCTGCTTCGATAATAGGTTGTAGCATATCACGATTCTTTTCACTCATCAATTTAGAATCATTCAACAAGGGATGGGTAAAATCTTTAGGTAGGATAACTGCCGCTGCAAATACAGGTCCGGCTAGGCAACCACGACCTGCTTCGTCGCATCCAGCTTCAATTTCTCTAGCATTAAAATAAGGTGCAAGCATAGTTTCTCGTAGTTAAAAAAGCCAGCTTGTAATATTCCATTACAAGCTGGCCAGATAACGATTATGATCGTTATAAATTTATTAGCTGTTTACAATATCGTCTCCTAATTCAGAAGCTGCATCTTTAGCACCATCCACGATATCGCCTGCTGCATTTTTGGCACTATCCATGGCACCACTAGCCATATCTTTCGCACCATCTACTACATCTCCGGCTGCATTCTTTACAGAGTCAACTGCATCGCCTGCTTTATCCATCGCACCGCCCGCTAAATCTTTAGCACCATCTACTGCATCTCCTGCTTTGTCTTTTACGGCGTTCATCGCATCGCCCGCTTTGTCCATCGCACCACCCGCTAAATCTTTAGCACCATCTACTGCGTCTCCAGCTTTGTCTTTTACGGCGTTCACCGCATCGCCCGCTTTGTCCATCGCACCACCTGCTAAGTCTTTCGCACCTTCTACTGCATCTCCAGCTTTATCTTTTACGGCGTTCATCGCATCGCCCGCTTTATCCATCGCACCACCCGCTAAGTCTTTCGCACCGTCTACTACATCTCCAGCTTTGTCTTTTACGGCATTCATCGCATCGCCCGCTTTATCCATCACACCACCAAGTCCGTCACCTGCAAGATCCTTTGCACCTTCCGCTAGGTCTCCTGCTTTATCCATCACGTCCCCCGCCAAATCTTTTACACCACTCAACGCATCTCCTGCCTTATCCATCACACCACAAAGTCCATCACCTGCAAGATCTTTTGCACCTTCCGCTAGGTCTCCTGCTTTATCTAAGACCGAACCTCCAGCATCTTTAACCATATCCATCGCATCACCTAAGCTGTCACCTGCTAAATCTTTGGCACCTGCTGCTACATCGCCTGCAGTATCTTTAACTGAACCAAATAGGCTCTTTAGAAAATCGAAAAATCCCATAGTTTTTTCTTTTTTTATTTAAATAAGTTAGTTAACAAAGCTAAATATAGAAAGATATTACGAATTATTATACTCATAAAAGGTTGATTTTACAAAATAGACCTCTGGATATTACGGTTTATGGCACTTTTTCTACCATAAGAAGGGTAAAAATTAATAAGGTTGTGTTAAAAATTACGAAATCTGATTACATGCTAGTACTTTTGCGGTCTAATAATCGGGAGCTTTATCTCCTGATTTTCTCATTACTGGAGCATTGCTTCGGTTTAAAAATAAAAAAATGAAAGGAATACTTAAAATTGGAATATTAATGTGCTCATTGTTGCTGCTTGGTACTACTGAAGGAATAGCACAGAAATTTGGGCATATGAACAGCGGTCTTTTGTTGAGCATGATGCCTGAATCCAAAGCAGCAGAATCAGAACTACAAGCCTACCGCCAACAGCAAGAAAAGATATTGCAAGATAAGGTGGCTGCTTTTCAGGCAAAAATCGCGGATTTACAGAAGCGTTTTCCAGAATTAGCACCAGCCGTGGCTAAGGCAGAACAAGAAAAACTAGCTGCTGAAGAACAAGAATTATATGCTGCTAGAGCGAAAGGAGAAGAAGATGTGGTTAAGAAGCGAGAAGCATTACTCAAACCTATTTATGAAAAAGCGGATGTGGCGGTACAAGCAGTAGGAAAAGAAAATGGTTTTACGATGATTTTCGACTCTGGTGCTTTTAACGTTGTACTTTTTGCAGAAGATGCTACGGATATACTTCCACTAGTAAAAGCAAAATTGGGTCTGTAAGGATTCAATAATACTGTCTATTAAAAAAGCTGCCTTGATTCAATTGAATCAAGGCAGCTTTTTTATGGCAAACAAGACATTCGCTCAGCTTACTCAGCGTTGCGGCTATCTTCGATTTTTTTCTTATCCGCTTCTTTCATTCCTTCCTTTATTTCTGATTCAATAGATGCTTTGGCGTTATTGAATTCCTTGATTCCTTTTCCCATACCACGCATCAATTCTGGAATTTTTTTACCACCAAATAGCAGAAGTACCACAAATAAGATGATAATTAATTCGGGGCCACCAGGAAGTGCAAATAATAATATATCCATAATCACTTGTTTTTAGAGATGTAAATGATCTAAAATGTTTTCATAAAGTACTAGAACAAATATAACAAAATTCATCACCACTTTATTATTATCCTCAAAGTTTAAGGTGAGATCTACCTTGTTTTTTACCTGATCCCGACTTTTCCGGCTGCTTCTTTTGCAGAAATACCTGTTTCAATTATCTCAATTTCTACTCGGCGATTTTTTTTGCGACCTTTCTCCGTACGGTTGCTGGCCACTGACAAATCTCCTCCATGTCCTACCGCCTGCATTCTATCTGTATCAATATCTCCAAGCTTTGCCAATGAACGCATTACTTCCAAGGCTCGATCCCGTGAAAGCACATATAATTGGTTGGTATCGCCTTGATTATCCGTATGTCCCGTAATCCGAATTTTCACATAAGGATGACGTTTCAGATAATCGGCCACTCTTTCGATTTCAAAATAAGACCTCGATAATATTTCTGCGGTCGATTGTCGAAATAATATAGGATTTAAATCTATTTTTTTACCGACACTAGCCGGGGTCTTTATAATTGGATGAGCCGTGGCCAATGATTCTATCTGCTTCTTAGGTTTGTTGGATTTTACTTTTCTAGGGTTTAATAATGCTGCTTTTTTTGTTTGCGAAACTATAGCTGCCATCGGTTCCGAATCACTGGTCGTTTTTGGTTCACGGATTTGAATCATAAAAATATCGCTACTTCCGTCTCGGGTAGAACTAAAATAAAGATGCCCAGTGGCAGCATTAAAATAGGGATGACTATCATGCGCATTCGAGTTGACGGGTGCTTTAAATCTTCGAGGTGCCGACCAGTTATTCCAACCCTCTCCGAGCCTTTCTTGTACATAAATATCACTCCCACCACTCGTCGTATAACCACGATTGGAAGCGTAATAAAGCGACCGTCCATCGGTGCTTAAATGGGGGGTAGTTTCTCTCCAGGGAGAATTTACGCCACTGCCCATATTTTCCGGGCGACTCCAATTTCCATTTCTTTGTTTAAAACTTATAAACAAATCACTCTGCCCCATGCCATCTTCCCGTTCCATAGAAAGAATGATGACCTTTCCATCGTTGCTCATCGTAAGATTAACATCCTCTCCAGAGTTATGATAATTGTTGATAGGAAGTGGTGTTGGAAAATCCCAAGTGCCATCTAATTTTTCTTTTACCGTTGAAAATCCTTTAGTCATTCCACCACCTTCCACAAATTGATTAATCACCACCAAGGTCTGATCATTAGCACCAAAAGAACTAACACTATTGGGTAAAGCATTATTCAAGGGATAGTCTGGATGCGTCTTTGTCACAAAATTATTCCCATCCCAACGTGCTTCCCAAATATCTTGGTTAAAGTCAGAATCATAGATTTTTCCACCAGGCCTGTCTCCCAGCAAGCTATAAATTTCTCGTAGCCGTTGATCGTATTTTATTTTTGGTAGAATAACGGAAAGGTCTTGATTAAATTCAATCAAAGTTTGATTAAAGTCGGGGTAACCCGTACGGGTATAAAACAATCGCTGACCATCCCCACTGATGCAAGGTGCGATCTCATCAAAGGTATCCGTATTAATGGATGCATCTAATTTTTTTAGTATGAAGTCTTGTCCGGATACGACAGACGCGTATGCCCACAGACATAACAGGAGTAGATTCCTCATTTCTTTTTGCAGTCTTGTTAAGTTTTTATAAACTGGGGGCTGAGTGGAGGAATCTCAAGAATACATTAAAATTGTAAATATTTTTTAAAAATAGATGTTATTTGACCGAATAGCAAGTTAAGTTGTAAATAATAGGTTCATACGAATCAGGGTTCGCAACTCCTGATTCGCATGGTGCTTAAAGAAGATACTTTGTAACGCGCTCAATTCATATCCATAAATGCCCGATACAAATCTTTCCAATCCTTCCGATCTTTAACGACCGTTTCCAAATATTCCTGCCACACCATCGTATCTTGTATTGGATCTTTCACAATAGCCCCCGTAATTCCCGCAGCTAAATCTGCAGCCTTTAAATCTCCGTCACCAAAATGAGCGGCTAAAGACTGACCTGAATTAATCACCGAAATAGCTTCGGCTGTACTCAAGGTGCTGGTGGGAGACTTGAGCTTGGTGCGACCGTCTTCGGTTTTGCCAGAACGCAATTCTCGGAAGATCGTGACTAGCCGTTGAATCTCTTTTGCTGGCGCAGCCGATGCTGGTAGTTCTAATCGCTCAGCAATTTGATGGACCCTCGTTTTCACAATTTTCACTTCCTCTTCCAACGTCGCTGGCAGCGGCATAACCACCGTATTAAAACGTCGCCGTAAAGCACTCGACAATTCATTGACGCCTTTGTCTCGATCATTAGCGGTAGCAATTATATTGAATCCACGGTTGCCTTGGACTTCCATACCAATCTCTGGAACAGGCAATATTTTTTCTGATAGAATCGTAATCAAGGTATCCTGAACTTCCGAAGGAATTCGTGTCAATTCTTCAATTCGTGCAATCTTTCCTTTTTCCATGGCGGTCATCACTGGACTAGCCACCAGTGCTTTTTCTGACGGGCCTTCAGCGATCAAACGCGCATAGTTCCAACCATAACGCATAGCTTCTTCCGTCAGTCCAGCAGTTCCCTGCACCAATAATTTGGAATCTCCACTAATCGCTGCTGCGAGATGTTCGCTTACCCAAGTCTTGGCCGTTCCTGGAATTCCGATCAGCATCAACGCTCGATCTGTCGCAAGGGTAGCGACAGCGACCTCCATGATTCGACGATTGCCATAGTATTTGGGTTCGATCACTGTTCCGTCATCGAGGGTTCCTCCCATCAAATAGGTGATGACTGCCCACGGAGAAAGATTCCAATTGGTGGGACGAAAGCGGTCATCACTTTTAGCGAGCGCTTTTAGTTCGGCAGCGTACGCATCTTCCGCATGCGGACGGAGCGCGGTATTTTTCTTATTTTTAGGCATAAAATATATTTTAAAATCATGGCTAAGTTAACCAGAAAAAACTTTCTAAAGGGCGCAGCCCTCGGAACAATTTCTTTACCCTTTTTAATTCGCGGTTGCGGACCTACTAACATTGCCCAAAATACTAGTTCCGGCCCCAATATTATTACCGACAAAAAATTTCAGTGGAAACTGGTCACGACTTGGCCACCCAATTTTCCTGTGCTGGGAGAAGGCTGTACGTATTTTGCCAACTGGGTCCGAGAAATGTCTGGTGGTCGTTTGGATATTAAAGTTTTTGGAGGAGGAGAACTGGTCCCAGCACTTGAGGTATTTGATGCGGTTCGAAGCGGAGCAGCCGATATGGGCTCAGGAGCGGCTTATTACTGGGCAGGTAAAATTCCTTCGGCGCAATTTTTTGCTTCTGTTCCTTTCGGAATGAACGCCCAGCAGCTTAATGCTTGGATTGACAACGGAGGTGGCCTCCAGCTTTGGGAATCGCTCTATGCCGATTATGGATTGGTCCCCATGTGTGGTGGAAATACAGGCGTACAAATGGGCGGTTGGTTTAATCGAGAGATTAATACCCTTGGTGATTTTAAAGGATTAAAAATGCGCATGCCGGGATTGGGTGGAAAGGTGTTAAAACGAGCAGGCGGTTCTCCTGTTTTGCTTGCTGGTAGTGAATTATATACTGGATTAGAGAAAGGAACGATCGACGCAACGGAATGGATTGGTCCTTACCATGATTATAAAATGGGTTTTCACCAAATCGCTAAATATTATTATTCTCCTGGTTGGCACGAGGCAGGAACGGCCTTAGAAATTATTATTAATAAAGATAGAATGGAGGAATTGCCCGCAGATTTACAAGCCATTGTGCGTACGGCTGCTGCTCGGATGAACTTGTGGACACTTTCCGAATTTGAAGCTAAAAATGGTATTTATTTAGATAAATTAATCAACGAAGAAAAAGTAGCCATTCGAAAGTTTAGTCCTGAAATTTTGGATCAACTTAGAAATTACACCAACGATATTACGGAAGAATTAGCCAATCAAGATGCCTTCAGTCGTAAGGTATATGATGCTTATCAGAAATTTAGACAGCAAGCGACTAGTTGGAGTAACTTATCGGAGAAAGTGTATTATAATGATTTGCAGATGTAGATAGGTTAACGAATTTAGAATTTTGATAAAGTTGGAGCTTGTGCCCCACAACAATCTGAATCAAACGTGTCTATTAATCCATCTCCATCATCATCAATTCCATTATCGCATATTTCTGGTTCGAAAACATCGATCACACCGCTAAATTCTGAGGTATTCAAATTTGCTCCAGGCTCCGTTGCGATGGCTGTAATGCGATCTGAAGTAGTTAATCCAGATCCACTGACATCTAAAGAAAATTCAAATCGATTAGTTGTCTTGGTGGTAGTTGAGCCATTTCCTTCATCAGTATAACTTCCGATACTTGAATCTAAATCATTAGCAGTCCCTTCAATTTCTGTAGCTAAAATACTTACACCTTCTCCAAAGGAAGTAGTAAATCCAACAGGCAGTGGATCGGGATTAGGGCCACTATCCGCAATGTAAAAATCAATGGTAGCTCCTGGTCTAGCAAAACCAGTTACGGTAAGGGTGTTACCTACTAACGAAGTTGATTCAATAATCGGCATATTATAACCAGCATTAGCACCATCATCCCCATCACCATTGTCATTTGGGAGTACCCCTTTAGTACCCAAGTCGATGGCTAACTCTCCATTATTACCAAAAGAATTGTTTCTGATGCAATTATTGTATAATACTCCGGTAGTCAGATGAACCCCTGTTCCTGTATTGTTTCTAATGATGTTTCCTATTTCACTAATATTTGTATTAATAAAAGATGCACCACATCCAACATTAATATTATCTGTATTTGTACCTACAACAATTACTCCATCGCCATCATTACCAAGAGGCGTAACTCCATCAGCACCAACACCAACATAGTTTCCAGCAACGGTTGAGAATGATTGTTCTCTAATAATAATACCATCACCCAAATTACCACTTACAACATTTCTCTCGACAGCGTCATTAATACCATCTCCATTGGTACCTACAATCGTGTAATCGTTTTGTAGTGAATGAATTCCATAGTTTTGGTTTCCAAGAGGGTTATTTCCAGTTACATCGGTACCTATATAATTTCCAGCTATTTTAGTCCGGAGGTTAGCTCCTGTGAAATCTATCCAAATGCCACCGTTTGTTGAAGTCGCATTACCATTTCCTGAAATAATGTTACGCTCTTCAATATCTCGAACCCCGTCTGAATCTGTTCCAATAATAGCATCACTTGAACCATCTATCAATCGGATACCGACCCTATTAGGAATAGCCGCAGTACCACTAACGTTCGTACCAATATAATTACCAGCTATCACCGCATTATTTGATCGATCAATTCTAATACCAGTAGCTCCGCCACCACTAATTACGTTTCGAAGTATAGCTGGGTCTGTTTGTACTACTTGATCGTCATAACCTATCAAGTTTCTTCCCGTAGATAATTCTATTTCTATATTATGATTAGTATTGCTTGCGGCAGTATTTCCATCCATAGTTAGACCAACCCAGTTGCCAGAAATATTTAAATTTTCCGTGTTTTGGGTAAAAATTCCATTTTGAAAATTGGAAATAATATTTCCTTCATTTTCGTCATTAATACCATCTCCATTGGTCCCGATAAAGGCACCATCAGATTCAAACATCTGAATAGCATAAATTCCACCAAGAGCTGGAGCAGAGCCATCTCCATTTAGACCAATAATATTTCCCCAAATATTTATGTTTGCACTAGCAACTTGGTAAGTATATATTCCTTTACGGAAAGTATTAATGACTAAACCAGAAACTTGCACATAATCCTCTTCAATTCTAATAGCATCAAAACCAGTGGTATTTCCTACAAGTTGAACTCTAAGGTCTCGATTGCTATTATTTCCTTGCACCGATCCTAGTTGCGTATATCCTGTCAAATGCAGAGAATCGTCCCTGATGACAGGAAGACTATTATTGGGATTGATTACATGTCGATTAGCACCAGGAATCATAAAGATTGAGGTTTCCCATCCTGCATCTTTTGGAAAGGCAACACCACCCGTGGGGTTATCTTCTTGGTCTAAACTAGTATTCGCGAGTTCGTTACTATTTAAAATAAATTGCCGAAGCGAACCTTGACCAGCGTTATTGGTATTTACTATAACGTCAAAATTAAACCCAAAATCAACATCTTCAATATCCGTATTGCCTAATACGATTTGTGTTAAAGATTGCGCAGTCGTGGTAGCGGTTGATAGCGTTGCTAAATTAGCATTTGTTGTATTTTGATTTGCATCAATCAAAGCAGGAGAACTTCCTCCTACCTCACTCATAAACTCCGTTGTACCATCTGTTCTGAATGTTTGGACGGGAATGATTGTTTGTCCAGTAGTATTGCTTCCTCTATTAGAATTCACTGAACTATTAACTACTCGTATGTTATAAGTCCCACTCCCAATTTCATCAAACAAATAGTCTCCATTTATATCAGTCACTGTGCTAGTAATAAAAACTCCTGCGTTATCATATAGCTCTACTCTTGCATTTTCAACACCAATCTCATCAACAGTCCAACCTGATGCTTGAGCGGAAGCGTCTGAGGTAGAATAATTGCGCCCTTCTCCTCCTCCAAAGTTAATATCTTCAAAAATAGATCCTGAAATAGCTAAACAACTAGAAAGTAAGGTGTCTTGCCAAAAGTCATTTGGAGGTACTAAATAAGTAATCGACGTTACCAAGCCATTTGTGTCTACTGTAGCTGCTCCAGTTCCTGCAATTCCATCGTTATCAGTATCTTCTATATTTTCTTCTTCTGTATCATTACATCCATCACCATCTGAGTCTAATTCATAAGGATCATAAATTCCATCAGGTAAAGTTTCGCTATCTGCGACACTGTAATTTAGGGTGTCACTATCTGGGGTTGTTTCTAGTCCGTCAAATAATCCATTTGATCCAAACAAACTTGGTGCGCCATCAATAATTCCATCATTGTCAGCATCAGCGGCGCCGTGTCCTGCTTCCACTACATCTAATATTCCATCGTTATCTGAGTCTAAATCTAGGTGATTTTCGATTCCATCATTATCGGTATCTACACAATTAGCCGTAGCATCTCCAAAAATTAATAGCTTACTATCAGCGCCATCCGTACCAGAATCATTATCATAGATTCTAATATAATACACCAACGCTCCTAATTCGGCCAAATCATCTAATGGCAAAACAGCTATTGCCAAATTTTGATTTCCGGGATCTAAATCTACTCCTGTGTCAATGTAATTACTCGTATTGATGGTAATCTGGTCGCCTAGTGAATTGCCATTTTCATCTAGTGCTTCTAGAATTACGGAATTACTTCCAGATCGCTCAGCAAACCCTATAAACAAATGTTGATTCACACTAATTGGAGAACTATAACCCAATTGAAAATAATCAACTCCTGCTGCCAAATCATAATCAACCGACTGGTAATAATTCATATTTTGACTTTGAAAAGCAGGTAGTATGTCGTTGGGCCAATTTGACGAAGTAGCGTAATCAGCAGTTACCGTACCATTTTCAAACGATCGTATTTCATTAGAACCAGGAGGTGGACTAGCTGAAAAATCAGAAGAATAAGAATCAGGCATTATAAAGCTTGAATAAGTCACTCCACTAATTGTAATACTATTCAACACAACAGGTGTATTTCCAGCATTTCCAGTTAAGTCAAATGTATCCGGTGTTAAAAATCCATCGCTACCATTTGCGATTGGAAAACATTCTACCAGATCGGGAATTCCATCATTATCATCATCCAAATCACATACATCAATAATCCCGTCTCCATCATTGTCTGGCCCAATCACGCACGGATCATAAATAAATCCAACGTCCCAATTATTCGCAAAATCGCCATTTGACAAAGTAAATGCTTCTGTTGCATTATTAGTATCAAAATCAGAGTCATTTGGATCGTTAGATACTAGAGGACCTAGCGTGGTATAACTATATGCCATACTTGGCAAAGCGGTTTCGAGAAAATAATCTCCCGCTGGCAGGTTATCAAAAAAGTAATATCCTGGATTTCCTTTAAGGTCAGGTTGAGTTGTCGTTGTTGCGTATATAACTCCTGGTGCAGAACTTTCATAAAGATTGATAAGAATATTATTTAACCCATAATTCTCTAATTCATTTTGGATACCATCTTCATTATCATCTGTCCAAGCATATCCTCCTAATGATGCAGCTGAGGCCGGTCCAATTAATCCAAGATCCCAAGAATAGTCTAATTCAAACTCAGATATATTTGTGATAGGCATTTTTGCAACAATAGAATCATTGTTTATTACAGGGAGTCCATCAGAATCAATTGTAGTATCTCCCCCTTGATTGGCGGCTGTTATTTGATAATTTTCTGAATTATAAAAAATAGCATAGTAATCTCCTGTTGGTAAAAAAGGAAATAAATAATATCCACCATCAGCGGTTACCGTAAAGTTGATAAAGGTATCCTGCGAAATATTTTGAACACCATCTCCATTATCTTTATAGAGGTCAACTCTAATATTATCAATCCCCATTTCGCCACCATCTTGGATACCATTTCCATTCGCATCATTCCAAACAAAATCACCATAAACCCCAGGGATTTGTTCATTCACTTCCATTCCCACTTTGATGGGCTCACCAGGTGGTAAGGTGGTTCCGTTATCTGCACGACTAGTAATATATCCGAATGAGTTCCAAGCAATGGAATCAGGAACCACCCCAATTGTGTTAAGAACTCCTACGGGGGCTCTCATCGGCCATTCTAATAATATGGAATCACCAGGTTCTAAGATAGTAGCTCCAAAGTCAAATTTCAGTGATTGGACGGATGCAATATCCGTAGGAAGGCTAGTTGTCCAACCAGGTGTATCACAACCAACAGGACCACTCGGAACTATTCCTTCTGTGCTTCTGCAAGGATTACTTTCCGTACTGTAGTAAACCGTCACTCCAGCAGGAGCAGTAACTGCTCCTACAAGATTAGGCCGCCATCTTGAATCCCGATTAACTAGCGTAACTACACTACTATCATCCGGTGTAGGTAACAGGTCAATCACTATAATATCCGTCATATCGACGGTTCCTTTATTTCGTACGATCAACTGATAATCAGCAATTCCGCCGGGCAAAGTGCTTCCTACATTTGGATATTTTGTCCAGGTAGAGTCTAACTGTCCTTTTACCAGTTTTTCAGATTCTAAAGAAACTAATTCAATAATATCAACTCCTCTTTGACCAGTACAAAAAGTTTCCGTAACATCTCCATCACCATCTAAATCATAAACATCTGGATCATCTACTCCTAAACAAACACCAATATTATCTGCATCAATCCAAAATTTATTATAAAAGGAAGGTGTACCGCTAGCAACAACTTCTGGAATAGTAACATTGAAGCCAACAACAATCCGGTCCCCGGGAGGAATTTCTATACTATTACCACCTGTCCACTCCCATTTTAAAAGTTCTCTTCCCGTTCCATTATAATCTGCTGTATAAGTAAAGATTGGATCTGGATAACCTGACGTATTGCCCCATGGTGGTAGAAACCAACTTCCAGTTTGGTAAGTAACTCCCTCTGGCAATAGGTCGTATACTACTGGGTTTTCAAGAGAATCGCCTGCTCCCCATTCATTCCGAACGGCTAGTTGAAATGTTTCCGTATCACCAGGACTCAAAATCCCACCGGGTCTAGATTTAACTGGATTTACATTACCATCGCTTACGGTTGGTAATATATTATAGTTAACACAATTGTTTGGACCAGTAGTATTTATATTACCTCCTTGATAACCTGCCGCATAACAATTCGTATAGGTCCCATCAGTGGCCGTTAGCATGACATCAAAATCTAACATGACATCAAAATATCCTCCCGATGATATTGGCATGGCATCAGGGCCAAACTCCCACCTAATTAAAGTAATATATTCACCAGCTGCTAATCCAAAGGTTGACACATCTTCTTGTGATCCATCCTCACCTGCCCAATTAATATGCGGTGAGCCAGGTGTTGTTGTCCAAGTAGCATTTAAATTCGTTTGGTATTTAATATACAAATCAATGTTGGCAGGAATATTATAATAATGCGCTCCCAAACCAATGTCTGTAATTTCTAATCCGATGGGGATACTATCTTCCAAATAAAAACTATCAAGGGCTATATTAGAATTGTTCCACCAATTTAAATAAAATCTACCCGAAGCACCAGGGTAAAAACTCCCTTGAGAAACTGATTTTTCCGTTCCTATTTCTATAATTGGGTTATTAACAGTACTACTTATTGAGGTTACTCCATTAACCTCGAATTCTCCAATAGGTGTATAAGCGTAGGATGCGGTATTGGTAACTAATTGCCCAAGAGAAAAGGTAGCGCTGGGATATACCAAAACCACGGTAAAATACCGACAATCACCCGGCTTGATCGTATCTCTGGTCCAGGTTACCGTATGACTTGCAGCATCATATACCCCGCTAGCACTTGAATGAATATAGTTAGTCCCCACAGGCAAGGTATCTACAATGGTAATATTAGTGGCCGTAAGTGACCCACTAGAAGAGGCAGCGCCAAACGGTGGATTACAAAATTCAATAAAGTAGGCTGTATTTTCATCCAAGACTGTTCCAGCTTCGAAGTGTTTTTCTACGTGCGAGTTATCATTAGCAACGGCAGTAGCATCCACCGAATTACTGTTTTGGGCCGTAGCATTAGCAGCATCAATTGTTGCCGTATTAGTGGCAACCGTACCATTTGCTGTCTCACCATTTGGAAAACGAACCACAATCTGAACTTCACCGGTAGTCCCAGCAAGCATGGTTCCTATAAAATTGAAGGTAACGGTATGAGTAGCAGCATCATAAGACTCGTTAATCGTATGTGCGGATCCAGCTACACTGACAAATTCTACCTCAGATGGTAAAGGATCGGTAATAAAAGTATTTGAACAATCATCTGTTGTTCCTGAACAACTATACTGTAATGTGTAAGTAAAGTCTTCTCCCGTAAGAGGAGTTGGATTGGATACCGCTTTTGTTAAACCTAAGTTTGCGACAAGGGCCCGAGACTCTACCTCACTCATAAAACTAAGTGCGTTAGAATTATGGAATACCAATATTGTAAGAATTAATAATGGTATAAATGAGCTGTAAAGTCTATAGGTTCTAATTTTTTTACTTAACACATTTTCATTCTTTAGAGCAATTAGGAAAAATAAATTTAAGTACAACTAATTAGCTCGAGATTTTAATTGGGGTAATACCTTCGGTTAAGCTCTTTTTGGTTAATCATCCTGTTGGAAATCAGAAATCAATATACCGTGTATTGAAGGTGGATATAGCTAATAAAATAAAATCCTAGTGAATCTTAGTACAAGCAATATTACTTGTTAAAAAAACATTATTCGGACTTCTATTATTGGAAAAATACCTTTGGAGATAGATAACAATTATTATTCCAAATAGTAAAGAAAAATACTATTTGATAGATATTTTTTTAATAAAAGCAACAGCAAACCAAGAATGGAAAAATTTAGAGAAGCAATGGCTTTAAAAAAGAAAAAAGCAGTAGAAAGGATACAGAAAAAAGATTATTGGCAAAAAAAAAGGTCACCCAAACGGATGACCTTTCACGGTATTTAAATACCAATTATCTTACTATCCGAATTTGGCAGCATCTACTTTAGATAGAACTCTCCAACATTCGTGCGTTGCACCTTCTGCTTGAGACTTAGCAACTGCGTAAAATCTACCATTCTTTTCTCTTACTTCAAACTCTGCAGTTTCGAATTTTGCTTTTGTTTTTACATCGTAAAAACTTAATTTTTCTTTAGCCATAATAGGTCAATTTTAAATTAATAATAGCGCAAAAATACGCTATTTACATGGATTGAATAAGGGATTTACCCTAGCGAATTTAAATGTTTTTTCCACAATCCTCTTAAACAACTGATAATCAAGGTCTTAAATAAAAACAAAATGTTTTATTCTTTTTAAAAAATGATGTCTTCCTGCGTTTTTATGGTCAAAAACGGAAAATTCACACATAAATCGCCTCTTAAAATGAATGTATTTACATATAAATTCCCCATTTGAATCATGTTTTTAAGGGTATAATTGGTAGTCTCTGGGGGTTAGAATAGTAAAAAGACAATCTGTGGAAAAAGCATGACCAAAACAAGGAAGGTTAATTGGATTAAAACGAATGGAATAATCCCTCGATATATTTGACTCGTGGTTACTTCTGGCGGTGCAACACCTTTGAGATAAAAAAGGGCAAATCCAAAAGGAGGAGATAAGAAGGATGTTTGAAGGTTGAGCGCAATTAAGATGCCCACCCAAATCAAATCTACTTCATAGGCTAAAAATACTGGTACGACCACTGGAACAATGATAAAAATGATTTCTATAAAATCAATAAAAAATCCAGCAACAAATATGATGGCCATGACTAATAATAAAAAAGCGGTGGCAGATAGATTGGAGCTTTCTATCATTTCTATTAAATAACGATCACCTCCTACTTCTCTAAATACAAAAGAGAAAACCGTAGCCCCCAAAAGAATGATAAAAACCATACAGGTCAAATGTGTCGTTTCGCGCATCACCGACATTAATACCTCCAATGTAAAACGTCCTTGGAAGATGGTCAGGATAATGGCTCCCATAGCTCCCACTCCCGCCGCTTCTGTCGGGGATGCATATCCTTTTAGAATCGACCCCAAAACAGCTACAATTAATAACAAAGGCAAAACAAAGGCTTTAAAAACACGCATTCCAAACCCCTTTCCTTTGAAAGCAGCTATCTCTTCTTCTGGAATTCCAGGCGCTTCTTCGGGACGCAGATTGGCTCGAATAAATATATAAGCGATATAACTAACTACCAGTAATAATCCAGGAATCAACGCTGCTTTAAAAAGGTCACCTACTGATACATTTAAGACACTGCCTAATAAAACCAAAACAATAGAAGGCGGAATAATTTGACCTAAGGTACCTGAAGAAGCAATAGTTCCTGTGGCTAGCTCCGGCCGATATCCACGTCGGAGCATCGTTGGAAGACTGATTAATCCCATGGTGACTACCGTGGCTCCAACGATTCCAGTAGAGGCCGCCAAGAGCGTTCCAACAATAACCACCGAAATAGCCAACCCGCCTTTTAGGGTGCCAAATAACATCGCCATTGTTTCTAGTAGACTTTCGGCTAATCCAGATTTTTCCAACATAATACCCATAAATACAAAAAGCGGTACGGCCAACAAAACATAATTATTCATGACGCCCATGATTCGAAGTGGTAAGGCAGAAAAACTAGCAGGTTCTAAAAAACATACCGCATATAGTATTGAGATACCACCCAATGTGAAAGCTACTGGATAACCGTAAAGGATTAGCAGAAAAATACTGAGGAAGAGAATAAGTGCAATTATTTCCAAAAGAAGGATCGTTGTTTTATTAGCTTAGAAATTGTTAATCGGATTTTAAGGAAGTTTCCACTGCTGTCTCTTTTAACGTGAGCAACGAAGATAGCGTGAGTGAAATAGCTTGCAATAATAATAAAGACAGACCGACCGGAACGGCAAATTTAATGACATAACGCGCTGGCAATCCACCTGGGTCTGGTGATCCCTCTCTTAGATACCACGCATCCAGCGCATAATAGAAACTAAAATAGATCGTAATCAACAACCACGGTATCAAGAGTAAAATGCTACCAAAAAAGTTAACCCAAGCTTGATCTCTTTTACTAAAATTAGTATAAAATAAATCCACTCGTACATGACGATCGTGCTTCAGTGCGTAACCTGCACCCAATAGAAAAATCAAGGCAAAAATATGCCACTGTAGTTCCATGCTCCAGATACTAGTGGTATTAAATAGGCTCCGTCTCACCACCTCCAAGCAGACCACCAATACCAATAGCAGCGTGAGCCACGATACGGTCTTTCCGACCATTTCATTGATTTGGTCAATTATCTGAATAATCTTTTTCACGGAGGGAAGGTACAAAAAACACTGATTATTTTCTTATTTGGATTCTTAGAAAATCAACACATTTGCGTATCTTGCCTTTCTTTTTCATTAACTCTATTTTGAAGTTCTTCTCTGACTTCTCTTTACGGGTGCGTACCAACCTTTTTTACTATGATTAATTTTGCCAATGCCGAGCTGGGAGAAATTGCTATTCACCGAGTCGGTAACAAACACCGAGCTACTCGAAATTTTATTTCCCCTGCCCTTTACGATCTGGACGAAGCGACCCGAGAGCTGCTTCATAATTTTTTTCTTAAACCACTCAAGCGGCAAGTAGATAATTTGCACCGTTTTGTACACACTGAAGATGTCAACCTTAACGAGATGAATAATTTCGCTAAGACGATCTTTACCGATCGAGAATCTTTACTTACTGAATCGGTTAATATTTTGGAACACCTTTATCGTCAGTCCACGCATCCCAGCATCAAAACAGGAGAAGTATACGTGGTTTTTATTGATGGCATTGTTGTACTTGACGAAACGGTATCTGCCCTCGGTATTTTTAAGACGGAAGAAAAAAATCAGTTTTTCCAAGTGCGACCAGATGGTGATATGCTGGCCATAAAAAAACAAAAAGGTATTAATATTAATAAGCTTGATAAAGGTTGTCTGATTTTAAATACATCTATGGACAGTGGTTATCGGGTGCTGCACGTAGATAATAATCAATATGACGCCGCTTATTGGTACCATAATTTTTTAGGATTGGATTATGTAAAAAATGAAAACTTTCATACGCGTAATTACCTACAATTATGTAATGGTTTTTCTGAAGAAGTTGTCGCAGCAGGTGCGGATCGAGGAGAGCAGATTAAATTTTTGTCCAACTCCGTAGATTATTTTACTAGTAACGAAGTATTTGATTTGGAAGATTTTACCAAAACGGTCATTCCTGAACCTGAGGCGGCTAGAGAATTTCAAGCATATCACGAAACTTATATTCCAGAAAAGACCAATGGCTTTAATATTTCGAAATCCGCCACTAAGTCTGCTTCCCGAGCTTTTAAAAGTACCATTAAGTTAGACACGGGCATTCAGATCAAATTGGATGTTTTCAATCCCGAATCTAGTAGACAATTTATCGAACGATATTATGATGAAGACAAAGGGATGTTTTGTTATAAAATTTTCTTTAACGAAGAATTGCCATAGTATTGGATTTTAATTAATAATGTTTCTTCTGATGCGTTATGGATTGAGTGGTTCTTGTAATCGGTTTTTCGGGAGCGGTTCGCGTTTTTTTCGTAGAAATATGTTCTTATGATACTTCGTTGAGCGTTGCGTTAAATTTTCCTTCCAAATTTATGCAGAAAAAAAGCGACCGAAGGAAGCGTTTGACTAAATAAATTCGGAATTAAAGAAAATTTAAAAGATACGCGAAACAAAAATATATGAATATTCGGGCTACTTTATTGGTAGAACATTCTAAAGCGAATACGATGAAAATTGTCAATTATATTGGCAATGATCAAAAGCGTTTTGATGCCTTAATGGAATTTTTTTTAGCTAATGAATATAGAGTTACTCAACGGGCTGCCATGGCGGTTGGTCACGCTGCCGATCTTCATCCAAACCTCATCAAAAAGCACCTAAAACCATTACTAGAAAACCTTCGCCGGCCAGATATTCACGATGCGGTTAAAAGAAATACCGTTCGTCTCTTTGATAAGCATTTTGATTTGCCAGAAGAATTAATGGGAATTGCTGCAGAGCTCTGTTTTGAATATTTGGATAACCCACAAGAGGCAGTCGCTGTGCGAGCTTTTTCAATGGGTGTTTTGTATAAAATCTGTCAACGAGAACCGGAATTAGGAAACGAATTAATCATGGTGCTAGAAGATCATATACCTCATGGATCAGCAGGTTTTAAAAGTCGAGGAAAGAAAATTTTAACTAAACTTCGTAAACAGCAGCGGGGTTGTTGAATCGTTGAATAACAATATCAAAAAAAGACGTCATCCATTTAATGCGGATGACGTCTTTTTCTTTTTAAATCATGTTTTGTCTATTGACTATCTACCTTTTTTCTTTTCGTAATAATCAAAAACTTTGGTAACGACTGCATTCTGTAATTTTTTAGGATCTTCGCGAAGTTGTTTTTCTTCTTTTCCCATCGTCAAAAACAAGGCATCAACGGCCCGTTCAGCTAGGAATCCTGAAAGGTTGCTATCTACTTTATTTTTTGCAAAAAGGTTATAAGCCCCCGTAGCCATTGGCCAATATTGTGGTACTTCTGTTTTTGCTAGTTCCGTATCTAGTCGTTCGCTATATCTCTTTTTCACACTACCATACATTGCATTTTTCAATAACATCGTAGCAGCATCTTCCGCTCCGAGTACTACGCCAACTGCGTCCGTAATCTTGATCGAGCCAATCGCGTCTTTCATGATGCCAGCGCTTTCACCTGCCACGAGTTTTGAAACACTATTGATCTTTTGAGTAATATCATCCACTTCTTTACCGACGCCCAGTGTTTTTAGTGTTTTAAGTACGGGTGCTATTTCTTTTGGTAATAATCCTTCCACCCCGCCCGCTGCATTCATGGCTTGCAAGGCTTTGATCGCTCTGAATGAACTTCCATCCATTAAAGCTTTGACCGCTTGAATAGATTCGAGGGCCGTAGGGGCAATCCCCAAATTATTGAGCGTACTACACGAAGAAAGCATCATCGTAAGGATAAGTAAAGGCGTAATTATTTTTTTCATACCGGTGACTTTTAATTATAAAGGTGATTAGACATTTTTACGACGTAAAAATAAGCAGATAGGGACAATTCCTACCCTCATTAGACCACCAATTAATCAAAGCTGCGGATTTCTATTCTAAAGTCATCCAAATAGGCTTCTGATTTTTCTTTGTTCCAGACAAAAACTTTTAGCAGCGCATCCGAAGGAATATCTTTTAGAGTGGTTTCCACCTTGAAGTCGACGGGCCACCAATTAGAATAGGCTTGAATAGAGGATTGAATGTTTTTCCCTTTCCAAAAATAACTTTTCCCATTTCGGTCTTCGATGGAAATTACTAATTGGGCGGATGTTTCTTTTGTCCAATAAGTGAAGACTTCGGTGTGGATACTTAGTTGCGTCGTATTATCATTGATGAAGTTTTGTAATTCAGCCATAAACGTAGTAGAAAATTCTGCAGGTTGATGGGCGTAATTTCCATGGTGTCGAATCGTTTCTATTCGCTGTTCCAGATTTTCGTTCCAATAGTCTGGTGTGATAGATTCAAAATCATGCTGACTTTTTAATAATACATTTTCAGAAGCCGTTGGGATCGTAATTTTATTAAATTCATAGAGATAAACATTTAATTTTTTGTTCTCATACAACAACTTATTTTGAGGATCAATATTCCGAACGTAATAAGGTAAACTCTCGTAATTTATATTACTAAGAAAACGGGGATACCAATTTAAAAACAACAGCTTCTTTCTGTTATCCAATGTATCAGGATTGAATTGGCCGTATCGCAGAAAGGTATAATGTCCGTATGCACCAAAAGCATTATAATAATTTCCTAAATGCACCTGCGCGGGATTGGTAATAATATAAGCGGCATCGTATTGGTCAAAAATCTCTTCTTTTAATATTTCGCTTTGGGTCCGAAAATCAATACTGCGGGCGTATTTTATGGTACGGATTACTGGTAGTAACAAAACTCCAATTAAGAGTCCAATAAAAATTTTATCATGCTTTTCTTTTTTTACCAAAGTCCAAAGGACTAATAAACCAAATAACGGAAAATACTGTGTCCAGAAAATCATTTCTGGTTTTCCATAACTAAGGATCGCTAGTACTAATGCCATTCCTACAATACCAAATGCTCCTTTTTTATTAGCAATAAATTTATCAATAATAATCGCGGCAGGAATAGCGACCACGGGAGGAATAAATAAATAGTGTCGAACGTCCAAACACATCGGAACATAAGAAGAAAAAGAAATCGTCATAAAATTGGCAGATAACAATAAGAGGATCGCTACTATATAGAAAAAGGAAAATGCGTTTTCCATTTTAAAAGTTTGGAGGATATTTTTTCTAAATAAAAATCCCAGCAAAAACACGTATCCCGTCAGCATGTTATTAATGAAAATTAATTCAAAAAACTGATAGCCAATTCTTTTCAATAGAACCAAAGTAGATTGCTGATCGTAGCTACAAAAATTCAGATAGCTATTATCGGTAATCACCGAAAATCTCGTTAGCGGTTCGCCCGTCAACTGCCAGATATATCCCAAATAAATAGCTAGTAAGCACCCCATACTAATGGCAGCAGACAACCAAAATTTAAGCTGCCTTTTTTTTAAAAGATCTATAAAAAAAAGGATTATTAAGATCGGCACAAATAAGACAATCGTTCCCTTAGTAGCAAAGCCAAAAAGAAAAGCGCTAGACAATAAAAACCCATTGACAACTGATCTATTTTCTGAGGAAATAAATTTTTCTTTATAAATAAAGTAGAGGCTTGCCAGAACGGAAAGCGCTACATATATATCGGGCATTATTTTATCGGAATAAAACATCATCCACTGAGAAAAACAGGCTAATGATAATCCTATAATGAGTGTGCGATTTCCGTAAGGGAAAAGAATTTTAAAAACGAACCCCAGTATGGCTCCTGTAATTAGAAAAGAAGGAATCGCCGACGCCAGGTCATTGACCCCAAAAAACTGGTAAGACAAAGCCGTTAGCCAAAGTAGTGGAAAGCGAAAACTAAAATGATCCGAAAAATCGGTAATGCCTTGATTGAGTCCGTGCGCTAGTTTGGCATACGTAAGGTCGTCATAGCCAAAATGCCCAAGATAGCCGATTCCGTGATAAAGCAGAACGAATAAAAGGTGAGCAACGAAGATTAGATAGGCAACCTGTTTTCTGGACATAAGTACTGACAGCATATTTCCTGCAAGGTAAGAAGAAGAAATAGAAACTTTGCTGTGGAGGGTTGTTTTCTCTGCGACTCCATCTAATCGTAAAAAAAGAAGTCATCTCTATCCGAATGATTTATCGGAATAAGAGATGACTTCCTGTGCTATATAAAACAATTTACGCTCTTCCTTGTATTTCTGTGGGCAGTTGCTAACCAACCATTTGATATTTTAAAAGAAAATAACGGGTGTTTTATAAAAAAGCTAATTCACGTTAGTTAATACAAATATTCTAGTGCTACTCTATCGTAGAAACCAAATTCACCATCTTCATTCTGGCCAAAACAAGCCAACATCAAAGAGTTTGAATCATAACCAGTAGGTGTTCCAGGAATATGAACAGCACCATCAGGATTGCGTGCTTCACCAGACTGACCACAGCTCGCACGAGTGTTCCAATCTGTGTGTCTTAAACCTAAGCAGTGACCGATTTCATGACCGATAACATGCTCGTTGGTATTATTATCAGCATTGTCTAAGCCAGAATAAATTCGGACCCACTTGTAAGGATTACCGCTACTGGAAGGGAAACCAGCTCTACCACCTTGTTGGCCGTTCGCTACTCGATAAACAACGATGTCTTTGTTGCCATAGTTTGTTCCATAAGACAAAGAAAAACTCAATCCCATGTTTAAGGCATTGTAATTATCGATGGCCCATCTCAACCCCGTTCGCATGTTAGAAGTTAGTCCAGAAGAATTGTTTCCAGTATATCCAATAACGGTGATGGTTTGGTTGTTATTTACTAAGTTATACGTTCGATATTGACGTAAAGCTGCTTGACCAGTTTGTGCCAATAATTCAGCATATTGTTCTTTGTGAATTGTGATATCGTCATCTACTGTGTATACTTCTTCTGTAGACCCATCAGGATATTGCATGGTACCTAGTACCGCATCTTCAATTTTAAAATCAAGGCTATTTAAGAATTCAGTTGTTTCGTCTGAAATTTCGTTAGTAGTTGCTAATGCTGGATCAGCTACCTCTTCTAATATTTCAGTATTTTGGGCGGATTCGTTTTTGTCGCAAGCAACAAAAAACATAGCGCATAGCGCTAAACTAAGAAAGAATCTAAAGTTCATTTCGTTCAAGTTTAATAGATTAATAAATAAAGTTTAATAGACGTCTATGCCCCAAGATAGAAACTTTATTAACAATTCGTATACAAGCGTTGAAGAAAGTTTACATATTATTTTGACGTAATTATTTTATTCAGATTTGTTTGCATTTACTTCTCAAGTGCTTTACAACCTTGCATCATAATATTTTGTGCTTTAATTGTTAAGTGTACACTAAGTAGAATGATGGCTTTAGTTTATTATCTAAATGTTTGCGTGTGCGAAAATCTGTTTGGTTGAATTATTTAGAAACTGGGTAGCGTTTTTCCTAATTTTTAGAGGCTTCGTTGAACCGTATGTGGTGATAAAGTAGAATAAATAAAAGGTGAACAACGAAGATTAGATAGGCAAACTGTTTTATGGATACAGAAGAAGAGTCCTTAGATTATAAAAAAAAGAAAAAATAGCAAACAAAGCTTGTAGAGTAATCGTTATAAATATAATATTAAAACATTTGTATATATTTAACAATATTACTATATTTGAAAAATATACCTTTCCATTAAATGAACTTGCCGTGTTGAAAACTATCTATTATCTAACTATATTAGATGGTTTCCTAAATGTTTGAAAAAATACACTTTTGGTTTAGAAAAACCAAAAATCAGGACTCTTTAAAAAAAACACAGGAAGTTAAAGTTCCAATAGAAGAGAGAAAAAAGAAAAAGGCTGCAAGAGTAAAAGCTTGTTGGTGGCTATTGGCAACAATAGGCTTCTCCTGCATTCCCATTGGTATTTTACTCTATAGTAGATTGATGCTATTTGACAATAATTTTGGCTGGAAAAAAGTATTAGAAATTGTACTTATTGATCCTTTAAAACAAGGGAATTTACTTTTTATTGCGATTAGTTGTTCTATTGCTGCATACATTGATTTTCTATTTTCACCCAAGAGGAAAGATTTTTCAACTAAAGCTCTTAATTACATTCATCTGACGTTTTGGATAATTATTGTTACTGTAGGAATAACTTATACAATTGTTTCTTTATTCAATGGCTCAAGTGGTGCTGATAATTTTAAAATAAATGATACTGCATTAAAAACGATGAATGCAATATTATTTATTTTATCTGCTACATATGCTTTTTATACCAAAGCTATTATTTTTCGAAAGAGTTAAAGTTTTTAAAAAAAAACACACATTATGAATTTTTTATATACTGGCACGTTAGTTGTCGTTTCTTTGATAACGGTAATAAAAACTTGCAATAATATGAATTTCCAAATGATTCTCCTTTTAGCATTAGGTGCTATGTCTTTTCTTGCCCTTGTGATTATAGGAAACCAAATATTAAACGAAGATGGGGAAAAGTTAGATAATAGTGATGCTGATGATCCGCCAGTAATTGGATTTGGCAATACTTTTAAATTAGGCAAACCCGAATTGGTGTCATAGATATATTAAAAATTAATGTGTCTTGGGTAAGAAATGGCTGAAAAAGGGGAAAACTTCTTGAAAGTATTACTATATTTCCTACAAGATCGAGAAAAGAAACAAAAAAAGCGCTTCATAAGAAGCGCTTTTATGTTGACCCACAAGGGCTCGAACCTTGAATGCCTGGACCAAAACCAGGTGTGTTACCATTACACCATGGGTCAATGCTTTTGGAAGCGGGACAAAAGTATAACATTTTACGTATAAAGGAAAGTTCCACAAGTAGTTTTTTTCCTAAAATAATCCAAAAAACGCTTATCCGTCCTTAAGTTGATAAATGTCTTTCAAGTTTCGCGCCAGACCGTCGTAATCTAGGCCATATCCAACGACAAATTTATTGGGTATTTCGAAGCCTACTTGATCGACCTTGACCTTACCTTTTAGTACTTCGGGTTTGGTGAGTAAGGATACAAGGGTGACGGACTTTGGGTCATAGGTATCCAAGATTTCCAAAAAATGCGTCAAAGTGTTTCCCGTATCAACAATATCTTCTAGAATAATCACTTCTCGTCCAGCAATATTATTATCTAGTCCGATGAGCGTCTTAATTTTTCCGGTGGTCTCTGTTCCTTGATAGGAAGACAGTTTTACGAATGAAACCTCACATTCCAAGTCACAGGCTCGCATAATATCTGCGGTAAAAACGAAAGATCCATTCAGAATACTCAAAAAAAGTGGATTCCGTCCTTTAAATTCTTCCGAAATAGCTTTCCCTATTTCATCCACTTTAGCTTGAATTTCTTCAGCAGAAATATACAGTTCAAAAGTTTTGTCGTGTACCGTTACTTCTTTCATAGTCCATGTTTATCAATTAAATAAATAAGTGCAGTGATGGCTGCGGCACCCAATTCAAGCTCTCGTTGGTTGACAGCCTCAAAAGTATCCGTAGCCGTATGATGATAATCAAAATATCGTTGAGAATCAGGTCGAAAGCCAACCAATAGTCCCTGCTGGCTTTTCAGTGGAGAAATATCCGCTCCTGATCCACCTTTGGTCAACATCAATCCATAAGGCTCCAGCAAAGGTAACCATTGTTGGAGTTTTAGGTAAAGCTCCGCAAAAACTTCATTTTCTGCATCACAGCTAAAACCACGCGGTGTAAATCCACCTGCATCTGATTCAACGGCAGCCAAATGTTTTTCTCCATGTTTATTAGCGGCTTCCGCATATGCTTTTCCTCCTGCCAGGCCATTCTCTTCATTCATAAAAAGCACACAACGCAAGGTACGCTTGGGTTGGTAGTTTAATTCTTTCAGTGTTCGGATTACCTCCATCGCATGTACACAACCTGCGCCATCATCATGTGCCCCCTGACCCACATCCCACGAATCGAGATGTCCACCGACCAGAATGATTTCGTCGGGATGTGTACTTCCTTTAATTTCACCAATCACGTTATAAGATTGCACAGGGGGCAGTGTTTGGCAATTGGTTTTTATAAAAACGGTTACCTTTTTTTCTTCTAACATCTTGCTCAGCATTTCCGAAGCATTGGTGCTAATCGCAACGGCAGGAATTTTTGTTACTCCTTCTTTATTGACCATTACTCCAGTATGTGGATGATCATCGTGTAAGGTCGTCATGGATCGGACCAAAGTAGCTACGGCTCCGTATTTAGCCGCTTGCGAAGGACCATTGACCCGCTGATCCACCGCTCCACCATAGGCGTTGAATGTTCGAATTTGAGTCGGATCCATCGGTCGGTTGTAAAAAACAATTTTGCCTTTTATTTTATCGGTTCCTAGTTTTTCTACTTCATCTAGAGAACGAACCTCTATTACTTCCGCCGTAATTCCCGCGGTAGGAGTAGCCACAGAGTTTCCCAGTGCCAAGGCCGGTAAAGTGATATTCGCCGCTGGTGTTATTATATGTACCGCTTCTTTTTCACCTCTGATCCAGTGGGGCACTTCACAGGGTTGCAACCAGACAGAATCAAGTCCTAGCGTATCGAGCATCGCACGGGTGTAGTCTACTGCTTCGGCTGCTTGTGGAGAACCAGATAACCTACCGCCGATTTGAGTAGTAAGATGGTTAAGCCATTGGTATGCACTTCCGTCTTGAAGCACCTTATTATATATGTTCTTAATAAAAATCGCATCGTCTGCTTCCTGATTCTGTGCATTTGCCACCAAACAGCATAAGAATAAGTAACAAAATGGAATAAAGGCTTTATACATAATTTCGAATTTTAAAAAAATCTATCGTTGTTTTTATAAAAAAACCTAAAAAACTTAAAATTTAAGCCTGAAAGATAGAGATAAAGCAGGGATAAGCGTTAAAAATAAAAAAAAATAAAAAAAGTGATTTTTTTTTTAATCTTGAGAATCCGAAAAATATTCGGCAGTTATTGTATTTACCACACAAAGTTTTGAGTTATTTTGAATATTCTGAATATTATACTAATTGCTGTTTTTTTATGTCGAAAATGATAAAATTTCTGAAATAAAATTCTGTTCAGTTCTTGTTTATTTCCTTGTAAATAGGTTAAATTTGTGGTGTTATTGTCTTTTTAACACCAAGCATTAACATCCTAAAGAAAAACACATCGGCCCGATGTAAAGAATATAATTTGGTTTTATTTGGTTAGGGCGGAGGTACACCATACAGGTGGTACCTCTTTTTTTTTGTTATTATCTCTGATAATGGTGTCTTTTCAATATTTATCCCGTCTAAAAACCGTACTGTTAATTTAAGATGATTACTTTTGTGGTGATTACTATAATAATTCAGACAGGAAAACTTAAATAATAGGTGAAAACCCCATCGTCATTTCGTGGTAAATCGTCAAAGAGTCCACTTTCAAAAAAGACAGATAGTGAAGTTATCAAATTGTATTTGAAAACGCAGCGCTCTGACTATTTTGCTATACTCTACAAACGATATTCAACTAAAGTCTTTAGTAAATGTATCTCATTACTAAAAGACGAGGCTTTAGCACAAGATGCTACCCAGGAGATTTTCACCAAAATATTTTTAAATCTGTCAAAATTTAGTGAACGCTCTAAGTTTTCAACTTGGGTATATTCAATTACCTATAATTTTTGTATTGATTTTTTACGAAAGCGGAAAAAGAGTAAAGCACTTTTTTCGGATGAAATGGAAAATCCTCCCGACATTGTCGATGACGTTCCAGACAGTGCTTTACTGGAAATGGAGGTTTTAAAATTGAAAAAAGTACTTGAGCTTATTCCGACCGGTGATAAAGCTATTCTCTTGATGAAATATCAAGATGATATGTCTATAAAAGAAATAGCAGCAACACTAGATAAATCGGAGAGTGCCATTAAAATGAAAATAAAAAGGGCTAAACATAAAGCACAAAATGTGTACAGGGATATTTTTCCGAGTAACCTAAATTAATAATCTGATCATGGCATCAGCAGATAGTAATAACAGAAAAAATAGTTTTAAAAAACTAGCAGAAATAGAAACAAATCAGACGCCTCAGCCGTCTCCACAGACGGAACGCAATGTCATGGGTACTGCCCGTAATATTGGCTTCTTTGGAAATGTACTGGAGCTCTATTTATCAAAGGCAATTGGAATGCTTTCTGCTTTGTTTGGTGGATCTGATCTTACTGATCAAGCGTCGGAAAACATTCAGGACTTACGTGACGGTAGTTTTGATAATGATAATACCATTGAGCCTAGTGGCCGAGCAAATTAAAAAAATAACCCCTTTGCACTGATACTATGTTATAAAGTGCCAAAAACAATCACTATGTATTTACTTAATGATTCCCCATTTGGGATGCTCCAACAAATGTCGACCGATTTTATAGCAGTGTTACCCAAGCTTGCACTCGCATTGATTATTCTAATCATAGGATGGATTCTTGCAAAAATTGTTGCTGGGATCATTCGAAAATTACTGGTAAAAACGCCACTAGACGAGGCAGCAGAAAAATTGAATTCTATTGATTTGGTACAAAAAACCAATATCAAGATTATTCCCAGCACCGTTCTAGCAAAAATACTTTACTATATTATTCTTTTGTTTTCTGTGGTGGCCGCTACGGATGTCCTCAGTATGGACGCCATTTCTAACTTGATTACAGATATTATTGGCTTTATACCAAGGTTATTGGTAGCAGGTATCGTATTATTAATCGGTGTATTCATTGCAGACTTTATCAAAGATATTATTACAACAGTTTGCCAATCTTTGGGTATTCCATCTGCTAAAATGATTGGCGGATTTGTTTTCTGGTTTATCTTTCTCACCGCGCTCGTCAGCGCAATGGGACAAGCTGGGATCGAAACAGATTTTATCATGTCTAATCTTTCTTTGCTTTTAGCTGGAGGTGTTTTTGCTTTCGCACTTGGATATGGAATCGCTTCCCGAGATATGATGGCCAATTTTCTCGCATCTTTCTATACAAAGGATAAGGTAAATATCGGTGATAAGATTACCATTGATGGGGTTACCGGAGAAATAATCGATATGGATAGTAACTCTTTAACCCTCCAAACCCCAGATAGAAGAATATTTATTCCCCTAAAAAAACTTTCCAGTGAAAATCTCGAAATTCACAATGAATAATGAACCAATTTAAGTTCAATTAGTTAGTCCCATTTACACCATATTAGATCTTAGGTTTATCATTTTTCACAGCATGATAAACTGGATAGTATTGCTTTTATTTAACTTATAACATAAATAATTAATTTAATATTTAACACTAAAACTTATTTTTAAAATCAAAATTTAACAATGATGAAAAAACTGTTTTTACTTACCCTTATGTCACTGACTTTCGGACTTTTATCCGCTCAGGACATGACCTTAGAAGAAATGAAAGCCTCCAAGGCAGAACTGGCTGCTAAAATAGCAGAAAGCCAAGCGGTAGTTGACGCAACTCAAGGTGAACTAGATGCACTACAAAAGAAAATCAACCAACTTTCTGGCTGGATGACTGGCTTGAGCGGAGTTGTTGGTCTTAACTTCGGTGGTTCTAACCAATGGGCAGCTGCTCCTAACCCAACTGCGACTTCTCAGGCGCTCGCTATTGGTGTAACTGGTTATGCTAACAGAGAACAACCGAAATACTTCTGGAACAACAAACTAATTATCAACAAAGCTTGGCAAAAAGTAGAAACTAATGGCGTTAGCGGAGGTGATTTATTTAAAAATGGAACTGTTGATCTCTTCAACATCTCTTCTTTAGCTGGTTACAAACTAAACGAAAAGATTGCCATCTCTGCTTTAGGAGAATTAAACACTTCTTTAGAAAATTTCTTAGAGCCTGGTACTTTTGATATTGGAGTAGGTGTTACTTGGAAGCCAATCACCAACTTAGTAGTAGTAATCCACCCATTAAACTACCATATCGCTTGGTCTGGTATTGGATCTCCTGTTAGTTCTGCTGGTTCTATCGGAGCAAAGATTCGTGCAGATTACCAAGATGAATTTACTTTCGTAGGTAATAAAATTGCTTGGTCTTCTACTTTGACTGGTTTCATACCTTACACTAGCGATGAGAACGCAGTAGCTGTTATTGACAAATTTGGTAACCCAGTAGATGCCAATGGTGTGGTGGTAACTGAAGATAATGGCCTAGTACAAGATACGCGCTTGGCTGGCTTATCAGAATTCACTTGGTTAAATACTTTCTCTTTCCAGGTATGGAAAGGAATTGGAGTTGGTGCTACTTTTGGTCTACGTAGTGCAGAGTTTGAATTTGAAGACCTACAGACTTTCTACACAATTGGTCTAAGTTATACGCTCTAAGTATAAAAAATTCAACTAGCCTTTTGGGTTAGTAAAATAATAATCACAAAGTCCTCTTTGGCTAGCAGCTAAAGAGGGCTTTTTTTTATTTAGTAACAGCCAATTAATAAGTTCCTGATTTGTGATTGATATTTTAATCATCAGATGAGGCATTTTTTGAGAGAATCCTCTTTGGCTTGTCAAGAAAAATAACGATTTCTGATATTAAAAGATCAGAGAAAAATCGGGATGTTATTATTTGATCGTTACTTAATCGATCCCTATGAATCAGCCTAAAGTCGGTGTCGGTGTCATCATCCAAAACGCCAAAAAAGAAATACTTGTCGGAAAAAGAATTGGCAGTCACGCACCTTTTTATTCTATCCCCGGTGGACACTTGGAAAACGGAGAAACTTTCGAAGCAGCAGCCATCAAGGAAGTATTCGAAGAAACCGGATTGGTCATTAAAAATCCGGTCGTATTAGCGGTCACCAATAATTTACGTACTTATCGAAGGGAAAACAAACACTATGTTTCTATTATTTTATTTGTTGATAAATATGAAGGAATATTGACCTTAAGAGAACCTGATAAATGCGAAGCTTGGGACTGGTATCTTCCTTCCCAAATTCCCCAACCTCATTTTGACGCCAGTGAATTTGCCATTGAATGCTTTTTGAAAAAACAGTTTTATATGAAAGGCCAAAAATAATATTTGGATTTAATTCGTCAAATGAAAACTTGAATACAATTAGTAGGAAATGAGCATTTATTTTTTAACTTGTGTCTTGAGTTAATAGCGATTCTTTCTACCACCCAACTCCAAGATAAATGAATAAAATGACCACCAAAGATCGGGCTTCCTTATTTTTTTTCCTCTTGGGAGCTGCCATCATTTTTGCTACCTCTTTTCATTATTTTCATACTAAAACAACTGGAATTATTACAGACAAAACAATGTCTACCGAACTTTGGTATCATATTGTTTTACGTATTCACATTGTCTTTGGACTCATCGCCATCTTCACGGGGCCTTTCCAATTATTTGAGTCCATTCGAAATAAAAATTTAGCATTACATCGGAAATTAGGATATGTATATTCCGTCAGTGTTTTTATTAGTGGAATTTTTGGACTCTTGGTAGCACAATTTGCCATCGGAGGGATTATATCTACGCTTGGTTTTTCTAGTTTAGCAATTGCATGGATTTATTCTATCCTTAGATCAATTTGGGCCATTCGCCATAAAAAAGTTAGCGAACATCAAAAATGGATGTTTATTAATTATTCCTTGACTTTTGCAGCGATTCCACAGCGATTTTTTTTAGCATTCACCTTGGTTACTCCTTTTGGTTTTACAAATATCTATCGGATGTCTGCTTGGATTCCTTGGATACTTAGTGGGTGGGTGGGGCTTTATTTATATCAAAGAATTTTAAAAAAAAATACGGCTTCTTAAAATGACTTTTTCGCAACTATTGTGCTTCATTTTTAAAGAACGTCTCTACATAAAAAAAGCCCTTAAGCGAACTTAAGAGCTTTTTTTGCGATCCAATAAATAAACTGTTAGCAGCCTATTTGTATCTCTTGGTAAGATCAAAAAGTGCCTGAGCAAATTGCTTATCAAATTTTTGACGCTCTTTGATATATTCATTCTGAACTTGAGCAACCACCTCTCTTGGTAAATGACTAACGTCTAAGTTATAATCTTGCACAATCTTTCGAAGACCGGAGCTTGCTTGTCTTTTTTGTGGCTCTTCAACCTTCTTAATCAATTTGTCAAAAATAGAAGATGGTGCCGTTTCTACGTTTGGATCTTTTTTGTTTTCTCTTCTTGCTCCTTGAATTTCTTTCTTAATCAAATCAAGAATACCATGTGGAGATTTCCCTTTTGCAATTCTTTTTGCCTTTGTCTTTTGATCTAGATTGTTCAATTTGTTTTTTAGTAAATCGAATACGTTCGGGTCTGCAGTTGGCTCATTTGGATTTGCCTTGTTCTGCTTTTGAACTTCATTAATTGTCTTGAGAATAGTGCCTAGGATATTACCCATTTTAACTCTTTTTTATAAGGTTTATTAATCGTTACAATTTTGCAACGTCTTTATGACTTAAAAAACGTCAATAAGACACATTTTTTCTTGTTATTTTTCTTAGAATTTTTTCATGAATTTTGAAGAAAATAAAAAGGATAGAATCAGGTGGGTCGATCGTGTGATTGTATTAGTTGGAAGATAATTGGATAATTTTTTTTACATTTAAAAACATAATAACCGAAAATTTTGATTTTTGGAAGAATTAGCTTATTTAGTTAACCAAGCAAATCACATCTTTGTCTAAAAATGATCTTAATTCCTCAACGCCTTTTTGGTAATAAAGAAGTGAAAACCATTTTCCGAGATGGCAACGTTTGTATTTTAGAAAAACAGTTGTCAAAATCTTTATTTAATCGAGAAGGATACATTTCCAACCATGTTGTTTCGATTCTTTTGGCTGGTCAACAAAAAATAAAAACCTACGAAGAACGAGTAATAACGATCAATGCCGGTGAAATCCTATTCATTCCTAGAGGTTTGTATCACATAACTGATTTGATTCCGGAAGCTGGACATTTTCATAGCCTCCTTTTTTATTTTGACGATGATCTTATTCAAGCGTTTTTGTCAACGGTGAAGATTGGAAAAATTGAAAAAACAAGCCTGCCAGAATTTCTAAAACTAGGCACTGACCCCACGATTAGTCTATTTGCAAAATCATTGCTTCAAATTTATCAGGCGCAAAGTTTAAGTGATAATAATTTTCTAAATTTAAAAATTCTCGAATTACTGCATCTAATTAATGCGGTTGTCACAGAGAAAAAATTTACCGAATTTCTTTTTCAACTGACGCTACCCAAAAAGCGAAATATCAAAACCTTTATCGAAAATAATTTCGATAAGCCCTTGAATATCAACGATTACGCATATCTGACTGGTAGAAGTGTCAGTACCTTCCGACGAGAATTTAAAGTGCAGTTTCAAACAACGCCCAAAAAATGGTTGAAAGAAAAAAGAATCGAAAAAGCCATAGAATTAATTGACACCCAATCCTTGAGTGTTACTGAGCTGGCCTATGAAGTTGGATACGAAAACATTTCCTATTTTATCAAAGCCTTTAAACTACAAACCGGATTTTCCCCAAAACAATATATGCTATCCGAACGCCGAAATAATCTCCTCAATTAACTACTTATACGGATCAGCGTTTAAAAATAAGTTGACCAACTGTCAACTTCTGATAGACCATATTCGATTTATTTAATTACGCAAATCTGTTATTTCTGAAGTTTATGAATTAGTTTAAATTTGCCTTACCCCCGATCTTTGTACTAGATAAAAAGGAATTATTTCCTAATTTTTTCATCTTAAAAAAGTACAAATGACTAACGTAGAGACATCAAAAAAATCTTGGATAGAACCAGTAACAGCTTTCCTACTGGCGCTGGTGATGATTGTTTTCGGACTCAACAAATTTATGGGATTTATGGCAGTAGATCCTCCTGGCGACCCTGTCGCTCAACAATTTATGGGGGCTATGTTTTCTTCTTATCTATACGTGATGGTCGGAATAGCTGAAATCATAGGAGGGATACTTTTATTGATACCTCAATTCCGTTTGGTAGGATGGTTATTACAAGGAGTGATCATTTTCAATATTATCGCTTTTCATCTAGCCCATGATTTTATTGGTAATGGTATTTGGCTAATCCCCACCACGTTATTTTTATTACTCGGATTTTCTCAATTCAAAAAACTAAGTCCATTGATTGAAAAAAATTAACTAACTATAATCAACCATTCAACCATTCAACCATTCAACCATGAAAGTAACCTTTATCGGACTAGGAATAATGGGCAGTCGCATGGCCGCCAATCTCTTAAAACATCAAATTAATTTAACCGTTTTCAATCGAAGCAAAGATGCGATGATCCCACTGGTCAATGCCGGTGCTAAATCCGCCAATTCCATTCAAGAAGCAGTTCAAGAGGCAGATGTGGTCATCAGTATGCTTTCTACTCCAATCGTGGTAGAATCGGTATTTATCGAAGATGGGAAAGCCCTTGATCATTTTAAAGAAGGCGCCATTTGGATAGATTGCAGTACGGTTAATCCCTCTTTTTCGAAAAAAATGGAAGTAACTGCCAGGCAACGAAAAATATCCTTTATCGATGCTCCAGTTGCTGGAACTAAGCCACATGCCGAAAATGCTGAACTCGTATTTTTTGTGGGAGGTCAAGAAGCCACGGTCGAGAAAGTCCACCCCATACTTGCCATGATGGGTAAAAAAATTATGCACCTAGGAGATAATGGTATGGGCAGTAAATTCAAAATGTTGGTCAATATGATGCTCGCCCAGTCTATGATAATTTTTTCGGAAACCATTCTTTTAGGAGAGAAAATGGGGTTAGACAAATCCTTCCTTTTAAATACCATACCGAATTTAGTGGTCTCCGCTCCTTTTACAAAATTCAAAGCTAGCATGATAGCGGCTGATGATTACGCAGTTCAATTTCCATTAGAATGGATGCATAAAGACCTTCACCTTGCGAGCCAGACTGCCTACGAGTACCAACAACCACTTCTACTAGCCAACCTCGCTAAGGAGATGTATGCAAACGCTGTTAAAAAAGGATATAGTCGTTTGGATTTTGCGGCTATTCATAAATTTTTGGAAGAAAAATAGTTTAGGAATATGCTTTTGGTTATGCTAAAAAAGTGACAAAATTTCAATTAAACCTGATGGAAAAAGAATATTTGTTGTTATCATAAGACATTTTTTCTACATTTATAAAAACGTAAGCATATGATTACCAAAAGAATTAACCTGACCTTATTAGCTATTTTTTGTTATTCCTTTTCCATAGCATGCTCTTTTTCTCCCAACGACTTCTGCCGGACTTACGTAAATAGTCCAGATAATCCGACAATCGTTGGTAAGATTACAGCTATCTATACTTTTGGAATCGACCTTGAAGTAATAGAAATACTTAGAGGAGAAGAGGATAATTCGGTGATCAGAATTTGGAGCGGAACGGACTTCGATTGCAATGGCTTATGGTCGATGGCTGCCTCGGACATAGGAGCATTGAATGACACGGTCATTATTATTTTGGATGAGATTATCGAACTTGAAAACGATTGGGATATCATCGGAGATTACCGTCGTCGTCACCCTTACAATGCGACCACTGAATTAGAAGTGAAGAATGGTATCGTAAATGGGTTTCTTTCTGGTGACCCGTTTGCCCCTCCTTCATACAACCTTTTAGAATTAGAATATGAATTATTTAAACAACAATTAATCATAGAAGGTGGCTGCCCACTTACCGTCAATACCCAAGATATTGATCAGCAATTATTTTTAAATATAAATAATCCCTTTACTACTGAATTGCGTATTCAAGTGGATCAAATGATGAATAATGGGTTGTTAAAAATTTATTCTATTACAGGTCAAATAGTCCATGTTCAAGATATTGACCATCAAACAGAAATAAATATTGACACCAATAATTTGCCCGCTAATATTTACTTTCTAGAAATTCAATCCAATGGAAGGCAAAGGGAAATAATCAAATTGGTAAAACATTAAGTAGAATACGAACAAAAAATGAAGAACCAAGAAACGACTCTTTCTGGAGGACAGCGTACCGAATATATGGTGAAAATTGGAGCGCGCGTTCACCGAACGAAGTCTAGTAATTTTGGGTTTATTCATACTACCAGACAATTGACTAAGCGCTGGCGGCGGTTCTCCGAAGCTAGCCGAGCCAAAAAACGTAGCTGCAAATGTGAAGATTCCCGATCCGCAGCAACAATAAAACTTATCTTCTTTTCTATGAAAAAAACGCTGTTTGGAACTTACTTCCTCTCCTCTTACGTTATAAAATAAAATTTTAAATCATGTTACTCTTTCGACCAGTAAATCAAACCGAGTTGGATTTGATCATTCAGTCTGATTGGAAAAAATTTCCTCCACGATTGGATGGACAACCTATTTTCTACCCAGTGCTCAATGAAGCATACGCTGAGCAAATCACTCGAGAGTGGAATGTTCCAACGTACGGTGTTGGTCATGTACTAAAATTCGAAGTAGCAGATGATTTTACGGATAGGTACGATGTTCAAAAAGTAGGCTTGGATCATCACTTAGAATTGTGGATACCATCAGAAGATTTATCAGAGATGAATGATAAGATTATAGGAGAAATAGAATTGGTAAATACTTTCTACTAATTATAGAATAAGGCGTAAAAAAACAAAGCTGCAAGTAAGACGATATGTCCTATTTGCAGCTAAGTTTTTATAAAGAAGTCGAATGAATTTATTTTTTTTCAATAAGCGGTCTCGTCATTTTCCATTTTCGCATTACTTTCAGGATCTCTTTGGTCACAAAATAATTTCTGTACCATCGGCTATCCACGGGTGCGATAATCCATGGAATAGAACTATTGTTAATGGCATATTCATACGCCTTCCGATATTTATCCCAATGCTTTCGTTCCTCCCAATCCCCATCGTTATGTTTCCAATTTTTGGTTGGATCATCAATTCGTTCCTGTAGTTTTTCTAACTGTCGTTCTTTTGAAAGATGCATATAAAATTTGAGCACCGTGGTATTATTATCAAACTGCAACAGCTCCTCAAACGCATTAATGGCGGCCATTCTTTTTCGAGCATGCGCATCCGTAATCCAGCCATGCACCCGCTGAATCAAAATATCTTCGTAATGGGAACGATTAAAAATTTTGATCGACCCTTTCGATGGCACTTGCTGATGAACCCGCCATAAAAAGTCATGCTTAAATTCCAAGTCTGTTGGTTTCTTAAAAGAATAGGCGCTTAAGTTGATGGGGGAACAATATCGAAAAGCATTTTTGGTAGCACCATCCTTTCCACTACTATCCATTCCCTGAAAAATCACGAGTAAAGATCTTTTGCCTTCTGCTATCATATCCTCATGAAGCAAAGAGATTTCTTTTCCCATCTCTTTGGTCATTTTCCTTATTTTATTTTTATCAACCCCTTCCGGTGGACGAGTAGAAATCTTAGATAAGTTAATTCGTTTACGTTTAGCCATTTTTAAAGTTTTGAGTAAAAAAGTTTCGGGTTTTGAGTTATACGATCAAGGATAATT
This sequence comes from uncultured Saprospiraceae bacterium, assembly GCA_937928405.1. GTDB lineage: Bacteria > Bacteroidota > Bacteroidia > Chitinophagales > Saprospiraceae > JALZUU01. Next base: position 61,327 of record CALFWZ010000020.1, read on the forward strand.
AGTACAATTTTTTACCTCATAAGATATTTTTATTTGGAACTTGCTTCTTGCCATTTTATCTTAATCAACACCTTGCCTGCCGGAAGAATCAACAAATCAACAAATCAACAAATCAACAAATCCATAAATCAACCCCGCATCTTCCCTCGCTTCACCAAATAACTCTGCAAAATAGGTTTAAATCCTTCGTTAATATCCGCCTCAACAAAGTCAATTTTGTATTGTAAACATTTAACTTTTAAGGCCTCGTTAAATTTCTGGATTTGTTCCTTATAATAATCTTTTACTTGATTTGACTGGAGCCGCACCGTTTCTCCTGTTTCCATATCCTCAAATATATAAGGTCGATTTTCAAATTCAAAATTTATTTCCTTTGATTTATCGACCACATGAAAAAGCACCACTTCATGTTTAGCATGTTTTAGGTGTTGGAGTGCTGAAAATAAAGCATCTGTATCATCGGACTGTTCAAACATATCGCTAAAGATAATTACCATGCTTCGCTTATGAACGCTATCGGCAATCTGGTGCAACGCCGCTGCTGCGGAAGTCTTGCGGTTACGCGCTGGATTGCGAATCAGTTCATCCAAATAGGTCAATAATAATCGGTAATGGGTGGTCGATACTTTACAACGAGTATGCGTGTTGACTGCGGTATCAAATAAGCTCAACCCAAAAGCATCGCGTTGTTTTTTTAGCAAATTCATCAAAGCCGCCGCTGCCAGAGCCGAAAACTGCAACTTATTAATATGTCCTTTGGCATTCTTTTTTGGTGCCTCTGGAAAATACATGGAGGAAGAAGTATCAATGACGATTTGACACCGAAGGTTGGTTTCTTCCTCAAATCTTTTTATAAATAATTTATCAGAACGGGCATAAACTTTCCAGTCCATATTTTTGGTCGACTCACCAGGGTTATACAACCGGTGTTCGGCAAATTCTACGCTAAAACCATGAAAAGGACTTTTATGTAATCCGATGATAAAACCTTCTACCACTTGCTTAGCCAGCAGGTCCAGATTCCCTAAATCTCTTACATCTATATTGTCTAATAAACTATCCATTCGTTATTTTTTTTAGCTTGTCAATTATTAGAACGCAACAAACTGATGCCATGTTACAATCAAAAAAGCCTTCATCTCGCAATATACGAAATGAAGGCTTATATGGAAGACAGAAATTACGGTCTAACCATAGTTTTTAAACAATTTCTATACGTGAGATAGAATCTTTTCTTCCAGTGCCGCTTTAGAAGTAACGCCTACTTGCTTATCAACTACCTCTCCGTCCTTTAGAATTAAAATAGTAGGGATACTACGAATTCCATATTTCATCGATACCTCTTTATTCTGATCTACGTTTAATTTTCCGATGGTTGCTTTACCGTCCATTTCGGAGGCAAGTTCTTCAATGATTGGTGTAATCATGCGGCAAGGGCCACACCATTCTGCCCAAAAATCTACTACGGCAACTCCTTTCTTGTCGAGAGCTGCTTCTTGAAAGTTACTGTCTGTGAATTCAAAAGCCATTTTTTCTGATTTATCTAGTGAATAAAATTTGAATGATTTTCTATCATTCTACTTCTTTGACGCATTTAACACCCTAAAGAAACATATTGTTGCCCAAAAATATCAAAATGAAGGGTAAATTGTTCCTGCTACGACACTAAATAGGGGTTTTATTCGCTTTTTTATTGGAATTTCTTCAAAAACGCAAGAAAAAGCCGCTTACCACGATTTATTTAGGATTATTATTAGAATAAATCATTCCAAATATCCTCTACATCTTCAATCCCAACGGAAAGTCGGATAAGTCCGTCGGTAATGCCGTTTCGTTCTCTAATTTCCTTATCGACATTAATATGTGAAGAAGATGCCGGATGTAAAATCAACGTATCAACATCGCCAAGGGTAGGGGCCAACGTACAAAACTGAACTCGGTTCATCAATGAAATACCTGCCTCTAAACCTCCTTTCAATTCAAAACTCAACATACCACCAAATTGTGCCATTTGCCGGCTTGCCAAGCTATGTGATGGGTGCGAGGGTAGTCCGGGATAATTAACGCGTAGTACTTCCGGGTGATCTTCTAATCGTTTGGCGAGCGTCAGCGCATTATTGCTATGACGATCCATGCGAAGGGCTAAAGTTTTAATGCCATTATTAGTGAGCCAGGCATCAAACGGATTGCAATTGGTACCGATCAATTTCATGGCTCCCCAAATTTTGGTTTCCATCATTTCTACATCTGTTCCGACAATTACACCCGCAATATTATTCCCATGTCCGTTCAGATATTTAGTAGTAGAATGAATGACAAAATCAATTCCAAGGGTCAAAGGTTGCTGTAAATAGGGAGTGCAAAATGTATTATCAATGGCTGTGATCACCTGATTTTGTTTGGCAACATTGGCTAATGCTTTTAAATCAACACAAGCCATCGTCGGATTGGCAGGTGTTTCACAATACAACATCTTGATGGCAGGATCCGCTTTTAGTTTTTCTGCAACTAGATCAATATTACCCAAATCCATTAGGATGATTTCAATGCCGAGGGGAGCGAATATTTTTAAAAATAATTCGGTGGTTCCTCCGTATAGATTTCCTTGTGTCAATAATTTATCCCCGCTCTTTAGACAACCCATCACTAACGTCGAGATAGCCGCCATCCCAGAACTAACCATAACTCCTTTTGCGGTTAGGTCGCTACCATGCGTTTCTAGTAAAGCAATTTTTTCTGCTACTGCCTCAATCGTGGGATTGCCATATCGTCCATAGACATGGCCCTTGGCTTTGCCTGTAAAAATATCAATCCCTTGATTAATATCCGTAAACTCAAAAGAGGAGGTTGCATAAATCGGCAACTGATGTGGTTTTGTAGTTCGTTTTTCCGCCAACTCATGAACACAAAGGGAGTTAAAAGATTTATTCTTATTCATCATGCTAAAAAATATTTAAGACGTAAATTAACCGTTTATTTTGACCGTTACTTAGTCAAGCTATCAAAAAATAAAACATAAGTCATTCTGATTTTTCCTATCATCAAATAATCTGGTGATTTGTATGTAAGCGTAGTTTTTTACTGACCTCTTTATTCTCTGAAAAGAGGGCAATTTGTTTATGAGGACGGATGGCTATTTATTCTATGCCTTTAAATATTCATGATTTTACTGCTTGATTATTTTAAATAAAGGATCATTTCCTGGAAGATCTAATCTTAAAAAATAAACACCCGCTGGATAATTATGCACAGACATAATCCCTAAATGCGTTTCATTAAAACGAGTCAACTCGCCACGTTGAACAATCTTTCCAGTCATATCAATAATCTGTGTTGGAATTATCAGGGCATCGCTAAATCCAGTGGCAGCAATCTCCACCAATCCAGTGGTTGGATTAGGGTTTAATTTAATACGGTTACCATAAACGGTTGTATGGATATCTGTAAGAGTGCTAATAGTAACTGTTTCAGTAACAGAACATTCTTGTGCGTCAAGCACTTCAATATCATATTCACCTTCTGGTAGATTGTCAAATATTGGGCTATCTTGATAAGTACTACCACCATCGATACTATACTGTATAGGCGTAAAAGGAGAATCTGCCGTAATGGTAATCGAGCCATCGGAGGCTCCAAATTCACTAACACCTTCTACTTCAGCAGTAAAACTCAGCGTACAGGTATTTAGCGTTACTAATACTTCTACCATACATTCTTGTTCATCTTTCACAACTACCTCATAATCTCCACCTCCCAAACCTGTAAAGAAAGGAGTTGATAGAAATGTGACACCACCATCGATGCTATATTCAATAAATCCTCCACTGCTATTGGCATTAATATACATAGCCCCATCATTTGCACCTGGAGCAGTCTCTTTGTTAACCCCTACTTCAACTTCTAAGGAACACATAAAAGGGGAGCAGAAATCATCTGACTCTATGGCGCCGAAATCGTCTCCTCTTGCTAAGGTAAAACCTTCAGGATTGATAAACTCATAAAAGCCATTGCCAGCATTACAACAAATACCATCTCCGCCGCTATCACTAAAAATAAAAGTAAAACAACCTTCTGGTATACATAAGCGCTCCACGATAAGACTATTCGCCATTTCTGCGCTATAATTTCCTCCTTGGTGAATGGGAATACCATCCTGATCAACGATTACCCACGAAGATTCTTGCGGGAAATTGTCTAACTGAATTGTTAAGGTGTGGATGATACCATCCGATACAATATTAAATGTTCTATTGAATGTATTATTTTGTGATCTTTCATCCGGAAAGCCATTAGGCTCCGTTACGGTAAAAGACAGATTATTCTCTCCATTTAATAAAAAACCACTTAATTCAACTTCAATCGAAGCTTCTTCGTCCATTGCTAGATTACCGGTCCAAGTCTGCGGATTGGAGACATTCCCGTTGATGCTATAAAAATACGTTGCACTCGTTAAATTTTGTGTGCCACCATTTTTTAAAACTAAATTTACGATCGTAGGTGTTTCACAAATCTGTAAACTTAAATCGTCGATACGTTCGGCAATTACATCAAACCTGGGGATTTTCTGAAGGGTTGATCTAAGAGTGTCATTAAAAACATTTCCATCCATCTCCAAATCTGTAAAAAGCTTCAACTGATAATCTCTTACTGCTGACATATCCACTGTATTCTCAAAGATGTGAACAAGACTACTGTCAGGTTGGAGGGTTTCTGGAATTACTACTTTTTCAATTAAGACATTGTCTAACAAAAAACCTACGGAAAAATCCGAAATAGGTGATATTCCAGTATTAACAAATCTACCAGTAACAGTTTCTGTAGCAGTATAATCATCTATAGAGATTGGTGTTATTAACGCTTGAGCGGCCATATCGAAGGTATCCCTACGATTAATTTTGAAAGAAGCAATTTTTGTCGCCCAATTACTATTTGCTCCTGCATATTCATTGGTAATCCAAAAAGTTGTTTGATCTACAGGATCTACGGTCATGGCTGCATAATCTCCCCATCTTTCAGTTCCATTCCAAGATTGTCCTTCGCCGATTATTATCTCGTTAAAGGTCATTTCTCCAAGAGGGTCATCTGCACATCGACCAGTTAGAGCAGAACTAGGGAACGTATTCTCTCCCATGATCGTATATCCTAGCGCAATACTACCATTTGCATCCATCGCCATTGCTCCCATAAAACGGTTCAATTCATCTGGTGCATAAGTACCTTCTTGATGAACATACCATGGGAAAGCGGCTGTTTTTCGTAATTCCATCCATCGGATACCTGCATGATTATTACCATCTACATCTACTGCAAAATTTAAAACTATCGTCTCATGAGAACCAAAATTTCGATACTGAGGACGGAACATGATCACTTGTTCCATGGCAGATATTGTGGATCCGTTGCCTTGTGGGAGGCAATCAAATATATTGCTTTGGCAAAGATCCGAATCGAAGGGAGCAGTAGGTATTAGAATAGGGCCATTGACTATCGTATTATTAGGGTTATCAAAATCTGGGGTAAATTCAAAAATCTCTATCCTATCCGAACCACCACCCCAGGCATCATCATGCATGCGAACGGCCATCATTGGAGTGGTCGTTGGTGGAGGCGTATCTCCGTCCCAATGTACGGCACTAGCTACCTGAAAACCTACCTGAAAACTACCAAATTTTGGGATACCTAATATTCTTTGAAAATTTAAAACAGGATTCCCTGCTAACATGGCTTCTCGATCTAGCAGATAGGTAGGAATAAAATTACTTGTAAATTCGTTTGTTGTGATATAATAACCAGTCGACCAAATTCCAATTTTCGGATAATCAGGTAAACCCGGTGCATTGATTTTGTAAGCAGTATATTGGCCAGCTGGATCATGATCATCTGAAATCCCTACAAGCATGGAGGTAAAATCACTTCCGAATTCTAATATAAACCAACGTTCTGCTATATGATCCCACAAAATCATCGGATCACCTGCTCCAGAACTATTGACGGATCCCCAAAAAATATCCGATGAAAAAGGTGCAGACGTAGTATTTCCGTCTTTATCAGTAATTAAAACCACGGTGGCATTTACCAATTGTACATAATGATCCTTTCCGACTGCTCCTACTGGGTCTGGCGGACTAAATGGTGTCTGGGTACCTCTTATACCATCTCGATTGACTAATACTTCTATTTCTTCTCCAGTATTTGTTCGACTAGCAATTTGTCGAACAGGATCTCCATCCAAAGGTAAAGCGTTTGGATTAACATTTTCCATCTTAGTATTACCTTTGAAATTACCTATTTTTTTTGGCCAGTTCTTTTTCTTAAGATCTTTTTTTTCTTTATAACCTAAGGTAATACCTGATGCGTCTCCTAATGGTCGAGTTTTTCCTAGATAAACAGCCTGTGATGCTTGTACAGTTACCTCGTTCTGGGCATAAAAGAAGGAAATGGATAGGAAAAAAAATGATATGGTTGACACCATTTTTTTTAGGATAAAGGCTGAATTCATCATGATGGATTTGATTTGAGGAATATACCGTAAAGGTAAAAAAAACTAATGTGAGTTAATGCTTAACTATTACTCAATTAGTCTAATTAATGTCAATACTTAATAGAAGTTGTTTAAGAATGTTCACAAAAGGCGAGGGTAAGTGCTTGGTTGCCAAGACAATGCAAATTTTGAGGTTCGTCCCGAACGCTTTCGGGACGGTGCCGATAAATTTGTGAAGTATTGGCAATCAATGACTTATCCGCAGCCATTGTGCTTCATTTTTAAACAACTTCATAACACGAGTCAGGGGTTGAAAAGAATAAGTCTGTGATTTTTATTGATAGCTGATATCAGCGTAATTTCATTTATTGTGGTAACCACGTGAATATGCTAAATTACTACTCTAAATTTCCGAACTTCGCTACCCACCATTACTTCAAAATCACCAGCTTCAACAATTCGTTTTCCATCTTGACCGATAAAACTCAAGTCCATTTCATTCAATTCGAAACTGATTTTCTGCACTTCCCCTGGCGCAAGCATTACGGAGGTATATCTTTTTAGTCGCTTTACAGGAGGCGTTACAGAGGCATAACAATCTCGAATAAAACAATCGATACCGATCGTTCCCGCTCGATTCCCAGTATTCTTTACCATGGTTGATATTTTTAAAATATCTCCTCTCTTAAGATGCTTTTTATTTAACCTCAGTTTTCCAAATTCGAAATTTGTATAACTCAACCCAAACCCAAAAGGCCATTGTGGGTTATAACCTCCATCGGTAATGACGGCAGGGACTAATTCTTGAACTTCTGCTGAATATTTGTGATCATACGTCTGTAAATCATTTGAATAGCGAGGATAGGAAAAGGCGAGTTTTCCGCTTGGATTATGATCACCCAGTAACGTTTCAACAATCGCCTGTGCACCTAAAGGTCCTGGACGATAAGCAAGCAAGATAGCAGCAACCTCTGGAACCAGTTTCCGAATAATTCTCGGACGTCCTTGGACCATGACAAGCGTAACGGGTTTTCCAGTTTTAATGGCTGCCATAGCCAGTGCCATTTGGCGATCATCTAGCAATAAAGTCGGAGAATATCCTGGACCTTCTGCGTAAGCATCTTCTCCTAAGCAAAGGACAATTTGATCGACCTTTTTGGCCGACGCTTGTAATTTTTTAATATTGAAATTATCCGCGGTATCGTATTTGCTTTTTGAAAAACAAATTACATTTTCTTTTCCTATTTTTTCTGTTAATGCTTTTTGAATCGTCTTGACAGTTTTAGGATATTGTGCTACTTCTTTTCCTTGCCAAGTCCAAGACCAACTTCCATGCAGACAACTTACGTTGTTGGCTGCCGGTCCAGCTAAAAGAATTTTAGGTTTTTTAGAAAAAGGTAAAATTGGTTTTTTCCCTTTACCATTTTTTACTAGCGTCATAGTCGCTCGTGCTGCGGCTAAAGAAATCGCTTGTGTTTCAGGCGTATTCAATGCTATTTTTTCTGAACCTTTTACGAGTGGATGTTCAAATAAACCTAGATCTTTTTTTAGTTTTAAAATCCTAGTTACGGCCTCGTCTATGCGCTTTATGGGAACGACCCCTTCTTTCACTAGTTCGATTAAATACTTTGTAAAGCTATAATCAAAAGGGACCATACTCATATCAATGCCTGCGTTGATGGCAATGCCAACAGCTTCCTTCGGTGTTGCGGCTATTCTATGTCGAGTGTGTAAACGAATAATATCTTCCCAGTCAGTCACGGCCAGTCCTTTAAATTTTAATTCCTTGCGGAGAATAGTGGTGAGTAATTTATAACTGCCATGAACGGGAACGCCATTAATTTCTCCAGAGTTGATCATAACAGTGGCTACCCCCCGATTTACGGCTTCTTGAAAGGGAGGTAAGAAAATTTCTCGTAATTGATTTTCAGAAATATTTGAGGGCGTACGATCATGTCCACTATCTGGGCTAGAATATCCTAAAAAATGTTTCATACAAGCTGCTACCGTATCGGTTGCTCGAAGATCTTTACCTTGATAAGCGGTGACCGCAGTTCCTGCCATCTGCGCGCATAGATACGTATCTTCGCCAAAGGTCTCTTCAAAACGCGCCCAGGCAGGTACCCGGCCTACATCAAAAACTGGATCAAAATTCCAGGGAATTCCAGCAGCTCTGGTTTCAATGGCCGTGATTTTTGCGGCTTTCGCCACCAGTGAATTATCACGCGTAGCGGCCATTCCTATATTGTGTGGAAAGAGGGTAGCGCCTTTTACATAAGTGGCTCCGTGAATGGAATCAATTCCGTAAATGACAGGTATTTTATTTTTAGTTTTTAGAACTTGCTTTTGAATAGCTGCCATAATCTCCTCCCATTTTTCGAGAGAGAAAGCGTGCGTTTTTACATTTAGGATAGAACCTACCTTCTTATTAACTACGGCGTTCGCCAGTTTTTTTATATCTAATTGATCGCTAGAATTATCCTTCAGATAAAGATGAGAAGTAACCTGAGTCATTTGACCTACCTTTTCTTCTAAGGTCAATTTTTGAAGTAGTGCTTTGATATTCATGTGATGATTATTGAGAAATATTCCTGGTTGTTTGACTTGATTTATTGAATGGGCAAACTTACGAAATCGAAGGCAATTTATTTTTAAATTCTAAAATAGAATAGCATAAAATTCCTTTGATTTACCTCAACAATAAAATCATTCTGCTGTTTATCCTTTTTTATAAAATTTTTTAAATTAAATCTTTAGGTAAGATGAGTAAGCACTATATAATTATTGGCGGTAGTAAAGGAATCGGTCGCGCTTTGGTGGATGAAATAACTTCCAGCGGTCATGAAGTTACCGTTTATGCACGTACAAGAGGCGACTTAGACAGTAGTATTAATCATATAGTATTTGACGCTACCACGGATGAATTTCCTAAAGATACCTTACCTGAAGAAATTCACGGTGTGGCTTATTGTCCGGGAAGTATCACGCTCAAACCTTTTCGTTCGCTGAAAGAAGAAACCTTCCTCGCAGATTTTAATATCAACGTTTTGGGAGCTGTAAAAGCCATTAAGGCTACCATGACTAAGCTTAAAAAATCTGGACAGGGTAGTATTGTGTTATTTAGTACGGTAGCTGTAGGGCAAGGTATGGCTTTTCATGCGAGTATCGCCACGGCCAAAGCTGCGGTGGAAGGACTTACCCGTTCGCTCGCTGCCGAACTAGCTCCAACCATCCGTGTCAATTGCATTGCTCCTTCACTTACTGATACCGAACTCGCTGGTAATCTGCTCAGTACACCCGAAAAGAAAGAGGCTTCGGATAAGCGACATCCCTTACGTCGGACAGGTACTCCAACGGATATTGCAAAGATGGCGGCCTTCCTACTCTCCAATGATAGCTCCTGGATCAGCGGACAAATCATCGGCGTTGATGGCGGTATGTCCGCTCTACGTGTTTAGACAGACCACATTCTAAAAATCCACCTATCCTCACATCAAATAATCTGTAAATGTTAAAATCAGCAATTAAGGAGCTTCCCAAACGGTATCGTACCAACTTCGTAAACTCTCTCAGTGGATTTAAAAGCGGGAACCTTATCGGAACGATTAGCCCTGATGGACAAGAAAATCTAGCCATCTTTACTTCTGTTGTTCATCTTGGAGCCAATCCAGCACTCATGGGATTTATTATGCGTCCCGTCAGTGTACCCCGACATACTTACGAAAATATTATAGCGACCAATAGCTTTACAATCAATCATGTCCACCTTGATTTTTATAAAAAAGCACATCAAACAGCCGCACGTTACGACCGAGCCATATCAGAGTTTGCTGCTGCGGGATTAACTCCTTTTTATTCTGAAAATGTCAAAGCTCCTTTTGTTCAAGAAAGCAAAGTCAAGATTGGATTATCATTCGTAGAATCCTTAGAAATAAAAGCCAATGGAACGCAAATGATCATTGGTGCCATTGAAGAGGTATTGGTAGCTCCTCAACTAATTATGCCGGATGGATATCTTGATCTAGAAAAAGCTGGAACAGTGGCTGTTTCTTGTTTAGATGGTTATCACCAAACACAAAAATTAGCCCGACTCAGCTACGCTAAACCAGACCGGGAGCCTGAAGAAATTGGTCATGAAATTTTATAAAGAATCCTGAATTATTCAATATTCAACGCCCATCCGTGTATCAAAATAAAAACCTTATCTTTGGAGTTTTTCAGCGTTTAAATTTCTGATTACTACCATGTCAAAAAAATGGCTCCTTTATCTTGGGATTACCACGCTTGCCTATTTTCTTTGGGTAAGTTATGTTTCAAAAGAAGATCATATTATTAAACCTTATGTAGCTAAGAAAGCTGTCAATCCATATGTACAGCAATGGGTCGATGATAGTTTTAATCAGATTGGAAAACTCTTAAAAGATAGTAAAGTGCCTGGTACAGCCGTTTCTATCGTCTATCGGGATCAGGTCTTTATCCGAACCTTTGGGGTACGCTCTGTTAAAACCAAAGAACCCATCGATCAGCATTCCGTATTTCGGATTGCTTCACTCTCTAAATCTTTTGCGGCGATTCTTACTGCTCGATTAGTTAAAGAAAATAAAGTCCGTTGGAAGAATCATGTAAAAGATTACTTACCTGCCTTCCAACTCTCTGATAATGAGCAAACTGACCGTATCCAACTCTGGCATTTGTTATCCCATACTTCGGGTTTACCGTATCATACCTATACAAATTTAGTAGAAGCCGGTATTTCTACTGCTGACATTATTACTCAATTAAAAACGGTAGATTTAGTAGGCCCAGAAGGAACTGTTTATAGCTATCAGAATGCTCCTTTTAGCATTATTGGGGAAGTACATCGAGTAGCCACTGGCAAATCTTACGAGCAATTGCTAAAAGAAAAAATCTTCGATCCGCTAGGAATGATGGATGCTTCTACTAATCGAGCTTCGATCGTCGGACGAACTAATACCGCCAAACCACATAAACCGGCGAAGTCTGGTTGGTACGAAACTAAAATTTCAAATAAATATTATACCGCTGTACCAGCAGGTGGCGTGAATGCGAGTATTAATGACATGTCTACTTATCTTCGGTTATTACTCGGTCAATTTCCAGAAGTATTAACGAGTGAGGATCTAGCACCGGTCTTTACACCCATTATAAAAACGCCCGTAAAACGTCGGTATTTTGGCAAATGGCCTAGACTTCGATCCGCCGCTTATGGATTAGGTTGGCGTATTCTTGATTATGCGGGAACTAAAGTGTCTTACCATAGTGGATTTGTCAATAGCTACAAAGGAGAAATGGCTGTTAACCACGAAGAACAAATTGGATTTTGCTTATTGATGAATGGTGCAGGTAAAGAAGCCAAACTGACGGTACCAATATTTCTAGACACTTTCGAAAAATATAAACAGTCCATTAATCAATGGCGGCCCTAAGGAAAAAACTTATTAGACAACTTTAAGAAAAGGTGGTTATTCCCAAACTTTTGCATCTGTTTTTCCGTATAAAATTTCATGAAATACCTGGTTTTATTTTTATTTTTTCTAGCAACAGCCTGTCAATCCAAGCATCCAAAGATTGAAAAAATAGAAGCTCTTTGCTTATCCGAAAGTGAAAAAATCGCTGGGATGTCTCAAGGACTTATCGAATATTGTGCTTGCGCAGCTCCTAAGATATTTGCCAAAGTAAAAGATGATAAGCTGATTATGGATAAATTCGAAAAAGGAGAATTTAATCATATCAATGAGTTAAAAGATACGGCCTTTACTGCGGTGCTGGATAATTGTGTCCCCGGTGATAAACTTATTTTTAATCCTCCATCTATGGAATTTTTGCTGCCAGAAAGAGCTGAGAATAGTATCCGAGTCACCCTAATGGATGAAATGGATGCTGAATTTCAAGCGACGCATCATATGGATCAGTATTGTGATTGCTATATAAAGTCTATCAAAACCAAACTTACCTTCGAAGAATTTCATGCCCGTGATTTAGAAGATCTTCCTAAATATAAAGCCATCCTAAAGGATTGTGCGAACGAAAGCATTAAACAACCAAAGTGAATCAGATGCCTTCCAATTGCTAACTGGTAATTGGCTTATTTTTTTAAAAAATATGCTGGTTTTGAAACCTTTAAATTTTTCCATCCTTCTTGCTGAAAATTAAAAACCATTTTTCCTATCAAGAACCTTCGGCATTAAATTTGCTAAAGTTATAATGTGTTGGATGACCTATAGATTTTGGACAATGTCATCCAATTTGTATTATTTACTACTTGAAACACCTTAAAAAAATGAAGAAAATTCTCACCTTTCTTTGCTTCCTAATTATTTCCTTTTCCTATTCTATTACTTTCGCTCAATCTGATCAAATTGACCAGTTTAAAAAACAGGTTAATGCCCAGCAAGGACGCGAGAAGCTAAAAACACTCAATAAATTATCCGCCTTAATGTTGGTGAAAGATCAAGCTTTACAAGCCAAGCGCTATGTTATGGAAGCTATCGACCTTTCCCGATCTTTATCCGAATCGGATGAAGAAGCTAACGCTTTGGATAATTTGGGATTGATTTATCAAGCGAAATTGGATTATACCAATGCCATGAAAAATTTCTTGGCCGCCATGAATATTCGTAATAATATCAATGATGAAGTAGGTATTGGCTGTTCTAAAAATAATATTGGACGTTTGTTTTATTTACAAGAAAATACAGGCAACGCGATCGCTAATTTAGAAGAGGCTTTGACAATTCGTGTGAAAAATAACGATAAAGTTGGTGCAGCCGAAACGAATAAAAACCTTGGAGATGTTTACTTATTTAAAAAAGTTTACGGGAAAGCAAGAAATTGTTATGTCAAAGCCATGGAGTTAAAAATCGAAACGGAGGACTTAACAGGAGGTGCAGCTATCGCAAGCTTTCTAGGAAATATTCTCAGCGATTTGGGGGATCATGACGGTGCCTTGACCTACCATGAGATGTCACTCGATCTTAATAGCTCATTGGAAGATATGCCAGCTATTAGTAGTGATTTTAATAATATGGTGAAAGTTCATTTATCACAAGGCCAGTATGAGGAAGCACTAGAGGCTAACGAAACTGCTTTTGGTATTCGATCTAATCTCAATCAACCAATTCTATTAGCGGAAACCTACAAAAACTTTGGAGTGATTTACGCTAAGATGAAGAATAAAACGCAAGCGGATAAAAACCTAAATTCCAGTATTCAGCTTTTAAAAGCAGAAGGACAGTCTCCAAAAACACAGGGGATTTATCGAGATATTGCGGCGGCTTACCGCGATTTGGGGATGTATGAAAAAGCGTATGATATGCACGTAGCTTACGCAGATAGCCGTGATGTTTTTTACAATAATGAAAAAGATAAAGCACTACTCGAATTGACCACGAAATACGAGTCAGAATTTGAGGCTGAAAAAAATCAAGCAACTATTGCTTCGCTAGAAAAAGAACAAGCTTTCTCTAGTAAGATGCGTACTTTCCTATACGCCTTACTTGGGTTGGGCGCATTATTGATGTTTGTACTCTTTAGTAGTTATCGTCGTAAAAAACAAGACAATGAATTATTGTTAGCGAAAAACGAAGAAATCAGCCGACAGGGTGAAGAGATAAAGGATAAAAATCTATTACTCAAAAATACGAATGAAAGCCTTGACAATTTAAACCACAAATTAGTCAACGAAATGGCGGAAAGAGAATCCATTGAACAATCCTCTTTTGCTCGAGATCGTTTCTTGGCTACCATGAGTCATGAGATGCGGACACCCATGAATATTATTATTGGATTAACGCATCTATTGTTAGAAGAAGAACCTCGCCAAGATCAGGTAGAACACCTGCGAACGCTCCAATTTTCTGCTAATAATTTAGTGGTCTTTATTAATGATGTACTTGATTTCTCCAAAATTGAAGCTGGGAAACTAACTCTTGAAAGTCGAGAATTCAGCCCAGTAGATACCATCGAAGATACCAAGCAGCGATTTTTGCTTCCGGCGCGTGATAAAAATATTGCTTTAAATTATTCGTTTGATGAAGGCATTCCAAAGTGTTTGGTTGGTGACCCAGTACGACTCAATCAGATTTTGACCAATTTAGTTTCCAATGCGATTAAATATACAGACGAGGAGGGTAAGGTAGATGTCAATGTTCAGTTGCACGAATTAAAATCTAATGAAGTTACCTTAGTCATGCATATCGAAGATAATGGGAAAGGAATGGACGAGGCGGAATATACACAGATGTTCAGAGAGTTAAGTAATAACCAGTCGGGTGATATTTTTGAAGGTTATGCGGGCTTAGGACTTACTATCACTAAGCGATTAGTAGATCTGCAAAATGGGAAAATAGAAGTTGAATCAGAAGTCGGAAAAGGGACCAAATTTACCATCTATCTTCCGTTTAAAATTTCTGGAAACAAAGCTCCTGTAAAAGTTGAAAATAGAACCTTGATGTCCTTCGAACACCTCAAAGGATATAAGATTATGGTGGTAGAAGATAACAAAATCAATCAATTAGTCGTCGCAAAGATGCTGCGTAAAATTGGCGTAGAAGTGGTCACCGCTGATGATGGGGTAGAGGCATTGGAAGCATTAGAACATGCCTACTTTGATCTTATTCTCATGGATATTCAAATGCCTAACATGGATGGATATCGAGCCACTGCCGAAATTAGAAAATCCACCGATCCACGAAAAAGAGATGTGCCAATTATTGCTCTTACGGCATCGGCGTTCTTGACAGAAAAAGAAAAAGCCAAATTATTTGGAATGAATGATCATGTCGGAAAACCATTTGGACCAGAAGACCTGATGGATAAAATTGGCGCACTGCTTGAAGTATACAAATCAGTTTAAGAATTTTTTTATCATAAAATTAATAGTTTGTCCAAACTATTCACTCTTATGAAAAAGGTGTTTCGTCGTCTTGGCTATCAGCCAAGACGACTTTTTGTGTGCCATACATGGTGCTGTACTATAGGGTGTAAGTCCCGAGTGAGCCTAGAAGAGAGGGAATCACTAGCTAAAGGCAAGGGTGTCTTCGGT
>CALFWZ010000021.1 GCA_937928405.1 uncultured Saprospiraceae bacterium
TGCTTGTAGGGTCGTTTCGTTGGTTGGATTTTGCAGGGCTTCGTTGTAAGCTTTCGTAGCGGCCACCATTTTATTTTCAGAATCAAAAACAGCTTCAATGATTGTCTGTCCTGCTGGGAACGAAGGATCTTGTTCTAAATAACCAACTCGTATATTTTTTGCCTTAATTATCTTTGCAATTTCTCCTTCTACGGGTTCCAAACCAGCAATCAATTTTAACATGGTAGTTTTCCCCGTACCATTCTTAGCAACCATGGCAATCTTGTCTCCTTGACTGATCTGTAGACTAATATTTTTAAAGAGGACCTTTTCGCCGAAAGTTTTGCTGACTTTTTCAAGTGTAAGATAATTCATTCCACAAAGGTAATTGTTTTCTAGGGACTAGGTATAATTTACTTAAACCTTGAAAACCATGATTCTAATAAATAGTTGACAAATATTGAGCAGTCCAATGGATAAAGATTCAATTAGAAAAAACAGAAAACAAGGTTACAAATCAGGGAAAAACAGTAAATTAGGGCTATGGAAAACGAAAGTAAATTTATCTCATTATTATCAGATTACGGTTTTAAAATAGCTTTTGCTGACGAATCAAATACATTATTTTTAAGAAGAGCACTTCAAGCACTTATAAAAAGTGAAACACCAATTAAAAAAGTTCAATTTTTAAGAAATGAATTTGTTGGAATTACACAAGAATCAAGAGGTGGTCTTTTTGATTTGGTCTGTAAAGATGAAAAACAAAGAACTTTTATTGTGGAAATGCAGTTAGGATATTACAAGCACTTTATGCAAAGAGCCAAATTTTATGCTTTTCAGAAGTTTAATACACTAGTGGAGAAAGGAGAATACAAATTTGACAACCTCACTCCCATCTACTGCATTGGTTTTTTAGCTAATGAAATATTTCCAAAATCAAAAGAGTATTACCATTTTGCAAGGTTAACCAATCAAAAAGGCGAAGAATTAGATGACCAAATCACACATATTATTGTAGAAATTAATAAATTTGATAAAAAAGAATCTCAAATTCAGTCAGATTTAGATAAACTAATTTTTATTATGAAAAATTTAGAAAATATTAAAGGTGCTGACCAATTACCAAAGTTTTTAACGGAAGACTGGATAAAACAAGCAATGGACAAACTGGATAAAAGTCAAATGACTCCAGATCAGAGAATGAATTATGAAATGATGATGGCAAAAAATGCTACTATCATCGAAATGCTAAAAGAAGAAGAAAGACAACAAATTGCCAGAGAAACAGCCAGAAAAACTGCCAGAGAAATGAAGTTAGATGGCATTTCAATTGAAAAAATCATGAAATATACCAATCTGTCCGAAGAAGAAATCAAAAATCTTTAGAAAAAATCTAGCAAATAAATTCGCTATCTTGGTGAGTATTCAGCTGTAGCGTATAGCCAGAAAGCGCCCCTTACAACCGTCCATCATGGAGCGCTACACTAGCCCCAACCCAGTCCTTATCTTTATTGTATTTCACCCCTACCATTTCTCCTTTACTGAGTCGAACGAGGTTGTTGACAACCACGGGACGTGGCGCGCCTTTTTCCCAAACCATCAGCATTCTGATTTCGCATTTGGTAGGAACATTAATTGTTTGGATAGCAGGTTGATAATTGACTTTCTTTTGTAGCATAAAATGCTTTGGGTTGGTCACCTTTTCGATATCTTCTTTCGTTACGTTAATAATTACGCCACTACCAGAAAAAGAAAAAAGCGGTTTTAAAACATAATTATGTAAATCATCTGGGATCGTTTCCAAATCACTTAGAAAAGCACAATAAGGATTGTATTTACTCTTGATAAGCGGCATGGCATGTTTACTGATTCGAGAAAACCAGTGTGGATGACCGATAAATTCAGCATTGACTTCGTCGTTTAACGAATACGCTTTTACGAATTCTGGCCGCCGTTCTAACTCATCGAAAATAATCCGATTATATATTTTCTCTACGCCAATTTTTTTCCCTTGCTCATTGATATAATACAAGTCTTTACCTGATTTTTTTATATCGCTGATACATTTAATCGGCGTTTTGATCGCTGCTTCCGTTGCATAAAAATCAATCGCTGTCGCCTGGTTATGCGGATCAATTTCCAACAAAACTACATGCTCAGGACGACTATCCCCAACAATTACTTTTCGTAATTTTTCAATATATCCAGCCGTATCGAGTCCACCAAAAAAAGAAGTATAATACGACGGGATCTCGTAAGCAGTTTTAAAAGATCGCGCTAGTAGTTCTTGAAAAAAGTAAAGGGTTGGAAAACCTTGTATTTCGATTAATTGTGGAATCAAGCCTCCATTTCCGTCATCACAAACTCCAAAATCCATTTGTAGAAAAGTCGTATGATCATCTTCTCCCGGCACCTCTTGTCCCGGTAAAATAGCGGCTTGAGATTTTTGTTTAAAATCTGGATCTAATAAAATTTCGCTGATTTCTTCACAAGCTTCGAGCAACTGAGCGCGAAGTTTAGGGGTCAAAAAGATAGGCGTTTCACTGATCCTAAAAGCCACTTCTTTTTGGTAAGCCGTATTAATCAGTTCCTTTAATTTTGCGTATCGTTCAGGAGAAAAATTCTTATTAAATACTTGACGTTGAGAAGCGTGCACGGTGTGTTCTGTTTTGTGTTTTTCTATAAATTATTAGACCGTAACCATCGCGAGCGAACGAACCGCCTCATCCAAAAAATTGGGTAGGATAGAATCGTACGTCAGCGGGATGGCCATCGGATTATTTAAATCTTCCATCATTTGGTCAAATTTTTCTTGGCCGTGCTCTTTTACGATCACCGCTTTATTTTCGGGTTTACTGAAATGAATTAACATTCCTTCTGGGTCTCCTTCGGGATGAAATTGAACGCCAAACATTTCTTCTGAAAAGCGAACTGCCATGATGGCTCGCTCAAGTGGAATATGTGGGCGAATTTTTTCAAGGGCCATTATTTTTGCCCCCATTTTTAAAAACATATCGTAATCTGGTTGTACCACCTGCCAAAGTCGAAAATCTGCTGCACAAAAAATATCCGGTAACTGGACAAAAAACCGTTCTTTCTTTCCAGCCTGTGTTTTATGAACCGGAGTGGTACCAAACGACCGAGATTTTCGTGGCAAGACCCGCGCTAAATCAAAGTGATCACAGGCCATCTGAAAGGAATGACAAATAAAAAAGACATATTTTTTTATTTCTGTTGCCTGACTATTGATCTCCCAGAGTTCGTCAATTAAATCAAAAAGCTTTCTATTCCAAACCCCATCTCCATCGAGCGGACTGCCCGGACCACCACTACTAATATAGATATCATAGTCCGAGCTTGGTATCTCGGCTTTGCCTCGCACATCGAATACTTTCCATTCAAAATATTCCTGATAACGATTCACGATATTCTTAATCGCCCGCATTCCTTGGTTCGGTTCGCCGTCGTAGAGATCTAAAATTGCTAATTTCCCCTTTTTCATCTTTAAATATTTAATTTCAAAGATAAGTAAAATTTATACCAAATACTGAAAGAAGACCGCTCTTTCAACTTCCCTCCCAAACTAAGTAAGACCTTATTTCCGCTTCGCGGTTCCTGCCTTTACTTTCTTTCCTTGGACCCCTTGCCGGACAAAAGTTCCCCAAGTCAAGTTATCTCCTCCGGCTTTGTGCGCCTTTGCTTTTTCAATAGCCATATTGGCTGCATTTTCGACTACCCATTCAAAATTAGCTTCGCCCACGGAGGTAAGTTCTGCATCGGGAGCAGGATTACAAAAGTCAATTGCGTAAGGAATACCGTCTCTTACAGCCAGTTCAACCGTATTAAAATCATAGCCCAAAGAGTGGTTGATCTTGAGGACAATATCCGTCATTTTCTTAAGCATCTTTTTTTCAATCGGCTTAGGATCAAGCACATATCTCAGATGATGAGGGTTACGCGGTTCGTATTCCATGAAGTGGATATATTTTCCACCCAAACAATAAATTCGATAGTAAGCTTCAAACTGAATTTCTTCCTGTAGCATCATCACTAGTTGCCCCGTTTCACCATGCGACTTCCACAAGTCTTCTTGATTTTTTACTTTGTAAACGTTTTTCCAACCACCACCAGCGAAGGGTTTCATATACGCCGGAAATCCTCCGATATAGGAAAATATTTTTTCCCAATCTAAAGGATATTTCATATTACGGAATGAATTAGCATTGGTATCCGTGGGCATTTCATTAGATGGTAAGAGTACCGTTTTAGGTACGGGCACTCCTATTTTTTCCATCAAACAATTATTAAAAAATTTCTCATCGGCACTCCACCAAAAAGGATTATTCAAAACTGCCGTTCCGTTTAAGGCTGCATTTTTCAAATAAGAACGATAATATGGTACATCCTGTGAGATTCGGTCAATAATAACTGCATAGCCCGTATCTTCTCCTTGCATCAATTCTTCAGCATGCAATAATTCTGCTTTCACGCCAGCAACTTTTTTACTATTTACTCGATCTACAAAAGCTTGTGGAAAAGTATTTTCCTGTCCAAATAAAATTCCTATTTTTTTCATATTAAGTGGGTGTTTTTTTTTTATAAATATTTTCTTAAGCGGGCTCAATTCTTAGGCCCGTGCCAATTGGTTAACCAACCAATTGCCTTTAATTAGGCATGAATCGTACTTAAATAATGGGGGAACATTTCTCGCCAAGTTGGCCAATCGTGTTTGCGTTCGGGACGTAAATCTAGCCAATGGTCTATTCCTTTTTCGTTTAGAATATGTGATAATTTCAAGTTAGCATCTTTACAAATATCCCAATCAGAAGTGCCGAGAATAATTTTTAATTTATATAAATGGTCATTGTGTAGGCCCGGTAAATAATCTACCGGATTGTTAAAATAGACATTATCATTATAAAAACCATCGAGGAAAGTCTTGATATCAAAAGCACCGCTCATCGTAAACAAATGGCTCACTAAATCGGGATGACGAAAAGCAAAATTAGCAGCGTGGTACCCACCAAAACTCGCCCCCGTAACCGCTACTTTTCCTACGCCAGTATTCCATCGAATTTTTTCGACAATTTCGTCTTTTACCATTTGGTCATACCAAATATGATTTTCTACGCGCTTGGCAGGATGCACGCCTTTATTATACCAACTATGTTTGTCAATACTATCCGGACAATAAATCTGTATCAGTCCTTCATCGATAAACCATTTGGCCGAATCAATCAGTTTAAAATCCTTACTTTCATGGTATCGTCCCATCGTACTTGGAAATACAATCACCGGATACCCACGATGACCAAATCGCAACATTTCAAAATCCATACTTAAAGTCGGGGAATACCATTTCAAATAATCTTCCTGCATAGTTAGTTCATTTCGTTTTTTCAATAAAAAATTTGTGATTCCAATAAAAGTGCTGTGTTGGCAAATATAAAATTATCCTCCTAGATTTTATGTGTAAATGCAATTTTTATTCTATACAAAAAAAAGACTACCTCTATTACTAGAGGTAGCCGT
Source organism: uncultured Saprospiraceae bacterium (assembly GCA_937928405.1). Taxonomy (GTDB): domain Bacteria; phylum Bacteroidota; class Bacteroidia; order Chitinophagales; family Saprospiraceae; genus JALZUU01. Next base: position 5,512 of record CALFWZ010000021.1, read on the forward strand.
GTCAAATTATATTAATTAATTTTCCTCTAGCAAGGAGGATCACAGTCCAGAGTGATTTGATCACTTACAGAAACTAGCGCATTCGTACCAACTCCAGCGGAGAAGACATCACATTGTATTCCACCAGCCCAAGTTCCACTTATAATTACAGAACCAGTTCCTCTAAATCCTACATTTGCCGTAATAGGACCATTGAAAGGAAGCACCTGACATAATTGATTATTAACTAGTGGGAACGTAGAAAAGCCATTCGTTGCTGAATTGATCGTTACCGTTTGAGTAAATAGATTTACTCCAACAGTTGTTCCGCCAGGTAGACTTAATCTGTACTCTCCAGTACCTGTAAAGGTCGCACAGATTTCTACATTACAACTACCAGGAGGGCATGGAGGATCACAATCTAGGGTAATTTGATCACTAACAGAAACAAGCGCATTCGTACCAACTCCAGCGGAGAAGACATCACACTGTGTTCCATCAGGCCAAGTTCCACTGATGACCACAGAGCCTGTTCCTCTAAATCCTACATTTGCCGTAATAGGACCATTGAAAGGAAGCACCTGACATAATTGGTTATTAACTAATGGGAAGGTAGAAAAGCCATTCGTTGCTGAATTGATCGTTACCGTTTGCGTAAATAGATTTACTCCAACCGTTGTTCCACCAGGTAGACTTAATCTGTACTCTCCAGTACCTGTAAAGGTCGCACAGATTTCTACATTACAACTACCAGGAGGGCATGGAGCATTACAGTCGAGGGTAATTTGATCCGTTACAGAAACAAGCGCATTCGTACCAACCCCAGCAGAGAAGACATCACACTGAGTTCCATCAGGCCAAGTTCCACTAATGACCACAGAACCGGTTCCTCTAAATCCTACATTTGCTGTAATAGGCCCACTGAAAGGAAGCACCTGACATAATTGATTATTAACTAATGGGAAGGTAGAAAAGCCATTCGTTGCTGAATTGATGGTTACGGTTTGAGTAAATAAGTTTACTCCAACAGATGTTCCTCCAGGTAAACTTAATCTATACTGTCCAGTACCTGTAAAGGTCGCACAGATTTCTACGTCACAAACAACAGGGCCAACAACACATGGGGAATCACAATCAAGAGTAATTAGGTCACTAATAGAAATTTCATTATCATTTCCAACTCCAGCAGAGAAAACATCACACTGTGTTCCATCAGGCCAAGTTCCACTGATGACCACAGAACCACTTCCCTTGAATCCCACTACGGCAGTAACGGGTCCATTAAAAGGAAGAACTTGACATAATTGATTATTGACTAGCGGGAAGGTAGAGATACCGTTCGTTGCTGAATTAATCGTGACTATTTGCGTAAAAAGATTCACTTGAACGGTCGTTCCGCCAGGTAAACTTAATGCATACTTTCCAGTTCCAGTAAAGGTCGCACAGATTTCTACATCACAAGAATTTCTAGTACTTGCTGTTTCTGTTTGAGATTCTTTTGTAGCTTGTTCGAGGAAGTCTAAATCAGCTTGGGTAAAGCCAGCTTCTTGCAGTGAAATTTGTTCGTAACTTTCATCGTCTATGTCCAAGATTTCGTCTTTGGTACAGGCGTTGAAAAGGGTTGCAGTAAGGAAGAGAATCGTGAAGAGTCTTAGTAAATACGAAATTTTCATATGCTTACATTTATATAGGTTAAAAAATAATTAAATACTTTTTTTGCTTATACAGATAGGCAGAGCTTGAAAACAACAATAAATAGTTATCTTCTTAACACCCATAAGGTACTATGATTACATTGTATAAATGTGCTTTATATTTGTTAAATAAAAAAACCAAACATCGCAACAAGGAAAAAGTTTAACAATTAAATATTTTTATTTTCCAACTATTATACAACAACATAACAAAACATGGATTTTATCTCAAAATTAATAGAACGCATATGGAGTTGGTTTAGTAAAATAACCAAAGAGACTACAGATGAACCATCAGCAGCTGGTGCAGTTGCCACCTTGACAAAAAAAATATTTTCTGAATTTCTAGATCGCGAAGTAACGGTTCGTCTCTACTTGCCTCCTGATTTTAAAAATACGACCAAAGACTACCCAGTTTTGTTTTTTCACGATGGTCAGGATCTAGAGAAAATGAATTTTCAAAAACAACTAGCAGATGCCTACCAAGCAAAGCAACTTAATTTTCATATTGTTGCCGGAATCGTAGCCGGAGATCGTATGCAGGAATACGGCACAGGTGTCATCGAAGATTATGCAGGTCGAGGCAATCGTTCGGCACAGCATAATGATTTTATATTAAAAGAATTGCTGCCATTATTAGAACAAAAATATCGAGCAGCAGAAGGAGCATTTAAACACAGTGTTGCCGGATTTTCCTTAGGTGGACTAGCAGCGGTTTATCTAGCTTGGAAACACCCTTCCTATTTTCGATGCGTCGGTGTGTTTTCAGGTTCACTTTGGTGGCGATCCATGCCTTATAATGAACAATATCCAGATGCCAATTTGATCATGCACCGGCTGGTAGATACAAGCACCAAACGACCAAATTTAAGGTTATGGTTTCAAGCCGGAACCAACGACGAGACCTCAGACCGAAATCAAAACGGCGTGATCGACGCCATTGACGATACTTTATTTCTGATTAAAATTTTAAAAAATCTAGGATATACCGATGAGGAGGTTAAATATCTGGAAATAGAAGAAGGTCGACACGAACCAGCCACGTGGGCCGTTGCCATGCCTGATTTTCTAGAATGGGTTGGAAAAAGTTAACGATAAACAATCAAACAGGTCTTTCCTTTTTCAGAAGGCTGATCAGAATTAGATTTAAGGGTAATGGTAAAGTTGTTGGCGTTGGCTACATAATCAACAGAAATTAATCCACTTGCTTTTATTCGTTGATCGATCGTCCCCATATCCACAACACGGTCATCCACTTCTGCCCACAACTGATAATAATGATCTTTAGGAGCTTTAGGCAGACTGACCGGATCTAGTATCGTGCGTTTTTGTATTGGGTTATAATAAACAATGACTTCCGCTTCCGGCATTACTCCCACCCCTTTCATGTTCATTTTTTGAGTGACTGCATCTTTTAACAAAGCATTATCTGTCGTAGTAGTCTGCATTTGTGAGACCACAACGGTGTGCCGATCTTTAAGTTCGCAAAGCTGTTCTTTAATTTTAGCCAATGCGCAGGCTCCGTCTACTTGTTTTTGGTAAAAATGGATGGATAATCCCGCAAAAAATAGAATAGAAATACTTGCCAGTGCCGTTAATAGACGGGTATGACTATGCATTTCTGCGAGTTGTCGCTTTTGTTGTGGCTTCCCAAATTTAGTTTCTACGGAAAGACAACGTTCACGTGCTTTACCAGATAATTCCTCACAATTTGGAAGTGAAAATTCTTTACATGGGTCTTTAGGAGATGAAATATCGTGGAGTCCTGTATAATGTTCCATACAAGAGCGTAGTCGCTGCACTTTCTCATGGACTTCAGGATAGGCGATCATATATTCCTCCACCTTGGCACTTTCCTCCTCAGAGACCAGTCCCAAAACGTATTGTTCCAGAATACCCGATTGCAATATTTTTTTTGAATCCATCATAATTTGCAAATAGTTGCTATCCCTTAAAACAGAGCGGTTTGGATAATTGTTTTAAAAAAATCATAATTATTCTAAAGATGAATAAAAATGCTAAAAATGACATAAGTACGTTAAAATCATAAACTGCTTCTAGTTTTTCATTATATTATTTAAACAACTTCCTAAACTTCTTTACCAAAATATATTCCATGAAATCAATTCTCATCTTATTTCTTTCCATTCTTTCCATGAATGCGCCTCTTTTTAGTCAGGAATCTCCTGCTAAACAGCAAGGGATGAATAATCAGATTATGGAACGTATTCTTAAGGGAAAAGTTGAATTTCTAGAAGGCAATCTAGGAAACTGGCAAATGATCTATCAGGAACGATTGGTTTTTATTCTAACCGACGAAACCAATAATCGAATGCGAATTTTTACGCCTTTCCTAGAAGTTGATTCTTTAGATAATGGAGAAGCAGATAAGCTACTTGAAGCAAATTTCCACTCAGCTCTTGATGCCAAATATTGTTTATTTGAAGGACTCGTGATGAGTGTTTATACGCACCCTTTGCGAGAACTTACCCAACCACAATTCGAAGACGCCCTACTCCAAGTCGTCACACTAGCCGGAAATTTTAGAGGGAGCTTTTCTAGTACAGATTTACTTTTTTCTCCCAGCCTGCAAGAACCAGAAAAACCCTCAAAAGAGGAAATAGAGAAAGAAAAACGATTGAATAAAAAACCAGGAAAAGGAAAGAGTTGATTTTTTGGGGGATAGTGAATTATGCGAATCAAGGGTTGGAAATAAATATATGAATCAAAGCAACCTCATCTTCTCATTGAGTTTATGATATAGTTGCTTCTTGCTGCTCGTTATTTACTAGGGTGTTCAATCTATCCTACGAAAGAGAAAAGTTTTTTCTGCTTTTTGAAAACTTATAAAAAATACTGCGACCACTCTGTGGCCACTCTGTGGTCGGTCTACAATCGCGGGTTCGCCTTTGGCTAACATATTGTGACCGCTCTGCGGTCATTCTCTATATTTCGAAGCTATGATCTCATGACTCTGTTCCGAACTTGATTCGGAAGAGATCACAGTATATTAGCCAAGATTTCACCTTGGAGGTTACGACCGCAGAGCGGTCGCAGTATTTTGTAAGAAGTGCACCAGTTTTTTTCCTTAATTGGACACCCTAGCTATTTGCTTCTTGCTTCCTTCTAACGCGTTAGGAAGAGAGCAAGAAGCATTTTTAGAAATTTTTTTTTATCGTTAAGTGAGAATTCACCCCCCAATTCGCATTAATCATAGAGTCAACTAAATATTCTCAAACGCCTGCTCCAAATCCTCAATCAAGTCATCTACATTTTCGATACCAATACTCAAGCGAATCAAAGAATCCGTCAGTCCTACTTTCATTCTTTCTTTTTTAGGAATAGAAGCATGAGTCATTGTAGCAGGATGTCCAATGAGCGATTCCACTCCTCCCAATGATTCAGCCAGCGCAAAAAGTTTGGTATTTTTGAGTACTTTGGTGGCCGTCGCAAAACTATCATTCTCAAAATCAAAAGAAACCATTGCTCCAAAATTACGCATCTGTTCGGTCGCAATATTATGATTAGGATGATCTTTAAATCCTGGATAATACACCTTCGCAACCTTTGGATGTTTCATCAAATATTTTGCAATACGCTTCGCATTCCGACAAGCTTGCTCTACGCGCACATGTAAGGTTTTAATGCCACGAAGCGTTAGAAAACAATCCTGTGGACCCGGTACTGCGCCCACCGCCTTTTGAATAAAATGCAATCGATCTGCTAGCTTTTTGGTTTTTACAACCAGCGCTCCTAGAATCACATCTGAGTGGCCGCCAAGATACTTGGTCGCAGAATGTAAAACGATATTAGCACCAAGATCTAATGGATTTTGCAAATAAGGTGATGCAAAAGTATTATCCACACAGACCATTACTTTTTTCTTTTTGGCAATCTGACAAATCTTTTTGATGTCAACGATATTCAGCATTGGATTGGTCGGTGTCTCTAACCAAATCAGCTTTGTCTTTTTAGTGAGGTGTCTTTCAATAGTCGCGGCATTCTGCATATCAACAAACTTACCTTTCAATCCAAACGGCTCATAAATTTGCGTAATCAATCGATAAGAGCCACCATATACATCGTTGGTAGACAAAATCTCATCACCTGGTTTAAGCAGTTTCATCACAGCATCCATGGCCGCCATTCCACTCGCAAAGCAAATACCATATTTACCATTTTCGAGCGCCGCTAAATTATTTTCTAAGGCTGTTCGGGTAGGATTTTTAGTCCGAGCATATTCATAGCCCTTATTATCGCCTGGGGCCGCTTGCACATAAGTCGACGTTTGATAAATAGGCGTCATAATAGCACCTGTCGCTGGATCGGGTTCAACACCTGCATGGATGGCTTTTGTTCCAAATTTCATTTTAATTTAGTTGTAGAAGTTTAAAGTAGTTAAGGAAGGCGCAAATATAGAAGATAATAATAGACTTAACATTAATTATCTGTCCCTTATTCAAGTTTATCAAATAGAAAGATGAATTAATCTACTTTGCTATGATTCAAAATTTGGGTTACTTTGAATAAAAAACTTTGACGTTTATTCCTTTTAATATTCTATATCAAGATGCAGATTTTGTTGCGATCCATAAGCCCTCTGGCATTCTGGTACATCGTACCCGGATCAGTGAAGACACCGTCTTTGTTCTACAATTATTAAGAGATCAACTAGGATACCATATTTATCCTGTACATCGCTTAGACCGAATGACATCTGGCGTATTAATTTTTGGAAAAAATAAAGCCGCCGCTAGTAGTTTATCAGAATTATTTAGAGAACAACAAATCACAAAAACTTATATCGCCGTGGTGCGAGGATACCTCCCTACTTCAGGAACCATTGATTATCCGCTAGCTCGTTCACCAAAACATCAAAAACAAGTTGCCATCAGCGAATACCGCTCCCTAGATCAAACTGAAATTCCGCACGCTATCAGCCGCTATCCTACCTCTCGCTATTCATTAGTGGAGATAAAACCACAAACTGGACGTTTTCATCAGATCAGAAAACATTTTGCTCATCTACGACATCCTATTATTGGAGACCGCCCGCATGGTGATTGTAAGCATAATAAATACCTAAGAGAAAAATTAGGTATCTCTACGATGCTACTGCATGCTAGGTCTTTTTCCTTCGTCCATCCATATACCCTAAACAAGGTAATTATTACCACCGAACCAGATATTTCTTTCCTAAAAGCCTTGGATATTTTAGAATTTCGTCCACTAAACAAATAATTCGCTGTTTTTTTTCTAAAAATCTATTTATCTTTGAGTATCAATTCTTTGGTCTCTTTTCAATTCTTCCCTTTACAGATTTTGTATCTTTAACGTGAGTGCACCTACTCGCCTTCTTACTTTTTGCAATAAAACTTATCATTATGATTTTCAAGAAATTAAATTTTCAGAGATTTTCAGGTTTTCTAGTGCTATTTTTTCTAGTGTCTAGCAATACCCTTTCTGCTCAGTTTATTACCTATCAAGGCCATTCAACTACCCGAGGTTTAACCAATGCTCCCGATCAAACCATCTGGGCCAATGCCGGTAATGGACTCCTTCATTATGACCTTAACGGGAATCTAATTGAAGTTATCAGTCGAACCAATTCGGGAGACTTAACCACCCCGACAAGTACGGGTACTGCGATAACCGTTGCTCCCAACGGAGATATTTGGACCGCTAGTGGATACGGATCCATTCAGCACTTTGATGGCAATAACTGGACTAGTTTTACGACAGCAGAAGTTCTTCAAACTACCTCCGTTGACATTATTGAGGCTGGACCAGACGGTAGGATTTACGCGGTTGGGTACGCTTCAATATCTGTTTATACCAACGGTGAATGGCAAAACTATAATCTCGGTGTCTTTTCAAACGGTATGAATGCGGCAGGCTTTAGCCCAAGTGGTGAGCTTACGCTTGCACTTGGTCGTGGGCTAGCTACCTGGTCTATCGAATTTGGTATTCAATTTATCGTAGGAGATGCCAATAACACTGGTACTGCTATCTACGATTTTCAATATCTAGAAAATGGGGATCTATATTATTCTACTTCAAACGGCGCTATTTATCGTATTCCTGCTGGAAGTAGCAACCCTGTTTTGATTGCGACCGCAGATGATTTTTTCCCTCGCTTAGCGGTAGAAAGTGATGGCACCATTTGGGTAGGAACTTTTGCACAAGGTGGAAACGTCGTTCAACGCTGGACTGGAAATAGCTGGATAACTTATAATCAAAATAACAGTACTGTTTCTTCTGGTGCGGTTAACGATATTCTGGTGGATGCGAATGATAATCTTTACCTCTGTCAAGGCTATTTTTCAGCAGATAGAGGTCTACAACGTTTTGATGGCAATAATTGGGACGTAAAATATGAAGGTTTTATTGCTAGAGGAAATAGTACACTTGAGCAAGATTTTGATAATGCAGGAAATGTTTACTCAATTGGTGGAGGACAATTAGTTTCTAAATTAAATCCTGCCACCGAAGAAGTAACCCATTTTCACCGTGGCAATAGCCCACTACAAGGTAACGTATCTTTGAGCTCTCTGACCGCAACAGGGGCCGATCAATTTTGGGTTGGAACAGAAAATAATGGTATTTTTTATTATAATGGAAATAGCTGGACAAATTATACTTCCGCCAACACCAATGGTCTAATTCCTACTAATAATATCGAAGCTATTAAGTCCGCTCCCGATGGAACTATTTACGCTATTGCTAGAGGTTTTTCTCCTACTTTTCGATGGCTGGTTCGCTACCAACCCAATACACAAACTTGGACCAACTACTCAGAAGGAATAGACCTCCCTGAAGACTTAAATGATCTCTACGTTGATACGCAAGGGACAGCATGGGTTACTAGTTTTAACGGTTTATCAAAATTAGAAAATAATACCATCACTATTTATACACCGGATAACAGCGACTTGGCAGGCAATTACTCAGACTATATTACCGGTAGGCCTGATGGTAGTCAAATTCTCTTTCGAGGCAGAAACGATAGCGCTTCTTCCACTGACTATTATACCTTTGACGGTCAGTCATTTGAAGAATTTGGAACCACTAGCTTATTTGGAGGATTTAATGGTGGATTTAGTCCCGCAGGTGATTATTTTTACGGTGGTGATGTTTTTGGATCAGGTGGTTTTAACCGTTTTGACGGAACTACTCGTACGCAATTCGACAGAAATAGTAGCTTTATTATTTCTGCTGGAGGCGGTGGTGTACTTAGTGACCCAACGAATGGCATCTGGTACTTTAATGAACTTGGAGTAGCCAAATATACTGGTGATGATAATAATCCATTGACCATCAATTTAACAAAAACAGACATCACCTGTCACGATGAAAATGATGGTTCCATCAGTGTTTCTATTACTGGCGGAACACCTCCTTATCAACTACTTTTTGACGGAGAAATTTATACTGGAAATAATTTTACATTTAACAACTTAGGCATCAATTTTTCTGCCGGCGTATCTGTAATAGATGCCAATGGCGTCACTATCGGTGGCAGTGCCAGAATTATTAACCCAGCTCCGATTAATCCAAACATTATCGTTTCTGGAACGACCATCACCACCAATGCTATCGGCGGAATATCACCTTATAGCTATCTTTGGAGTGATGGTTCTACCGGACCAAATATTAATAACGCTAGTCCCGGTAGTTATACCGTTACTATTACCGATGACAATGGCTGTACTGCCATAGGAAGTGGTGCCGTTAATAATAACCCAAATAGTTATTGCGAAAGCGAAGGAGATCAACCGTGGCAAAACTGGATTCACACCGTTTTTATCGGTAACATAAATAATGCTTCAGGGAAATCTAAATACAGTGATTTTACAGGACAAGCTTCTACTAGTTTAAGAACAGGTACTACTAGGGAGATCACTTTAGTGGCCGCTTGGAGTTATTTTACTTGGGACGTTTATTGGCGCGTTTGGATCGATTATAATCAAAATGGTGTTTTTGAAAATTCCGAAATTGCTGCCCAAACGATTCTAAACGCTCCAGCACCTCCAGGAAATCCTACGCCTGCTTTTGCGGATATTACTATCCCAGAAAATGCAACGCTCGGAGCTACCCGCATGCGAGTATCGATGAAGCAAGGAGGTTACCCTGAATCCTGTGAAACCTTTGCCGTTGGTGAAGTAGAAGATTATACCGTCGTGATCGAAGAAGGAACCAATGGCCCGATTTGTCCACTAACGAGTACGACCAGTAATTTTACTTGTGACGACAATGGGACGCCTAATAATCCGGGCGATGATTTATATTATTTCGATGCGACCATTACCGCTGCTACACCTAATCCTAATTCTTCTTGGGTATATGATGGTAATTCGTATCCGTATAATGTGCCCATCAATTTAGGACCTTTTCCGATTGCTGAAGGAGACGAAATTTTATTCATTCGTGATATCAATAGTACCAATGCCAATAGTTGTGAATTATTTTTATTTGTAGAATTACCCATCGGACCTTGTTCGAATGGAACACCTCCGACGGATGACTGTGAAAATAATTTATTAACCAATGCTGGTTTTGAAAATGGTCTCAACGACTGGATAGTAGCTGGCGACGCCACTGCCACCAGCAGTAATGTACGAACTGGAAATAGTGCGGCAGAATTAGGAAATGGAAGCAGTCGAATTTTTAGAGGTTTTTCTACCTCAGCAGGAAATACCTTTACACTAAAAGCGTATTTAAGAAGCGGTAGTGGCAATAAAAACGCAGGAATTAGTATCAAATATATGAGTAGTACTTATCAGCCTATTCTCAACGAAACAGATTATTTTACGGTTGGTTCCTCTTATACCTTATTTGAAAAAACAGAGACCGCACCAGCAAATACTGCCTTCATCGAAATCTCAATTCGAGGTTTTAGTGATGGTAACCTATACGCTGATGATGTTTGTTTGACCAATGGAGCAGTGACACCTCCCACCAACCAACCCGATCTTCAGGTAGCATTCGCAGGTGGCAGTTATAATGGTAATCCAGGAGCCGTAGCCAGTTTTAATTTTGATCTAATCAATAGTGGAACGGCCATCGCATCGGATGATTATAGAATTGGTTTTGTTCTGAGTACAGATGCAACTTTGAGTAGCAATGATATTTTTGTAGGGGAAGTACCAACGGGTAATACGGGGATCGGAACAATCTCTGATATTGGAGGTGCGATCACCATCCCCGCGAATACCGCTCCCGGCAGCTATTTCCTCATTGCCAAAGCAGACTTTGATGATGTGATTACTGAGTCGAATGAAAATAATAACGTAGATACTCAACCCTTTACCGTCAACGGAATTACACCACCGCCAACTGGCGAACCAAACTGTGCAGCGGAAAGCGATTTCCCATGGCATGAATGGGTCAGTAGCGTAGCTGCCAATGGGACCGAAAATACTTCTGGCAAAAAATCTTATTCTGATTTTACCAATACCTTTTTTACGTTAACAAAGGACAATAATAATTCTATTACCCTAACGGCTACTTACAGTTATGTAACCTATGATGCGTACTGGCGCGTTTGGATTGATTATAATCAAAATGATATTTACGAGGCCGACGAAATTTTCTTTGAGCAAATGGTTCCAGCTCCAGAAAGCGGTAGCGGAGTGATGAGTACTGCGACAGGAACAGGATTAAGCATTCCGGATGTACCGTTATCTGGTGACGGAGTGGCAAAGATGCGGGTCATCTTATCCCGAGACGGTTTTGCGGAGCCTTGTGGCAATATCGCTTTTGGAGAGGTAGAAGATTATTCCGCCTTAATCTTGGATTCGAGTAGCGCGAGTACTCACGACGAAGAAAATCTTTTCATGAAAGATCAACAACTGATAGGATTAACACCCAATCCGACAGTAGATCAGGTGACCATTGGATTGGAAAAAGTGCAAGGTGAATCCTTTGAATTAATGATCGTTAATCAATTGGGACAGGTGATGTTTCAGCAGCAATTTAGCGAAAATGCAGACCGACAAGTCAACCTCTCTACGGAGGCCTTTCCGACGGGTCTTTATTTTGTTTGGTTGAATAAAGAAGGACGGCGATCTATTCCACAGAAATTGATTAAGCAGAAGTTGTAGCGGATGATAAATAGATTTTGCTAGTTAGCCTGTTGGCTTCTCTCAATCGTAAAATTCGTTAGAGAGATGCCAACCAGCTAATTATTGAATAACTTTAAATAAAAACGCTCAAATCGGGAATTCCGGTTTGGGCGTTTTTTTATGAATATGTTTCAAAACAATTTATTGAACCATCAATTTTTGAATGCCTAGATTTTCAATTTTTAAGAAATAAATACCAGAAGATAAATTCCTAATAGAAATCTGATGATTACGATTATCTACTTTGCCTTTCAGAGCTACTTGTCCTTGATAATTAAAAATTTCCCAATGTCGACTTTCAGCACCTGGCAATGTTAAGTTAAGTTGATCCATAGCAGGATTGGGAAATACACTAAAACTGGTCGGGCTTTCTAAATCCGCTGTACTCGTAATCAATCTAAAACATTCATCTTCAGGCACCTGACCATAGACTCGTTCACCATCTTCGAAATAACATCTGAGCCATCGACCAAAATCAATCCATTCGCAATAGCCATAGAGATGTGTTATTAAACCAAACTGACTACCAATTCCTTCTATCCAATAAACTTCTTCAAATATGTCTCCAAATAACTGAAAGGAGAAGGTAATCCGTTTTCTTAATTCTCCATTGGATAGCACAATCGAGTCCACATTTATTACCGGAATTTTACACATAAAGTCACCATCTAAATTAATAGCAAAACTATCTCCTACTACCAAATTAAAATCATATAGTAACATTTCTTCTGGTTGGCCCACAGAATAATTACGTATCCACACTTTCTTACTACTATCTTCTCGGATCAATTGATTGGACTGTGTCCATATTTGATTAATCGTATCCCTAGTATTATAAATCCGTTTGTATTCTTTGCCATCAACAATTGTATCCCCTTCCATTTTCAAAATAAAAGTAATAGGAGGCTGGGTAATAAATGATTCGCCGATATACCATTCTTTGTTTTCTGCTATGAGGGATTGACTATAAGCAGAGAGATTAAAAGAAAATAGGGTGAGGAGGAGTAATATTTTTTTCATGGCGAGGAGGGTTTGGTGATAAAAAAGTAGCCGTAAGAACCACTCAAAACAAGTATAACAAAAATAATACTTACACACCCAAAACCATTAATAACAAAATGACAAACACCTTACAGTCTAATCTTTTTTAAGCGATCCATCTCCCGTTTGTTATCTCGCTCGTTGATACTATCACGTATATCGTAGGATTTTTTACCGCTTAATAATCCGTTGCGAATAACTCATTCCTGATTTATCTTTTAATAGCAAAAAGTAAATTCCTGCCTGCAATTCCCTGGTATTTATCTCAGTAATCGCAGTTGGTTTGTTATTCTGATAGACCAATTCACCCAGGGCATTAAAAATATTTATTTCGGTAAAAGATTGGTTGATTTGAGAAAGGTCTAGTGTCAAAAGATCATTGACAGGATTGGGATAGACTTTTATGGAGCTGTTACTATCTAGTTCTTCTATAGAGGTAGTGATCGTGGCAAAACAAGAATCCGCTTCCGGGTTTTGAAAGATAAGCGTCTCTTCTTGATAAGTACAAAGCAACTGCGCCCAAGAATCTGTCCAATAAAACAAATGTGCATAAAAAGGCCCCAAGCCTATATCTCCGATTCCTTCAATCCAAGTAATCGAATCATTATTCCACTGATTCATATCTTCTAGAATAAGACGACGTCTAGAAATTCCATCAGATAAAACAATCGTATCTACCGAAGAAACCGTTAAAACACCTCCCCCCATGGACTATGAGGATAACCTATTTGGAAAGTGTCTCCTAGTTGTAAACCAAAATCATAAAGCAATATTTCATCCACCTCTCCCCTCACATTATCCTGTGAAAATACTTTCCCATCCTCAGTCTCACGAACAAACCTTGGTGCGGTATAATAAGTTCCGCCTAGCTCGTCATTTATAAATACTTGTTTGTAGGTAATACCATTTACAATCGTATCTAATCCAATACTATAGTTATTGGTCCAGCCACTAAGCCAAACAACATCTAATACATTCCAGTTATTTCCCGTCTCTGCCATTCGTTGGGCGAAAGTATTTATGGAAAATGTGAAGAGGAGTAAAGCGGTGAAGTGTAATATTCTTTTCATAATGGGGAGGTTTTGGTGATAAAAAAGTAGCAACATACATCACTCAAAACAAGTATAACAAAAATAATACTTACACATCCAAAACTCTTAACAAAAAAATGACAAATACTTTACAGTCTAATCTTTTTCAAGCGATCCATCTCCCGCTTATTATCTCGCTCTTTGATACTATCGCGTTTGTCATAAGATTTTTTACCCTGTGCAAGTTGGATATCTATTTTGGCGAGCCCTCGGTCGGAGATATAAATTCGGTAAGGAATGATGGAATAGCCTTTTTCGCTGACGCGTTTTTCTAGTTTGCGGAGTTCTACTTTTTTGAGGAGGAGTTTGCGGAGGCGACGGGTTTCGTGGTTGTGGATCGTACCCAGTTCGTACTCGGCGATAAACATATTTTTGATATACAATTCTCCTTTTCTAAAAAAACAAAAAGCATCATTTAGGTTCGCCTCTCCGTTCCGGATCGATTTGATCTCGGTACCGGTCAGCATAATCCCTGCCTCGAAGCCTGACAAAAACTTATATTCAAAAGCCGCTTTACGATTTTTAATTTCTATTTTTTGAGGCGTTTTATCTTTTTTCTTCTTTGCCATTTTTAGTTAATTAGTTGATTGGTTTAACTGAGATTACATAATTTAGTTCAAACCACATAAAAAACATTGCATATTTAAATAGGTGTTAATTAGTTAATCAGTCTCGTATCACGCAATGCTAACGCAACGAATCTGACATTATTCATTATAACAAACACGCCAGAAGAGCCATTATTTATTCTTCATTAAAAAATTATTAATTAACCTTCATTACAACTTCTCCATTAAAAAGCTCGTCATCTTATCATACAAGTGTAACCGCGCATTGTCCCCATAAATTCCATGATTTCGATTTGGATAAAAATAAGTATCAAATTGTTTGTTGGCTTTGATGAGGGCTTTGGCCATTTCTGCGCTATTTTGAAAATGAACATTATCATCCGCATTACCATGTACTAGCAAGTAGTTTCCTTTTAGTTGGTCCGCAAAATAGACGGGAGAATTTTCCTTGTAACCATCTGGATTTTCGTCATCCGTTCGCATATACCGTTCGGTGTAAATCGTATCATACCATTTCCAGTTGGTAACTGGCGCCACCGCAATAGCGGTTTTAAAAACGTCATTTCCTTTCAAGATTGCCAATGAAGACATATAGCCACCATAACTCCATCCGAAGATACCAATTCGATCTCCATCAACAAAAGGTTGTGCTGCTAGGTATTTGGCTGCCGCAATCTGGTCTTCTGTTTCGTATTTACCTAGTTGTTGGTAGGTCATTTTTTTGAACTTTTCTCCACGGGCACCAGTCCCTCGGTTGTCCACACTTACGACGATATATCCTTTCTGCGCCAACATTTGAAACCACCAATAATTATTATACCCATAACTATTTTTGACAGTTTGACTGCCCGGTCCTCCGTAGACATACATTAAGACAGGATACTTTTTGTTAGCATCAAAATTCGGCGGCTTGACCGTCCATGCATTTAATTCATCACCAGCCGCATTTTTAATTTTAGAAAAATTGACTTTTTGCGTACCGTAAGTTTTCTGAACGCTAACTAATTTTTTATTATCCTCAATCACACGAATTTCTTTCCCCGTACGATCGTACACCGTAAAGGTAGGAGGCGTATTCGCAGTAGAGAAGGTATTGACAAAATAATCAAAGGTGCTAGAAAATTGCGCAGAATTGGTACCAGCAAATGGTGTTAGATTTTTCTTATTCTCTCCATTCATATCTACGCTATATACTTGTCGCTCTAAAGGAGATTGTTCAGCAGACTGGAAATAAACCATTTTATTCACTTCGTCTACTCCATATAATTTAGTAATATCAAAATTTCCCTTTGTTATTTGACGAACCATTTTACCGTTCATATCATAAAGGTAAATATGATTAAAACCACTTTTTTCACTCGTCCAAACAAAATGATTTTTATCTTTTAAAAACTTCAGATCATCCGTGATATCAATATAGTACTCGTTGGTTTCTTCCAGTAAGGTTTTGGTCTCCCCTGTTCTAGAATCCGCTAATAATAATTTTAAATTATTCTGATGACGATTCATTTTAAAAACGACTAGGCCGTGATTCTCATGAGTCCATTTTATTCTTGGAACATATTGATCATCCATTTCTCCTAAATCCATTTTCACAATTTTCCCCGTATTAAAATTAAAAACATGCACACTGACCACCGCATTTTTTTCGCCTACTTTTGGGTATTTAAATTTTCGATATTCTGGATAAGCATCATCATTGTGCATGGTCATGATAAACTCTCTCACTTCCGTTTCATCAAAACGAATAAAAGCCAGTTGGTCTCCATTAGGCGACCAAGCAAAAGCATGGGTTTTACCAAATTCTTCTTCGTATACCCAGTCGGCCATTCCGTTGATAATCTCATTCTCTTTACCATCGTAGGTAATTTGTCTGGTTTCTCTACTGACCAAGTCTTTAGAGAAAAGATTATTATTTCGAACAAACGCCACTTTTTTCTGGTCTGGTGAAAAAGTTGCTAAACTCATTTTTTCATCTCGTCCCAACGCAGATAGGTTATTCGTCTTTCGATCCAACACATAAAAATGTCCTTTCGTCGAATGTCTATAAATGGACTCTAGATCACTTGCCAGTAACATCTTATCTTCATTGCTACTAAACGAGTAACTCCGAAATGTTTTGTCAAAATTACCAGCAGCTGACAAGGTCGTCGCGTCCAATAATATGTCCGTTTGGGCCCCCGTCAACAAATCGTATTGGATCACTTTATTTTCCTCTTTTCTGGTGTAATGTCTTCCATCTTTTTGAAAATTAAACCCCGGAACAGAACGCGCATAAAAAGTATAGTCTTTCCAAATATCTTCTACCGTAATGGGTTTAGTTTGCGCGGAAACAAAAAATGTGGGCAAACAAAGTAAAAAGAGTATTGAATATTTCATTTTTTATAAATTTTATTAGTATGGCTGGTCAGCTAGTTGACTAGTCAGCAGTTAGCTTTCTTCAATCGCAAATTGCGTCAGAAGAAAGCTAACTAACCAACAGGCTAACGAGCTAACAACAAAAATTATTTCTCCAAGATCTCATTTAGTGATTCCTGAATTCTTTTTCTTTTTTCTCGGCGGTTAATGACCCGAGCAGGTACTTCGCGTACCGCACAATCGGTAAGGGGACAACGTTCGCAGGTGATATTAACGGTTTGACTAACAATCGATGGATCATCTGCAAAACGAATGGCCTGACGAGTCTCATCATCTAAAAACAAGCCGATTGTCACACTAGAATTTCGCTTACCATCTCCGTATCCGGGGCGAGCAAAAGTCAAGCAAAAGTATTCATCTTGCGTACCATAATAGGTGCTACGCTGCGCTCCTACAATCGTACCAACATATTTGCCTCTCTTCTGCATTTCCTTTAAGTCATTCAATAAGGCTACTGAAAGCCAGCGACGACAATAATGCTCCGACTGATTATTACTATGTGGATGATGACTATTATTGAGATGTAATTCTTTATCAATTTGAAAGTCATTTTTGGCCGGATCATGAATTACTCTAATAAAGAAGAATTTTTTTAACCCCAGATATTTAGGTAGTACATTCGTTAATCGAGCCAACATAATTTCGGGAGAAACATTGTACTTACTACGTAAATCTAGAAAGGCTTCCCCGTTCCAAGTTGCTCTATCAAAAAATGCTTTCAGGTCTTTAGTGATAGAATTTTTGTTAATCAAAATAGCAGAGGCAAAATAAACTGCTTTAAAATGATTGAGCACTTGATCAAAAGAAGTTACCTTCACCAGCGATGAAGTTACTGCTCTGTCGGTTATTTTTAAAAATTGAAAAGCCAATTCTTTCGCGTACTGAAACGTGCGTTCGGTATCTGTAATATTTTTATTGAGTAATAATTTTTTGGATTTAGGAATATAAACGGAGCGAAATCCACTTAATTCTGGATAATTATCCAAGCCATTTTCTAGCATCCGATAGTTAAACGCTTTTTTCAGTGTTTGCTCTAATAATTCGACGGAAATCGCTTCGTTCTCTGGAAAATTATGCGTTTTGACAAATTCAGCTGCTGCTGCTTCTATTTCTTCAAAATAATTAAAATGCAATTCTTGATAGGCTCGTACGGCGGCTTGATAAAAATTAGCTTCACCAACGGCATGGTTACGAGATAATTCTACCAAGGTAGATATAAAAGCACCAATTTTCGCAGGAGCGGTGGCAATAATTTCCACGACTTTCATCAGCTCAATACCAAACATATCAAGCGGCAATTCATTCAAAAAATTAGATTGTAATAACTCGCCGATTGGGATCAAATTCCCCTCTAGATCAGAAGAAACAAGCACATCTACATCTTCTCCCAATGCATCTGCCAACAATTTAATTTTATCTTTCTTGGGGTATTTTTTGGCTCGTTCTATCTCATTGAGATAAGAAACAGACATACCCGTTTGCTCTTTCAGTTCTTTGAAAGTGATATTTTTTTGCTGCCGTAGCTGGCGGACCTTCAGGCCCAAAATTATTCGTTGATTTTGAGATTTTGCTATCATCTTGCCCAAAAATACGATGATCTTAGCAATTGTTTATGATCCGAGGCTAATTTATCCAATACTTTTTTGATCCTTAGTCCTATTTCTACCAGAAGGCTTACTTTTGTATCATGACATTGATTGAACTATATGAACAGCGAACCGAGGATTTTAAAGCCCGCGCCGTTGCCTTACAGAGACGGTACGAAAAATTTGGTTTTGTACGGTTAGCTAGCTTTATCCTTGGAATTGCCGTCCTTATCTTCGCATACTCGACTAATCCGCTCGTCGGGATCCTACTTACTTTTATTTTTCTAGCAGCCTTTTATCGACTGGTTTTGTGGCATCAGAAGCTATTACACGAAAAACAGATCGAAGAAGCACTAGCCTTGATAAATCAGCAAGAGTTAGCCTTTATGCAGGATGACTTTCAGTCTTTTGCGGATGGAAAAGAATTTATGGACCCTGCTCATCCCAACAGTATCGATATGGATATTTTTGGTCCCTATTCTTTTTTCCAATACGTCAATCGGACGACGACCACTATGGGGAAAAAACGCCTATCCGAATATTTGACCACCGTCGTAGATGCGCCTGAAATTTTGGCTCGACAAGAAGCAATTGCGGAACTACAAGATCAATTGGAATGGCGACAAAAGTTTCGTGCCCACGGGATGTCTACGGAGGACGCCCCTGAGCATGTAGCACAACTAGAAAAGTGGCTTTCGAAACCAGATTTTGTACAGTCCAATTCGATGTATAAAGCCGCCTTAATCATTGCTCCAGTGCTGACTTTTATCGGTTTGTTTGTTTGGATATATTACTGGCCTTGGTATTTTGCTATCGTATTTTTCTTGCCTTCATTTTATATGTTACGAACAACCTTAGACCAGGTTAACCAAACGCATATACAGACAACAAATGCGGGAGAAACCTTGGCTTATTACGCCTACCTAATTGAACATTTAGAAGATAAACATTTTCAATCTGACAAATTACAATCTTTAAGCTCTGCATTGGATACCGATGCTAAAAAGGCTTCGGTACGATTAAAACGATTATCCTTTATTATCCATCAACTAAATTTACGGTACAACGCTTTCGCCATCATTCTCAATATTTTTACCCTCTGGGATTTACAATGGGTTTTACGGTTAGAACGATGGAAATCTGAACAACGTGATGACTTACCCCAATGGTTTGCAGCTTTGGCAGAATTCGAAGCCTTACTTAGTTTTGCAACCGTATATTATAATCGTCCCACCTGGATATTTCCGAAAATTACCGAACAGCCATTATTCGATGCCACTAGTATCGGCCATCCACTTATCGCTCCTAAAGAAAGAGTCGCCAACGATATTCAGATTCCGACTGCTGGACATATTAAACTGGTAACAGGCAGTAATATGGCGGGAAAAAGTACTTTTTTACGAACAGTCGGATTAAACATCGTACTCGCGATGGCCGGCGCTCCTGTCTGTGCAAAAAAACTAAGCCTACCCATTCTTGAATTGTACAGCAGTATGCGTACCCAAGATGCGTTGCACGAAAGCACTTCCTCTTTTTACGCCGAACTCAAACGTCTTAAAATTATCATCGAAGCGGTAGAGGAAAGGGAAAATATATTTTTCCTCATGGATGAAATCCTAAAGGGAACCAATTCTAATGATCGACACACTGGATCAAAAGCATTAATCACACAATTAATAAAATCAAAAGGTTCTGGCATTATTGCTACCCACGACCTAGAACTAGGTGCGATGGCCGAATCAGCCAACGGTGCCATTGAGAACCTTTGCATAGAAGTAGCTGTTGAAGATGGGAAATTAACTTTTGATTATAAACTCAAACCAGGTGTAAGTCAAAGTTTTAATGCCACACTATTGATGCGAGAAATGGGTATCAAAGTGTAGAAATTGTTGAATCGCTGAATCGCTGAATCGTTGAATCGTTGAATCGTTGAATTTAATTATGAATAATAAAAATGCTGCTCTTCATACTGTGCTCATTATCGGTGCTGGACTCTCCGGTTTAACCCTAGCATATTATCTAAAGAAAAAGGGCATCACCGCTCGCCTACTAGAAGCCAGATCCCGCATCGGTGGTCGAATTTTCACTAGCTATCAAGAAGGAACTGCCCCCTTAGAAATAGGAGCCACTTGGCTTGGTAAAAAACACCAAGCATTAAATAATCTATTAACAGAATTGGACCTCGGAATTTTCGAGCAAATACTAGGAGACAGCGCGATTTACGAACCCATTTCTACCAGTCCTCCGCAACTAGTTTCTCTGCCTCCTAATAATGATCCAAGTTACCGAATCAGAGGAGGTTCTTCGATATTAATCAATACCCTAGTCGAAAAAATTGGCAAAGAAAATATTTTATTAGAACAAATAGTTACCAACATTTCATCCACAACGAATGGTATTTCTGTAAAAACCAAAACAGACGAATTTCAGGCAAATCTTATAGTGTCCACCTTACCACCTTTTCTACTGATAAGTACCATTGAATTTGAGCCCAATTTACCAGAAGCATTAAAAAAAATCACAGCGGCGACCCATACCTGGATGGGAGAATCCATTAAAGTAGGACTCCGTTATAGTAGGCCTTTTTGGCGAGCAGAAAATAGCAGCGGAACCATTTTCAGCAACGTAGGACCCATTCCTGAAATGTATGATCATGCCGATGCTGAAGAGCAATATTTCTCAATAAAAGGTTTTTTTAACGGTGCCTATTTTTCCATTTCAAAAAAAGAGCGCTTAGAAATGGTTTTAACGCAATTAGAAAAATACTACGGTCCACAAGTGAGAAATTTCGTTAGTTATGAAGAAGGCGTTTGGCGTAATGAACCATTTACTTATGCTCCTTATGACCAGCATGTTTTACCTCATCAAAATAATGGACACGCCATTTTTTCTGATGTGCTCATGAATGGAAAATTTTATTTAGCTGGATCAGAGACCGCTGAGCAGTATCCGGGATATATGGAAGGAGCAGTCCGAAGCGCACAACGGGTAGCCAAACAAATTATTGAAAATCATTCGAGTTTAGTATCTTGAATTAACAAATAATTTTCCAATAAAAACACAAAATTCTCCATTCTAAAAATTTTACCCAATGCGCTATATTTTTTTCTTGCTCCTTCTTTCGGCCTGTTCTCCTACCGAGCAAAATGCTACTAATCCTACTCAATCAGCGACTTCTAACACCAGCCCACCACCACTAGTTGCCAACCGATACAACGTGGCCTTACTAATTATGGACGGTGTTTATAATACCGAACTCACCGCTCCGTATGATATTTTTCAACACACTATTTTTAGAAAAAATATCAAAGCGATGAATACTTTTACAGTAGCTAATACACTCGCACCAATTACTAGTTTTGAAGGGATGCGAATCTTACCTGACTACAACTATTTATCTGCTGACTTACCTTCTATCGACATCCTAGTCGTTCCTAGCGCAGAGCACCATCTGGATACAGATTTAGAGGATGAGGTGATGTTGGATTTTGTGCGAAAGGTTAGCAAAGATGCACTTTACGTTACCTCTCATTGCGACGGTGCTTTTGTCTTGGCACAGGCCGGTATCTTAGATGAAGTGGCCTCCACTACCTTCCCTAGTGACATTCCAAAATACCGAGAACGATTTCCTCACTTAGATGTTCGCGATAGTGTTTTATTTGTCCATGATGGAAAATTTATTACTTCAGCAGGTGGTGCTAAATCTTTTGAAGCAGCCCTCTATTTATGTGAAGTATTGTATGGTGCAGAGATTGCGCGTAGCTTGGCCGGTGGTCTAGTGATTGATTGGAATTTGGCGACGGTACCACATTATCGAGCAGCTCGATAAAATAGACCATATGCCAAAAGAAATGTATGCTTACAGATCGCTAAAATCAACTTAACATTTGTTTCTCAGTTAGCTTTCAGCTTCTTTATTCAAAGACAGATATAGATATCTCCCACGGCAAGGCCGTATCCATTTCACTCCATGTAGCTAGATATCGGCCAAGCATGGCACACTAAAAAAGGAGACTGTCTTGAAAGACAGCCTCCTAATGTTAAACACCATTCATAAGAAGATTTTTAATCAAAATCTTTTATAATTTAGAAACCACAAATAACTTTGTTACTGATTTCTTTCCTTCAAAGTCTATCGTAATAGAATAAACTCCTGCCTGAAAGTCACTCACAGAGAAATTAATTGCATCCCCTGGCAATTCGTCAAACTGCTGCTCAGCCATCTTCTGACCAAGTACATTATTGATGCTAATTGTCGCTGCACGACCTTCATGTTCTTTCACAAGTACATTAAGTCGATCTGTCGCAGGATTAGGGTAAACTACAATTTCTGAAAGATCCAATGTAAATTCAACCGTTCTAACTTCAGAGTAAGCAAAAGTCCCATCTCGGTAGAATTCCTTTACACGGTAGTAATTCGCTCCAAAGTAAGCTTCAGTGTCCTTAGTTTGATAACTAATATACTCAGTGGAATTACTTATACTAACTTCCTCTAAAATCGTTCTAAATTCTACATTATCATCGGAATGCTCAACT
>CALFWZ010000022.1 GCA_937928405.1 uncultured Saprospiraceae bacterium
TAGAAATTATTTTTTGGAAGGAGAAAATATTAGGGTAAACATGCCAAAGCTAAATTCGGTATAATGTGTACTTTTAAAAATGACTATTATCATTTTTTCTGCCTAAGGAATGGAAAAATAAAGGACTAGGAAATAAAAAATGTTTTTGCTGATGATGATCGCTACCTTAGCTATTGTGTATATGAGCAAGCGGCCTTTTATTGAAATTGATGCTGAAGGAAATACGACTTTAGCAGAGTGGAGGTCAGAAAAATTGAATAAAGAATTGGAAGAACTTGATGAGGCAGAGCAGTATGTGCTTTTAGCAAAGAAGAGTGGATTCTTCCCATGTTTTAATTATAAGAGCAGTACTACAATATTTTTAAATAGGAATGAAAGATGGAAATATGGCTATACTACAAAAGGGGAACAAGGTCGTTATTCCTAAGTAGAAGCTCTAAAGCCTGCCCTTAAGATAATTAAACTATAAATTGAGCATATTTAAAAAGCCTTCTTTCTTTCGTCTTGAGATGGGAATTTTTTCGCCACTCTCTAGCAGCGCATATCCACCATCTTCTTTAAGTACTTTTTTTATAAAATGAATATTTAAAATATAGGATTGATGAGTTCGAAAGAAGACATCATCGGGCAGAATATTTTCAAAGTCTTTCAAAGATTTACTCACTACGACTTTTTCATTTTTGCAAGTATAAAAAGTAGTATAGCTAGTATCAGATTTGAGGTAAATGATATCCATCAAACTAATAAAAATAATACCTTCTGAAGAGGGAAGTGCTATCTTTTCAAAAGTTTTGGTTCGATTGATATTTTGCAGACTTTCGATCTGTTGTTGAAAAGAAATTTCTTTTTGAATACTTTCTTTTGCTTTATCTATCGCATTAATTAATCGGTTGGGGTCGATGGGTTTTAATACGTAATCTAAAGCGCAATATTGAAAAGCTTTTAAAGCATAGGAATCAAATGCAGTAATAAAAATGACTCTAAATGATGGATTCGTAAACTTATTGAGTAAGTCAAAGCCATTTGCAGCTTTCAAGTGAATATCCAATAGGACAATATTGGGATTAAGACTACGGATCAATGCAACTCCAGAAGAAACGTCAGCTGCTTCTCCAGCAATTTCTATATCGGGACAATATTGGGTTAAAAATAAAGTGAGTGTAGAGCGAGCATCTTGCTCATCATCTATTATAACTAAGGTTAACATAAAATTTGATTTTAAAGAGCATTTAAAGTTAGCAAAAAAAGGGTGTTTACCAAAAATATGATAAAGCTTACCGAATATAAGCGGAATTAAACCGAATAAAAAAGTAGATGAAAATTAATAAGTAAAGTTAATATTTTGGCTTCGAAAGATAGATTTAAGTAAGACTATCTATAAAACTAAATTGAATTTCAAAAAACTAAATTAAATGAAAAAGATCGCCCTCCTACGTCCTTTTGTAATAGGATTGTTTTTCCTTATTTTTTCCTTTGCATTCACTTTTAAAAATGTTTCTACGTTTCCTACGGCTGGAATTTTCTTTGACGGTTTGTTGCATAACTGTATAGGGATTGCTACAACTAATATCGACACATCAGGAACTGACCCCATTTTAGAAATATCTAACATCGGAGATACTGGTAATGATGGAATAGATATTTCGCTTACTGAAACAAAAGGTTTCGGCTATCATTCCTACTTACCAGATCCGAACACTTCGCCAGAAGGCGCCTATGTCGATTGGGTATTTCTTGAGTTAAATGGTGACGTTTTAGAAGAAGTATTTAAAGAAAAACAAAAAGTCCTCAATATAACTGGAACACCTAGAGTAGAAACATCTTATGATGCATCAGGTAGTGGAGCAACTCAATTAAGTGTAACTGTTTATGATAATAGCAATGAGATCGTTTATGAAAATATTATTTCTAACAATGAACCTGCATACGCTGTTCGTTCGCAAATCTTGGGAGTGGACATCGGCTTTGATAATTATATTTTACCAGGTGTTCCTTTGCGTGGAGAGATTATTAAAGAAAATATAGTCTTTATCACTCCTGCTGGTACAGAGTTACTCCTAGATGCTGGCTCGGTTATTATGGTCAACGCAGTAGATGCTCCACCGAGTACGACACCTATTAGTAAGGTAGAATTACGAGTAGCACAAATAGGACATCATAAGGTATCTGTTGAGCAAATTGCAATGTTCGATGATGCACTTTTTCTTCATGCATTGGGCAGTACAGAATTGGTCGGAGAACAAAATGGAACTTTCCTTAATGTCAATGAAATGGACGGCGGAGGTGATGATGGAATTAAATTTGATTTAGGGGAAAAATTTCTTGTGGGCTTTGAAAAAGTATTAGAGTTTGAAGATTATTGTCTTACCAATATCATCACAACTACTGATAATTCTTATGTCATGTATAATTCTGAAGGTAAATTATCTATGGGTGGTGATCTACAGGACTTCGGTTATATAAAAATCCAAGACAACTCTGCAGGATATAATATTACAACCGACTTTACTCCCGTAGGAGATAATAATCCTGTTTACCAAATATATAATGATGGAGCCATGGTAGCGGAAATGCAAAACGTTACTTCTCTAGAAGTTGAAAATTGGATGAGCAGTTCTGCTTTTAAAACTAAGGAAGCTGGGCCTACCAAATATTCTAATATTCTGTTTTTTCCTACTGACCAAAATATGTTGGTGAATGGAGAAAGTTATGTAGGCGATGAAATAAGAGTGGTCGTTGAGGTAGGAGAAAATATTTGGTTGACAGGACTTGAAACATTGGTTGATGGGATTTCTTCTTTCGATGTTTCTAATGCTAGTCTTTATATTGAATTTGAGACAGAACAGATTGATCCTTTTGTAAAAATAGTTGGCGACTCCCTTCCTGACCATTATAACACGACTAAACGAATTGGAGATTTTATTTATGCTGTTGGTTCTACAGGAATGCCCAACTCTCAAAATACTCGTGGTATCATTTCTAAATATGATTTAACTGGAAATTTATTATGGACCGCAGAATTGGACTCACCTTCTAGTTTTAACGATTTAGTGGAAACAGATGATACTTATTCTGATTTTCTGATAGTAGGTAGAAGTGAACCGGTGAGAGTGGGTAGTGCTTGGCAAGACAATCAATCTATTTTATGTTCGGTTAATTCAAGTGGGAA
>CALFWZ010000023.1 GCA_937928405.1 uncultured Saprospiraceae bacterium
AATCAACAAATCAACAAATCAACAAATCAACAAATCAACAAATCAACAAATCAACAAAATGTACACGTTAAAAGAACATTATTAATTTTTCATTAGCCAATTATTAATTATCTACAACAAATCAATCCGCACATTAAATAATCCACTAATCCGCACATCAACAAATCAACCTCCCGCCACCATCCGCATCATCTCCGCACATAAGATCGCTGCATAAGTACCCAATGCATATCCCAACACCGCCATCAATACCCCAACCGGAGCCAGCGACGGACTAAACGCCGAAGCCACTACCGGCGCCGAAGCAGCGCCACCCACGTTGGCTTGACTACCCACCGCCACAAAGAAAAATGGTGCACGAATAATCTTAGCCGTAACCAGCAAAACGAGAATATGTACCAGCATCCAGATAATCCCAACCGCAAATAATCCAAGGTTGTTTAGTACTTCTCCAAGGTTCATTTTCATACCAATCGTTACCACCAAAATATAGATAAAGATAGATCCCCAAGTAGAGGCACCAACCCCTTCGAGACGACGTGCTTTCGTAAACGACAATACAAGTCCTACCGTAGTGGAAATGATGATTAGCCAAAAGAATCCAGACATCAAAGAACTCAGTCCCTTTTCAACCAAGGTGCCAGGCGAGAACGCTTCTTCTCCTAAAGCGTTAACGCCAATTACAACTTTTGAATCTTCATTTACTTCAGTAAAATAGGGTGCAATTACATCTGATCCCCAATGTGCAAGTGCTACACCACCAAAAGCTACAGCCATTAAAACCATTAAGGTCGTTGTCGTAGGTATCTTCTGAATACTCGCTCGATAGGCAGCGACAGATTCTTTCAATCGTTCGATCGCCGAACTATCTGCTTTTAACCAAGCATCCATTCTATCCGAAATATTCGCACCATAAAGCAAGAATCCCATCCAGATATTGGCTACGACAACATCTACAATAATCATCGTTGGAAAAATAGGGGCATCGTCTACCTCATAAATAATGGCCATTGCATTTTGATTAGCACCTCCACCAATCCAGCTTCCAGCTACCGTAGACAATCCACGCCAGACTTGATCTGGTTCGGCTGGAATGATTCCACCCGCAAAATTTAATACAATAAATAAAGCCAAAGGACCACCGATAACAATCCCGAGCGTCGCTGCGAAAAACATGATTAACGCTTTCGGTCCTAAACTTTTTAATCCTTTAAAATCTATTCCTAAACATAATAATACTAGGGAAGCTGGCAATAAAAAGCGAGAAGCGACAAAGTATAATTGCGAATGATGCTTAAATCCATCCGTTGCTTTTTTTAGATTTTGATCTTTAAAATATTGCTCTAATTCGGAATATGACATACTAAGATCGGGAATGGCGTGGCCATTTTTCTGTAGAAAATCAATCAAATCATAATCATACCAATGTGCGGCAATAAGACCCAACGGCCAGTGGAGTAGGGCCGGAATAAAATAACAAAGCAAGAGCGCCGGAACATAGGTATAAAACTTTTTCCAACCTGGCTGATCTAGGTGTGAAGTATAAAAAATACCAGCTAATACGGCCAGTAATAATCCAAGTACTACGGCATCATTGGTGAAAAAGGGTTCCATAAGATTGATTTTAGCGATTAGTTTCTCAGTCACTATGTCAAGTAGTGATTCGCTAAATTATGGTATTTTATCCTAATACCGTAAATCAGGGGTTAAAATATTTTAGAGAGAGCAGTGCCTATTCTCTTAAAGTCGTAAACGATCAATCCTTTATGTAGTTGATTCAATTTCTTTTATAGCTGTCGGACTTTTAAATTTAAGGTCTAATAGATTTATACTAAATCTAACGATTATAAATAATCACTCCCTCATTCGTAGGCCTCATTCACCACTAAAAAGACAACACTCCCTCATTATCAGTTGGTAGAAACAAGGTTGTTTAGCAACTTAGGGCAGGATGTAACAATATAATTTATTGAGAAATAAAAGTCTGGTTGTTTTGCTCACGTGTGAAACATTATTTTTTAGATTCCAGCTATTTAAGCTCAATAGTTACATCGACTTTTCAATAAGCATTTTGTTGTTTTAGAATATTTTTTACTACTTAAATCCTTTCAACATGAATAAAAGAAACTATTATCTTAAATGTTTCACTGTCCTAGTTCTCCTATTATTAAACAGTAATTTTTCGTTTGCACAAATTCAGGTTGAAATAATATCTGATTGCACAGAAAAATGCTCAAATTACCCTGACTGCCTTAATGAGAATATTGATTGTATTACTAATATTGATTTACAAAACATATGCAAAGAAGGTTGTCCGAATTACC
Source organism: uncultured Saprospiraceae bacterium (assembly GCA_937928405.1). GTDB lineage: Bacteria > Bacteroidota > Bacteroidia > Chitinophagales > Saprospiraceae > JALZUU01. The sequence continues at coordinate 2,325 of CALFWZ010000023.1, forward strand.
CATGCTGTCTTGTCCAAATCGAATTAGAGCCTTGCAATGAAACCCCTTGTAATGTAGAGGTAGGGTGTGTGCCGGGATCATTAAATTGGCCAGATTGTATAAATAATACTCCTAAGGACCTGCTTGAAATTAAAGAACACGATAGAGAGGTTGGGAAGTATGAAAAATTGGAAATTGGATTACTTCATAATGAAGCCTACACTAATCCTTACAACCCTAACGAAGTCTCAGTTGAGGCGGAATTTACTTCTCCTTCAGGTTTGAAATATGACCTATTTGGATTCTATTATCAAGATTTTACTCGTACAGCCGAAGACTGGATTCCAATTGATACAGATTGTCCATGGCGCCTGCGATTTGCTCCAATGGAATTAGGAGATTGGACTTATACGGTCAAAATAGTAGCAAATGGTATTACCACTCATCAGTCGGAAGAGAAAAGTTTCGAATGTGTTGAATCAGAAAATCCAGGCCCGCTAAAAATCGCAGATAACAATCGTTATCTTGAATTTGAAAATGGTGAATCTTTCTTTGGAATTGCGCAAGATTTACGTGGTGCGGTAAATCTAACGGGGCGTCCAATTTTTTGGCCAGATTGCACAGAGAATGGGGGGGATGGTAATAATGATCTAAATTGTAACTATTGGTGCTATAACCGAAACACATTGATTCAGCATAAAGAACATATTTCAGAATTTAAATCTAATGGTGGAAATTTAGTTCGTCTATGGATGGAGCCACATACCTATGAAATAGAGTGGGACGAATTGGGTAATTATGATCCTCATCAGAATAGAGCTTTTGACTTTGATGAACTGGTAGAACATGCTGCGGATAATGATGTATACATTCATCTGGTAACTCGTGGAATTACAAGCTTATATCATAGTGATAGTTTTGGACAGGAAGGTGGTGAAGGGTCAGGCTGGTGGCTTAATCCTTATCATAAGGATCTAGGCTTACCCATGCCTGTTGATTTTTTCTTAAATGGAACAGCTATTGATATCTATAAAAGAAGAATTAGATACATTATTTCCAGATGGGGATATTCTACGGCTATAGCATCTTATAGTCTATTGAATGAGCCAGAGTTTTTGAATCATGCCTGTGAACCACATGATGGTAATAATCCCTGTGGACCCAGCTATCAACCTTATCCGGCTAATCGCACTCATATCTTTGCTTGGTTCAGAAACATTGGAGAATATATTAAAGAGCTTTCTTTTTATCCCAAGATGTTAACTATTGATTATGCAACAGCAAGTCCAGATGAAACAATTAATGGCGAAGAAATCATAGATTATACTAATACCCATTTATATTCTAGGGATGTTAATCAAAATTATCAATTTGGATTCGAATTAAATTACCAATACAATAAGTGGGATAAGCCAGCTGCTATAACAGAATCTGGTCAGGGAGGATGTTTTATTGCCGATGGGAGAGAGATAGATTATCATAATGTAATTTGGTCTACTGGCTTATCAGGACAATTCTCTACGAATTTCCTATATGGATCAATTATCAAGTTTAATCAGCCTTGTTATGGAAAGGGATCATGCAAATATTTACCTTTTGTTAAATTTATGGAAGGCGAAAAGTTTAATGATATTGACTTTGTCTATGAACCCATCTCAAATGCTTCTGCTGCCTATGATGAGGTCCAAGATGAACTAGGAGATAATGCTTTCGGTGTACCTCCATTTCCATACGGTCCTTATGTTGATGAGGGTTGTAATTGTGATAACGTTGTTACTTGTCCTCAAAGTCCTAATAATACTTATGACTGTAATGGTGAGATTGCTTGTAATAGAGATAGATACGGATTTGCTTACAATCGATATGGGTGTAACGATATAGAAGAATTTTTTACCTCTGACATAACTACTAGTGATAATGCAAGAATGCAGGTATTTGGATTGAAAAATAAAAATAGAGTGTTAGGGTGGGTACACAATAAAAATTACAATTGGTATAATGTATTTACAGATCAAGCGGCAGGTTGTGTAGATGGAAGATTAGACTTGGAATGTGGAGGTGATTGGGAAACGCGCATTATTGGTCCAGTCATGAATAATTGTATAACTGAAAGAAATGTCAATGAAGTTCCAATGCCTGATGACTATCTGGATGCAGGTCTCGTCCCTGAATTAGTTCCTTTAGAGAATCAAACTATCACAATTTCAAATTTAGAATGTAATGGTATATATCAAGTAGAATGGTATAGTACACAATGTGAGTATGATGAAAATAATGACCCTATTCGAGAAAATAGTGGCGGTCTTATTGAGATTGAAAACACTGTATTTAGTCCAGAGCCGGTAACGGCGGAGAACGGAACGGTCACTTTTGAAGTGCCTACCTTAAAACCAACCGAGTGGTTAGTAGATGGAGAATTGCCTTATGCCCCTGATTATGGTTTTAAGTTGACTTATATTGGTGATAAGTATGCTGGTGGTGGACGGAAACACGAATGGCCAGGTGAGCCAGATAGTGATCATTTTGTTAATGGAGCGTTTGCGATTAATACCATTGAAGTTGGTAATGATCAAATATTCTATCGTAATAGCGAAGGATTTATGAGGCATTATTTTCCAGTGGCAAATAGTAATACTACCTGGATACATGGTGCGCTCAATCATTGGACTCAACCAGCAGAAAACAGAATAGCAAATTGGAGCGAAATTGTTCTCAATAGCAAACATCAAGTTTTTTACGCAAGTTCACAAAGAATACTACAATATTATAGTTGGGAACCGTCTGGTCAACCTGGAGGGACTTGGAGTCATGAAGTCGTTAGTAATTTAAATGGCCATCGTGTAAATGGAAGTATTACGATCAATCTAGCAAATGATCAAATATTTTACAGAAGTAACTCTGGTTTGATGCGTAGTTTTATTCCAGATGGTGATGGTTGGGAATTGGTTAATTTTGCTCCTATCAGTCCTTCACTTAACCAACGGGTTGCTGAAGGCAGCCCAATCCGTCTCAATAGTGAGGGAGATGTGTTTTATATAGGAAGGGATAACAAACTCCAATATTATTTCTTTGATGGAAATCAATGGAACCATGATTGGGTTGATGGGGAAGAGAACGATCGGTTTGTTGATGGTGATTTTACAATCAATACTTTAAATGGAAATGATCAGATCTTTTATAGAAGTCCAGGAGGACAAATAAGACATTTCTTTCCCTCCGGAAATAATCAATTTATATTTGGAGCGCTTAATAACTGGAATCAGTCCCCATCTCAGAGAATACATCCAGACAGCCCTATAAAAGTAAATAGTAAAGGTCAAGTCTTTTATATTGGTACAGATAATAGAATGCAATTTTATTATTGGATGTCAGGCGGTTGGAATCACGGTTGGTTAAGTGGAGAGTTCTCAAATCATTTTGTTGATGGTGATTTTACAATCAATACTTTAAATGGAAATGATCAGATATACTATCGTAATGACGCAGGGTTTATGAGACATTACTTTCCAGTAGATAATCATGATTTTATTCATGGAGCTTTAAATCATTGGTCACAACCATTTGTACATAGAGTGAGATCCGTTAGTAGTTTAATTACTAATACGAGAGGAGATATATTCTATATAGGAGTTGATAGGAAATTACAATACTATTACTGGGAGAATCCCTGTGCTGGAGAAGTTAGAAGTCTTGGAACAGATGAAGATGAAGAAATCGTCGATTTTGACGATAATGATAGGGAGACAATAAGTGAGAAAGATCTGCTTTCAATTTATCCAAATCCATCTGATGATGTATTAAACGTGCGTTATACAGTAAGTAATGAGGCTAAGGTAGAAATCCTCATTTATGATATCTATGGTAGGAAGAAATCAAAAATAGTATCAGGAAGAGTAGATGCTGGAAGTCATAATGCTACCTTAAATACCGATGGATTTGTGGATGGTGTTTATATAGTTTATTATCAGTCTGATGGAGAAATAATTCAATCTAAAAAATTGATTATTAAGCATTAGAGGATATAAGATATGAATTATTAATTCTAATAAAATTTCTATTGCAAAGATAAGTAATCCTGAATTTCGAATTTTTCGAAATTCAGGATTCTTTTTTTAAGAAAAACCTCTTGCAAAGTTAGATGTTTCATATTAGCTCAGAGAAAATATCAGGATTAAAAATTTTATGCTACTAAATAATTCAGTTATATTGAAGATATTTATTTTCTAATTTATAGCTATATTGATCTATATTTGTATGCCTTTGTCTTTTAATCTCTTATTCGACTTTAATTCACTCATTAAACAAATGTCGCCTCAAGATAAATCAATCACTATAAAACGGATTTATGAAAAATCAACACCAAACATTTATGCGCGCTGCCATCGAACTGGCACAAAAGGGAATGAATAATAATGATGGTGGTCCATTTGGAGCAGTAATTGTCAAAGATGGCGTAATCGTAGGCCGAGGTAACAATCGGGTTACTTCTACCAACGATCCAACGGCACACGCAGAGGTGGTTGCCATTCGTGATGCTTGTAAAAATATTGGAGCTTATCAATTAGATGGATGTATTGTCTATACTTCTTGTGAACCCTGCCCGATGTGTTTAGGGGCGATTTATTGGGCCCGTCCAGATAAAATATTTTATGCTTGTTCGCGTCAGGATGCTGCCGATATCAATTTTGATGATGCCTTTATTTACGACGAGATTCCATTGCCGATTCACGAACGTAAAATTTCTATGGAACAGGTGCTGCAATCAGAAGGTCAGACGGTATTTAAAAATTGGGCAGACAAAGGAGATAAGGCGCTTTATTAAATTTTACAGGATTTTTATAGTTGGAAATTTCTAATGAAAAAGCAAGCCCTTTTTTTACTACTATTTTCTTGGTTAGGTTGTTTTAATCATTCAGATAATCCTGCCCAAATTTTTCAAGAAGTCCAACAACTCAACCAGCGGATGGAAGCGCTCTACGACGCAGGTAGTCCAGAAAAATTAGCCGCCTTTTATACCGAAGATGCCGTCGTTTTTGGACCGAATGACGAACTTCGAGGGCGCGCTGCCATCAAAGAATATTGGGAACGGATCAATAGCCCCGTCAGTCTATCCTTAGAAATATTGGACCTACAGACCGAATTGGATAGTTTAAATTTTATTCAAAAAAATATAAACGCAAAAGAGCAAATCCCTAGCACCTTTATCGACCAGTTAGATAAAGATACCCATTATGCGTTTCAACTCACCAAAACCACCTTGACTTACGAACGGGAAGATGTAACTTTTTTTAAAGGAGAAACCATCTCTTTAATGAATTGGGAAAAACAACCAGAAGGTCACTATCGAATCAAATCAGTCTGGTTGATGCAATAACAACGGGCCAACAAAAGTTAATTTCTGGCCCGCTCTATGAATGAGTTTCCTACATTTTTCGCGATAAAGATTTACACGTTAGAAGAGACATGATTAAATTTAATCTCAAAAATCCACAAATGCCTCCCGTCCGCTTACGCGGTGCCTTCCCTTGCCGCATTGTCATGCGTGCTTCCCATCCGCTTCGCGGTTCTCTCTCTTGGCGTATTTTATACGCCACCCCTTCGGGATCGTTCGTTCATTCCTCGGGATCAGTCAGTTATCCAACAACTCCATCTCAATCTGTCGTTTCATCATATCTGTATCTAAAATTCTAACCCGAACCTTATCTCCCATTTTATAAATTTTCTTAGATCGTCGTCCGGTTGCTTTCAATCGACTTTCATCGATGTCAAAGGCGTCATTTAATTTATCAAAACCAATCAACCCTTCTGCCTTACTACCCGCTAATTCGATAAATAAGCCACGGTCAATCATACCACTGATATGACCTTCCATTTCTTCACCGATGTGCTTACTAATAAATTCTACTTGCTTGTACTTAATGGATTCCCGCTCGGCAGTCATCGCTTTTCGTTCCTGAGCAGAAATATGTTTACAACGTGCTTCGAGATCTTCCTTGTTCTCGCGATGGGTTCTATCTTCCAAATTTTTATATAAAAGCCGGTGTGCTAAAACATCTGCGTACCGTCGAATCGGGGAAGTAAAGTGAGAATAATTTTCAAATCCTAAACCATAATGGCCAATATTTTCTGTTGTATAAACGGCCTTGGCCATGGTTCGAATCGCAATGGGCTCGAGTAAGCGTAGCGAGTCATTTTCTCGTGCCGCTTTGGCCAGTCCATTAAAAGAGTCTGCAATTTGTCGCGGTGTATCTAGCGTCATTTTAAATCCTAATTCCGCAGCAAATTTTCCGAAATCTGCTACCCGATCTGGATCTGGCAAATCGTGTACTCGGTAAACGTAAGGGATTTCAACTTTAGATTTTTTAACCATAAAACTGGCGACTTCTCGATTGGCTAACAACATAAAATCTTCGATCAGCAAATGCGCATCTTTTCGTTCTTTGACATAAGCCTCAATCGGTACGCCGTCTTCGTCTAATCGGAATTTCACTTCTTCTCCTTCAAAGGCAATGGCACCGTTTTTAAATTTTTTCTTGCGTAATTTTTTAGCAATGGTATTGAGTAATAATAATTCTCCGTGTAATTCTCCTTCCCCCGCTTCTAAAATTTCTTGCGCTTCTTCGTAGGCAAATCGACGATCGGAATGAATCAAGGTTTTTCCAAACCAGCGACTTGTTACCTTATACGCTTCGTTAAATGTAAAGACCGCAGAGAACGTACATTTGTCTTCGTTGGGTCGTAGCGAGCAAAGCTCATTCGATAACCTTTCTGGTAACATCGGACAAACTCGATCCACTAAATAGACGGAAGTTGAACGTTTAAAAGCTTCTTTGTCGAGTGCTGTATTTGGACGCACATAGTGGGTGACATCCGCAATGTGTACGCCGATTTCGATGTCTCCATTTTCTAGTTTTTGAACCGATAGCGCATCATCAAAATCTTTGGCGGTATCTGGATCAATGGTAAAAGTAGTGACGGTTCGCATGTCTCGGCGCCGAGCAATTTCAGCATCGTCGAGATCATCGTTTAGTTGTTCAGATTCTGCAACGACCTCTTCCGGGAAATCAATATTGAAACCATTATTGATTAAAATGGCATTCATCTCAATATTATTACTACCGGCAGCACCGAGAACGGTGGTGACTCGGCCAAACATATGCTTAACAACTCGGGTAGGCCACTTGGTAATTTTTACGACCGCTTTTTCTCCATCTTTAGCTTCGAGTAAATTATCTAATTCGATATACACTTCAAATTCGCCTCCACCAGCTTCTACGACGGCAATGGCATATTTGGGTCCAATAGAGATGGTGCCGATAAAGAATTCAGAAGCTCGTTCTAGCACCTTGATAACTTTTCCTTCGGGTTTTCTTCGTCCGCGTGCCGTGCTGACAGCAATGGTTACCTTATCGCCGTTCATGGCGCCTTTGAGATATTTAGCGGGAACATAGACGTCATTTTCTAGACCATCTACGATAATATATCCAGCACCGCTTCTAGTGATATCTACCACTCCTTGATGTTCTTTGGTGATTTTGGGACCAGTGGCAACGTTGCGATCTAGTCGGTAAAGTTTATCTCCAAAAGAAAATAATTTTCCTTCTTCAGTAAGTCCTTCTAATGCATGTTGTACGGCATCGGGAGAATTGGAGATTTTTAATTTTCGAATAATCTGTTTTGCGTTTAATTTTTTACGGGCATTTCGCTTGAGTAATTTGAATACCTCGTTTTTTAGGTCGCGGGCGCTTAGTTTACGACCCGTTTTTTTAGATTTTTTTTTCTTTTGCATAATTTTATAATATAATAGTAGAAGTCATTAAAAAGACTTCATTAAAAAGCCATCCTAAAAGACGAGTCTTAATCTGAAATAATTTCTCCGTTTGGTAAAATTTCTAAGGAAAAAGATTTGCTAGAACTAGCATCAAATTGATTGGTATGCGCATCGGCTTGTCCCGCTGCGATATAAATGATTAGCTCCTCGTCAATCGTGGCTACTGAAGTTAATAACGCATTTTCTATCACTTTAGTTCCAGCAATTACACTTCGATCAATTTCTACTCCTTTGCGATTAAAGGTCAACATAACATATTGATAATCCAATAACGCGCCAATCCAGTAAACAATCGCCACAAATTCCTCAGATTTTTTTAATCTGAAACAAGGAATAAATTCCGTAAATTCGTCTGGTTCAGGATCGTTGGGATGTAGAATATATTGATCAATCATCAATTGGGGTAGTGGGTCATTGATTCGACTAAACTCCAAATGAGTTCCTTCACCAATCGTGACAGGTAATTCAACGATGGGAAATTTTTTGAGAAATTCGCCAAATCGGATTTTATTAACTTTAGCCATATAATTCAATTATAGATGTACTGCAAAGATAATCTAAAAGGAACGAATGCTTTTTAGGGGAACAGATTCATTTCTAAATTAAGTAAATTCATTGATTGACTTACTTAGATTGATTCTAAATAAAGTGTGGAAAAGCCCATTCTCCAACCATTATTGGGTATGTCCGTTATATTCCATAGATTTGCGAAAGGCGAATATTATTTATTCAGGCTAACTTTTCTTAACAAAACGCACTATAATATGAGTTGGATTACAAACTTTCTGACTTCCTCCATAGGTCGAAAACTCATCATGAGTCTTACCGGTCTTTTTTTGATTCAATTTCTATTGGTCCACTTGATTGGAAATCTCCAGTTATTGGTGGACGATGGTGGAGAAAAATTTAATCTCTATGCTCAATTTATGACAACCAATCCAATCATCAAGGCGACCTCCATACTGCTGTATTCAGGTATTGTACTACATATTATACAAGGCCTCCTGATCTGGAAGCAAAATAGTGGTTCTAGAAATACGCGTTATGCGGTTAGTAAAAATCCGAATGTAGACTTTGCTTCTAAAAATATGGGTTGGTTAGGAACGATCATTTTGGTATTCTTGATTCTACACCTTTGGCAATTTTGGTTCAAAATGAAATTCGGTACGATGGACATGATCCCTTATGAAGGAGTAGAAGTGAAAAATTTATATGCGCTTGTGGCCGCAACCTTTAAAAATCCTTTTTATGTAATCGCTTATGTGATCGGAATGATCGTGGTCGGTTTGCATCTAAAACATGGTTTCCAAAGTTCTTTTCAGACGCTAGGTTTAAACCATAAAAAATATACACCGTTAATTAAGGGACTAGGATCGATTTATTCAATTCTTGTTCCATTAGGATTCGCAATTATTCCTATCTATTTCTACTTTTTTAGATAATTAAAAATATTCTGAAATATGCCATTCAAAGCAAATTCTCCAGAAGGAGCCCTCGACGATAAATGGACTAAATACCGTTCTACCATGAACTTGGTAGCACCTAATAACAAACGTCGTATCGACATCATTGTGGTAGGTACTGGTCTTGCTGGAGCTGCCGCAGCGGCTACGCTCGGAGAACTAGGATATAACGTAAAAGCATTTACCTTTCACGATAGTCCTCGTAGAGCGCACAGTATTGCTGCGCAAGGTGGAATCAATGCTGCCAAAAATTATCAGAATGATGGAGACAGTGTTTTCCGTTTATTCTATGACACGATCAAAGGAGGAGATTATCGCTCGCGTGAATCCAATGTTCATCGTTTGGCGGAAGTAAGCCGTAATATCATTGACCAATGCGTGGCACAAGGTGTTCCTTTTGCTCGAGAGTATGGTGGTTTATTAGCCAATCGTTCTTTTGGTGGCGTCCAGGTATCTCGTACCTTTTATGCTAAAGGACAGACTGGTCAGCAATTATTACTAGGTGCTTATCAGGCATTATCTCGTCAGATTTCACTAGGTAATGTAGAAATGTACAACCGCCATGAAATGCTGGACGTAGTGATAGAAGATGGCAAAGCACGCGGTATTATTGCGCGTAATTTATTGACCGGAAAACTGGAACGCTTCGGCGCACATTGCGTGGTACTTGGAACTGGTGGATACGGAAACGTATTCTATCTATCAACCAATGCTATGGGTTCTAATGTATCTGCCGCATGGCGAGCTACTAAGCGTGGAGCGCTAATGGCCAATCCTTGTTATACGCAAATTCACCCTACTTGTATTCCTGTTTCAGGAGACTATCAGTCCAAGTTGACCTTGATGTCAGAGTCACTTCGAAATGATGGTCGAGTTTGGGTTCCTGCCCATAAAGAAGATGTAATGGCGATTCGAGAAGGTCGCATGTCTGCTAAAGATATTCCAGAAGATCGTAGAGATTATTATTTAGAAAGAAGATATCCTGCGTTCGGTAATCTAGTGCCAAGAGATGTGGCTTCACGTGCTGCCAAGGTGGCTTGTGATGAAGGCTTTGGAGTAAATAAAACTGGATTAGCCGTTTTCCTTGATTTCGCTTCCGCGATTCAGCGGTATGGAAAAACAGAAGCACATTCTAATGGATTACACAATCCAGATGCTAAGAAAATCGAAGAACTAGGTAAGAAAGTTATCGAAGCAAAGTATGGTAACCTTTTCGAAATGTACGAAAAGATCACCGGAGAAAATCCTTATGAAGTTCCGATGAAAATTTTCCCAGCAGTTCACTACACAATGGGTGGTTTATGGGTTGATTATAATTTAGAAACAAATATCCCAGGATTGTTTGCACTCGGTGAGTGTAATTTCTCTGACCACGGTGCCAACCGATTAGGTGCTTCTGCTTTGATGCAGGGATTAGCGGATGGATACTTTGTAATTCCTTATACAATTGGACAGTTTTTATCAAAAGAAATTCGAACGCCAAAAATTGATAATAGTTCTCCTGCTTTTATGGAAGCAGAAAAAGATGTCGATGATCGGCTCAAAAAATTATTAAGTATCAACGGTTCTCAATCTGTGGAAAGTTTCCACCGTCGATTAGGATTGATTATGTGGGAGTATTGTGGAATGTCGCGTAATGCGGAAGGCCTACAGAAAGGACGTAAACTAATTCAAGAACTTCGAGAAGAATTTTGGAAAGATGTTTTCGTTCCTGGTAATGAAGATGAGTTTAATCCAGAATTGGAAAAAGCAACCCGTGTGGCTGACTTCTTAGAACTTGGTGAACTGATGATGGTAGATGCCTTAGATCGAAACGAATCTTGTGGCGGACACTTCCGGGAAGAATACCAATCTGAAGAAGGGGAAGCACTACGTCGAGACGATGAATATGCCTACGTAGCAGCCTGGGAATGGGTAAATGGCGGTGATCCAATTTTACATCGAGAAGATCTAGAATTCGAAAACGTAGAATTAAAAACTAGATCGTATAAATAATTTTTTTGCTCGTTGTCTGGTTTGCCAGTTAGCTTGTTGGCTTTCTTCTAACGCATTTTACGCGTTTGCCTTGAGGATAAAGAGCAGCCAACTAGCTAATCGCTAACAGGCCAACCAGCAAAAAAAATATCAAAGACGAAGTTAAATTTAAAGATAAATTAGAATTATAGGCACTGATTATTTTTGGTCATCAATCACTATAATTTTTTAAAAAGAAAAATATGAAACTGACGCTCAAAATTTGGAAACAAGCAAACAATAAAACGGCTGGAAAATTCGAAACCTATCCTGTCGAAGCAGATGAGCATATGTCCTTTTTGGAAATGCTGGATGTTTTAAACGAGTCTTTGTTGACGGAGAAAAAAGAGCCTGTGGTATTTGAGCACGATTGCCGTGAAGGTATCTGTGGTTCTTGTAGCATGGTGATCAACGGACAACCGCACGGGCCTAATAAGGGTACCACCGCTTGTCAATTGCACATGCGTTCTTTCAAAGATGGCCAAACGATTACCATTGAGCCGTGGCGTGCAAAAGCATTCCCGATTGTTAAGGACTTAGTTGTCGATCGTTCCGCTTTTGATCGCATTATCCAAGCGGGTGGTTATATCTCCGTGAATACAGGACAAGCACAAGATGGAAATGCGATTCCAATTGAAAAAGGACTGGCTTCTGAAGCAATGGATGCAGCGACTTGTATTGGTTGTGGTGCCTGTGTAGCAGCTTGCCCGAATGCTTCTGCCATGTTGTTTACTTCTGCTAAAGTTTCGCACCTTGGATTGATGCCACAGGGAGAAGTAGAGCATACTAAGCGTGTACAATCTATGGTTACTCAAATGGATACCGAAGGTTTTGGAAACTGCTCAAACGTTGGTGTCTGTGAAGCAGAATGTCCCAAAGGAATTTCTATTGAAAATATCGCTAGAATGAATCGACAGTATATTGGGTCGGTCTTTGGTTCTGCTACGAAAGTAGAGAAGGCGTAGTCAAGAAAAAAACTAGAAAAAATCCCGTATCGACTGATAAGCCGATACGGGATTTTTTTATTCCTTCAAATTATTTAGATAACCCTCATTCCTCAATCACCAAAGTTCCAGACCATTCGTCATGTAGACTTTGCGGGTTTAATAATAAAAAAACGCCTTCCAATGGAATAAAGCGCAGAGCAGATCGTATCAGTACTTGATTCAAGTTAGGTGGTTGTCCAGCGGGAGTAACTACCACTGTACCCGTCAAATATTTACCAAATGTTTTTCCACTTAGATAGAATTCACAAACGATATAATAAACATACATCGCAAAGATACCCAAAGCATTAAAAGCGATCGGATATGCTTTTTGGTTGTGAATAAAATTCTCCTTAATAGAAGTTTCTGTTACGTAAGCAATTAAAAATATAATGGTGGAAAAGAAAAGGATGGTACCAATATAATCTAAGATTATATTAATCAATCGTTTCCAGGCAGGTGCTGGAATTAACCTTTTTGGTCGGGGAGATAAAAGATGACCATCTAGTAGTTGTGTCGTAATTACTGTCATACATCATAGTGGTATATCTACCCATGATGATTCAAGAATTATTCCATGTGATTAAAGCATGATATGTTTATCTGGACAGGAGAACGTTAGGATTTAAGCTGTTGGATTTTTTCAACGAGGGAAGTAGTAGAATGTCCTTCAATAAAACTGAGGCTCTCAACGGTTCCACCGTCTCCAAGAACGATCTCTGATCCGACAATTTGGTGAGGTTGCCAGTCTCCGCCTTTTACGAGGACGTCGGGACGAATAAGGTCTATTAAGTTGAGTGGCGTATCTTCCGAAAAAAGAACGACTGCATCAACACAAGCTAGAGCAGCCAGTAAAAAACTACGATTGATTTCATCCTTGATCGGACGTTCTTTCCCTTTTAATCGTTTGACAGAATCATCACTATTGAGTCCTACAATGAGTCGGTTGCCTAGCTCGGAGGCTTGCGCCAGATAATACAAATGTCCGTAATGAATCAGATCAAAACAGCCATTAGTAAAAACGATTTTTTCTTGGGTCGACTTCCAAGTTTTAACGGTAGGAATAATTGATTCGAAACTATGTTGCTTTGAAAAAATATCTTTCAACATACTTAGAGGATTTTGGCTTCTTCAGCAAGTGGTTCAGGATGATAATTTTTGTTCATTCCAGGTAGTATGAGCAAGGCGATTAGTCCGATTATGACGTTGATACCCAGTTGCACTGAAAAGAAAAGAATATTAGCAAAAGAAAAACTATCTGCTTCGCTGACACCATATAACGCCAATAGATTGATAATGAAAAGATGATAAGTGCCCATGCCACCAGGGGAGGGAACGGCAATGGCCAACGCGCCAACCACGAACGCCATTAAGGCAACTTTGGGTGCTAAATCCGCCGTTGGTCCAAACGCAAAAAAGCAAAAATACGTCATCAGAAAATACATAAACCAAATATTGATGCTATGCAACCAAAACCCAATTGGATTATCTAATTTTCGGACCGAGAGCATTCCTTCTCCAAATCCTTTGACAACATTAAATATTTTTTTGAAAAGCGCACTGGCCATTATCTTTTGTCGAAATAACCAACCTACGACGAGTATAAGCGCGCCACCTAAAGCTCCAAAAATTAATAAATTATTACCGCCATCTTTTCCTTCTTGCCATTTTTGAAGATACGTAATGATGGTATCAAACTCGATAAGTAAACAGAGTCCGATACAAATTAATAGAAATAAAACATCCATGAGTCGTTCTACGATGACTGTTCCAATGACCCGCTCGACGGGAATTTTTTCATATTTGGAAACAGCAACGGACCGCATCACTTCTCCCAAACGCGGAAGACCAAGATTTCCGAAATATCCAATCATTACCGCACCAAAAAGATTTGTGAAACGAGCATCTCTACCCAGTGGTTTAATGAGCATCTTCCAACGAAGAGAGCGACTTATATTACTAATAATATAGCAAAGGTAAACCACCCCAATCCACCAGTAATTGGCAGATTTGAAGTCAGCGATAATCTTTTTGATGAGACTGCAATCTGCGGCAGCAATGCCTTTGAGTGCGCATTCTTCAAGATAAGCCGTTTGTTGCTTTTGAAAAACAAAATATAGAATCGCCAGACCGAATCCGAGGAAAAGTAGAAACTTAAATAAGTTGATTAGTGAATTCTTCAAATGTGTTTTTACCGCAAAGATAGTTCAATTTCAGGAATGACTGAATATTAAATGCCTGTGATATATCGAACAGCCATTATCTGACGAAACGCACAAAATGAGACGCAAGAAAATAAAAAGTGTCTCGAACGTTATCTAAACTAACCGATTGTTTGCGTCGGGCATAATACTGATGGGTTTGAAGTTTTTGGATGCTTCAATATCCATGATTACATAAGAGATAATTATGACAATATCACCTACTGCCACTCGGCGAGCTGCTGCACCGTTCAAGCAAATTACTCCTGAACCTCTTTCGCCAGTGATGACGTAGGTTTCTATTCTTTCGCCGTTGTTATTATTAACGATTTGTACTTTCTCTCCATCCTGCATATTAGCAGCATCCATGAGGTCTTCATCAATCGTTATACTACCAATATAATTAAGGTTGGCTTCAGTCACCGTAGCACGGTGTATTTTGGATTTAAATCTCGTTATCATCATAATGCAACAAAAATACGGGTTTATAAGAAAGGAGTAAACCCTAAACGTAAATAAAATTTAATATAAGTTATATCAATCAAATCTATGCCAAAACGATAGTTTTCTCTTCTTTTAAGATCATATTATCAATAAGTCTTATTTCACCAGCCCAAGCGGCGGTTAGCGCCACAACAAAATTAGAATCGTGGAAACTTTTAATTGGCTGTAAGGTAGTTCCATCCACTATTTCGAAGTATTCTGGTTTGAAACCACCCTCAGTGAGTGTTTTCATAGCCATTTTAGACATACTTTCCGGGGTTCTGGTATGAATATTTGATTTGACTTTAGATAAAATCTGGCTTAGTAATACTGCTTTTTCTCGGTAAGCTGGCGTCAATCGACGATTTCTAGAGCTCATGGCTAGACCATCCTTTTCACGGATGATAGGGCAGACTACTAATGCTGTTTTATGATTTAATTGTTTTAACATGGATCTCACAATGGTGAGTTGTTGGAAATCTTTTTGGCCCATAAATAATTTATTAGGTTTGACAATATCCAAGAGTCGGTGAACTACCTGTGCCATACCATCAAAATGCCCAGGACGAAAAGCTCCTTCCAGCACCGTGGCCAACTGACCAAAATCCAAATCTAAGCTAGTATCTAAGCCTTTTGGATAAACCTCTTCTACTGAAGGAACAAAAAGAACATTGGTTTCGACTGAAGAAAGCATTTCTATATCGTTTCCCAATGTGCGCGGATATTTTTCTAAATCTTTCTTATCGTTAAATTGGGTAGGATTGACAAAGATACTAACCACGGTACATGTAGTCTCAGACTGAGCACGGTTGACTAATGAAAGGTGTCCATTATGTAAGGCACCCATTGTTGGGACAAAACCAATGGTTTTTCCTTCACTAGACACCTTTTGTAAATATTGCTGCAAATCAGCTACCTTTTTAAATAGAAGCATACGATACGATGATGGTTTATCAAACAAATAAAAATATGGTTGAAATTAATTATTGAAGGCAAATATAAGCGGCTTTAAATTAGAATCCGAACAAAACAATCAACTTCGTTGAGACGTTGCTTAATAGATCAGGTTACATTTTGAATATGATGTACAGACAAGAATTCGCATATTTTTCGTAAATTTGCAAACCTGTTCATTGAATCGAACTAAATTTAAGTATTACCCAATCTGAATTTTACCAATACACCCAAGAGATTAATTAACCAGATTCGATAGTACTATTTGAAGAAGTATATTTATTAAAAAATACTTCTTTATTGTAAAATATATTAAATGTGTCTATGGATAAGAAGAAAGTATTGATTGTTACACAAGAAATGGATCCCTATACGCTGGCCTCAGAAATTGCCAGTATTGCGAGAAAACTACCTCAACACATTCAGGAAAAAGGAATGGAAATCAGAGTGTTGATGCCCCGTTACGGAACAATCAACGAACGTCGACATCGACTACACGAAGTGGTGCGATTATCTGGAATGAATATTATCGTAGATGATGACGATTTTCCGTTAATTATCAAGGTCGCTTCTTTACCGGGCGCTCGAATGCAAGTTTACTTCCTCGATAACGAAGATTTTTTCAAAAGAAAAGCCATCTTTGAAGATGCCAATGGAAAACCCTTCGAGGATAACGTAGATCGAATGATTTTCTTTTGTAAAGGAGTTATCGAAACGGTTAAAAAATTCGGTTGGCCACCAGACATCGTTCATTGTCATGGATGGATGACTAGCTTGATTCCGTTGTACTTAAAAACGGCTTATAAGACGGAACCGCTATTCCAAAATTCAAAAGTGGTATACTCTCTTTATAATGCTGATTTAGATGAAAAATATACAGATGAGTTCGCTTCTAAAGCTTCCATCAATGATCTAGAACCTGAAGATTTACTTCCTTACCGTCAGGATGAAAAAATTGTTTTGCATAAAGGTGCATTAGCTTTCTCTGACGCAGTAATCGTAGGTAGTGAAGAATTGAGAGATGATTTGACAACTCAATTAAAAGAGTTTAAAAATCCAAGTTTAGAATTCCAGCAACCAGAAGCTTACCTAAGTGCTTACATGGAATTTTATAATTCTTTGTTAGAGCAGGAAGTTGAGTAAAAATAAAAAAATAAACAGCGGGAAAAGACTTTGTTCATTTTCCGCTGTTCTATTCCCTAAATAGAAGTACTTTTCGTACAATCCAAATGTCTTAGTTGCGTTCTAATTATAGTATTCTACTAAAATAACGCTAACGCGCTACAATCTTTTCCTCAAAAATTTAATTGCCTTTACATGAAAATAGCTGGTATCTATGCTGTAATCCTTCTGCTTATGTTTGCAGGATGTACAGAATCAACCACCGTTGGAGGAGAAATCCTTGGCCAAGATCAAGCAGGTCTATTGACTGTTGACACTTTTACTATTCGTACCGCTACCGTGACGGAAGATGAACTTATTGTACACAGCCCTACCGTACAGTTTAATACATATCTATGTGGACACCTTGATGATCCAGTTTTTGGAAATGTAAAAGCGGATTTTTATAGTCAATTTCGGGTTAATACAAATGCCTTACCGGCTTATCCGGAAACGGATAGTACAGAGTTTGATTCACTGGTGCTCATTTTAGAATATAATTTAGATGGTATCTACGGGGATTCTTTGGCTGAACAAGAATTTGAGGTATACGAAATTACACCGCTAAGCGTGGACGAAGATTCTGCCTATGTTTCTGGAAATGAACTGCCTACCGATCCCATGCCATTAATGAATATCCGATTTGTACCAGATTATGAAGAAAAAATTGATCCCTCAATTATTGCATCTATTAATACTTCGGTTACTCCACCAGATACTACTTATGCAACCATCAATCCTTTTTTGAGTATAAGATTACCAGATGACCTAATGAATCGATTAGTCCAGATTAATAGAGATGGTAATGATCAATCCAATGAAACCTTTGTCGAAAACTTCGGTGGCTTAGCGATCCGGCCAGTTAGTGGACCGATCGGTTCCATGCTAAGTTTTAATCTTGATGCAGCTCGAACAGGTTTGCAACTACATTACCACTCAGGAGATGAACCAGGTAGTGATCGAATTTACGAATATAATATAACTAGTGCGAGTGTGCGGTTTTCTTCTTTTGATAATGATCAAAATACGGATATTGTGGCTGCCGAAGCTGATGGATTTGAGGGCGGAAAGACAACTACTTATATCCAGGGAATGACTGGTCCCAGTACGGTAGTCCAATTACCATATATTACTGATTTTAAAGATGAAGTGATTGTAAATAATGCAGAACTTACGGTAACGATTCAACCGACTCCAGACGAGGATTTATATCCACCCGTGACTCAAATCATTGTATTATATAAAACGGAGGAAGGAAATTTTGTTACGATTGAAGATTTTCTTTTTACCTTTAATGGAGTGGGTGTCGATGCTTTTGGTGGACAACCGGAAACCTTCATGTCACCTACTGGGGAAACGCTAAACAGATATCGGATGAACATTGGAGGTCATCTGCAGAAAATGATTAACGAGGAGTTGCCAAACGAAATATATCTGCGTGTTTTTCAAAAAAATGAAAGAGCTAATCGGGTCGTATTGTACGGCTCTGAGCATCCTCAATATCCAGTAACTCTAGTTGCTAAATTTACTAACTTGAATTAAGTTTTAACTTTTTAAAGCGTTTAATTATGTGTGGAATTGTTGCTTATATCGGAAACAAACAAGCTTACCCCATTATTATTAATGGACTAAGAAGACTAGAATACCGTGGTTATGATAGTGCGGGTGTTGCGCTTCACAATCGAGAGGACGGTAATATGCACGTTTACAAGCGGAAAGGTAAAGTGCAAGAACTGGTTGACTTCGTTAAGAAAAAACCAATAGAAAGTACGATCGGAATTGGTCACACACGTTGGGCTACACACGGAAAACCTGACAATATTAATGCGCATCCACACCTCTCTGGAAGTGGTCGCTTGGCCATTATTCACAATGGAATTATTGAAAATTATGATTCTATAAAAAAGGCGTTGATCGGAGAAGGTCATTCTTTTACTAGTCAGACGGATACGGAGGTTTTGATTCACTTAATTGAAGCCATTCAGGAGCGAGATAATTTAAACCTTGAGGAAGCCGTGAGAGTGGCCTTATCGCAAGTAGTGGGCGCCTATGCGATTGTTATTATGGATAAAGAGAATCCTAATCAGTTGATTGCGGCTCGAAAAGCAAGTCCGTTAGTAATCGGAATTGGAGATGGTGAATTTTTCATTGCATCTGATGCCACACCTATCGTAGAATATACCCAGAAAGTAGTTTATCTAAACGACGAAGAAATTGCGGTAGTAAACCGAGACGGTGATCTGACACTAAAAACAATTGCCAACGAACTCAAAACACCATTCGTTCAGCAGCTAGAAATGAATATCGAAGAGTTAGAGAAAGGAGATTATGAGTATTTTATGTTGAAAGAAATCTTTGAGCAGCCGACCTCTATTACCAGTGCGATGGCGGGAAGAATCAACGCAGGAGAAGGTTGGATCAAAGTAGGAGGTTTGATGTCTACCTATGATAAAATTGCGGCAGCTAAACGTTTTATTATTGCGGCCTGTGGGACCTCTTGGCACGCTGGACTTATCGGCGAATACCTTTTTGAAGAGTTGGCCAGAATTCCTGTTGAGGTAGAATACGCCTCAGAAATGCGTTACCGAAATCCAATTATTGGTACTGATGATGTGATTATCGCACTTTCCCAATCGGGTGAAACCGCTGATACCATGGCTGCCTTAGAAATGGCTAAGAAAAAAGGTGCAACGCTTTATGGAATTGTTAACTCGGTAGGTTCTTCTATCGCTCGAATTACAGATGCAGGTTCTTATATTCATGCAGGCCCAGAAATTGGGGTGGCCAGCACCAAAGCTTTTACCGGACAGGTAACCGTATTGGCATTAATGGCTATCAATTTAGGGTACGAGAGAGGACGTATTCCGCGTTCTTATTACCTCCAATTAATAAGCGAGTTGGAACGTATTCCAGAAAAAGTGCAGACCATTTTAGAAAAGAATGATCAAATCAAATTTATTGCTGGTGAAATAAAGGATATTAGCAACGCATTATACCTCGGTCGGGGATACAATTT
Organism: uncultured Saprospiraceae bacterium; assembly: GCA_937928405.1. GTDB lineage: Bacteria > Bacteroidota > Bacteroidia > Chitinophagales > Saprospiraceae > JALZUU01. The sequence continues at coordinate 22,412 of CALFWZ010000023.1, forward strand.
CCCAGTAGCATTGGAAGGAGCACTGAAATTAAAAGAAATTTCTTATATTCACGCTGAAGGATATCCAGCAGCCGAGATGAAACACGGACCCATCGCGCTGATTGACGAAAATATGCCGGTCATTATTATTGCGAATAATAAAAGTGCACACGAAAAAATCGTCAGTAATATTCAGGAAGTAAAAGCTCGTAAAGGACAAGTAATCGCCATTGTGACCGAAGGTGATACGGTTATTAGCGAAATTGCTGATTATGTAATTGAAATTCCGGAAACGGACGAACCACTATCTCCACTACTCTCGGTTATTCCACTTCAACTGCTATCGTATCATATCGCATTGATGCGTGGTTGTAACGTAGATCAACCACGTAACCTAGCGAAATCAGTTACGGTAGAATAAACAATTTAACAAATCATAAAATCGACCTATTATCAAAAGTTTAGCAATGCAATATAATTCTAGTAAAGAAAACCTAGAAATGCCAGAATATGGTAGAAATGTACAACTACTGGTCAATCATGCTCGCACCATTGAGGATGATGAATTTCGTCAGGCTTTTGCAGAAAAAATAGTGGAACTCATGCATCAAATGAATCCACAAAATCGAACAATAGAAGATTATCGAACTAAATTATGGAAGCATCTTTTCCAAATTGCCCGATTTGATCTTAATGTAAAACCACCAGAAGGTGACCCTCCAACGCGGGAAGAATTTATGGCTAAACCTTCCAAGGTGGCTTACCCCAAAGCAGATGCTCGTTTTCGCCATTATGGTACCAATGTGCAACGGATGATCCGTAAGGCTCGTGATATGGAAGCGGGTCCAAAACGAGAAGCTTTTACGGGTGTGATTGCTTCTTATATGAAATTGGCTTACCGTACTTGGAGTCGAGAACATTTTGTGAGTGATGAAGTAATAAAAGCTGATCTTATTTCTCTTTCTGAAGGAGAACTATCCGTTCGCGATAGTATTTATGTAGACCCGATCAATACGGCAAGAGCCAACGAAAGCTCCAAGGATAAGCGCCGAGGTAAACGTGGCAGCAACAATCGGAATAATGGAAAATATAGCCGTAATAACAATGGGAAAAATTACCGCCGGAAGTAATGGTCTACTACTGATTTTTTAAAAAACTACTATGAACACGGATGTCTTTGAAGTAACCGGTGGTATTTCGCTAAATGGCGAAATTATTCCGCAGGGTGCAAAAAATGAAGCGTTACAAGTCTTGTGCGCAGTCATGCTAACCGACCAAACGGTAACACTTTCTAATGTTCCCGATATTTTAGATGTGCAACGACTGATTGCCCTGATCAAAGGTCTTGGAGTTAGGGTAACTAATCTCAGCCCTGGAACTTGGTCTTTTACGGCCAACGATATCGATCTCAACTATTTTTATTCTAGTGAATTTAGAAAAAATGCCAGCCGCATTCGTGGTTCGGTCATGTTGATCGGTGCTATGTTGGGCCGTTTTGGTAAAGCTTATTTACCACGACCGGGAGGAGATAAAATTGGTCGTCGCCGACTGGATACCCATTTCTTAGCATTAGAAAAATTAGGTGCTGACTTTCAATATGACGCTGAAAAAAATGCCTATGCTATTCAGGCAAAAGAGCTAAAAGGTACCTTTTTGTTGATGGACGAAATATCTGTAACGGGTACCGCAAATATTGTGATGGCTGCTGCGCTAGCTAGTGGAACGACAAAAATTTATAACGCTGCTTGTGAACCTTACCTACAACAACTTTGTAAGATGATCAATGCGATGGGTGGTAAGATATCGGGTATTGGTTCTAATCTTTTAATTATTGAAGGAGTAGAAAAACTGGAAGGAACAGCACATCGTTTGTTGCCTGACTTTATCGAAATAGGTAGTTTTATTGGTCTTGCTGCCATGACGCAATCATCGATTACCATCAAAGATTGTCGGGTGGATCAACTGGGAAATACGCTGCACGTTTTTGAGAGAATGGGTGTTCAGATGGAAATAAAAGGAGACGATATTCATATCCCTGCCCAAGATTCCTATGAGATTCAAACCTTTATTGATGGTTCGATTATGACTATTTATGATGCTCCTTGGCCTGGTTTTACACCAGATTTGATGAGTATTATTTTGGTAATGGCGACGCAGGCGAGAGGAAGTGTCTTGATTCATCAGAAGATGTTTGAAAGCCGATTATTTTTTGTAGATAAATTAATTGATATGGGCGCACAGATTATTCTTTGTGATCCACATCGTGCCACCGTTATTGGACTGAATCGCAAACAGCAACTTCGTGCGATTGAGATGACCTCTCCGGATATTCGAGCTGGAGTAGCCTTGCTGATTGCAGCACTTTCTGCGAAAGGAACCAGTATTATTCGTAATATCCATCAGATCGACCGCGGCTATCAAAATATTGATACCCGTTTAAATGCACTTGGTGCAAAAATAACCCGTAGATAAGCGTCCATGCCTCTTGCACCGCTAACCGCCGTGATTATTACCAAAGACGAAGCATCTAATATTGCTCGATGCCTTAATGCTCTGCGTGAGGTAGCGGAAGAACTATTGGTGATTGACAGTGGAAGTAAGGATGATACCGTAGAAATCGCCCGTCAATTAGGAGCTAGAGTAGTGACTACCGAATGGAAAGGTTACGCACAGACTAAAAATTTTGGAAATGATCTGGCTTCCAATGATTGGATACTCTCTATAGATGCGGATGAAGTGATCTCTCCAGCATTAGCCGCTGAAATTTTAAATCTAAAATTAACTCAAGGTAAAGCATATCGATTCAATCGCTTAAATAATTTTTTTGGTCAATGGATAAAGTATAGTGGTTGGTTTCCTGATTGGAAAATAAGAATATTTGACCGTCGAAATGCTTACTGGGTAGGAGAATATGTACATGAAAAATTAAAATTCTCTGAGTCAATTCGGATTCAAAAATTGGAAGGACTTTTATATCACTATAGTTATCAAAGTCATGAAGACCATTGGAATAGAATAGAGTTATATAGTGATTTATCCGCGGCAGAACTCTTCGCCAAAGGTGCTAAACCAACTTGGTTAAAACAAAAAGGAGGTCCCGTTTTTAGATTTGTTAAAACCTTTATTCTCCAAAAAGGATTCCTAGATGGAAAGGCAGGTTGGACGATCAGTAAACGGGCGGCGAGGACGGTCACATTAAAATATCAAAAACTTAACAAGCTTTACGAAAAACATAAAAATGCAAAAGATTAAGCAATTATGTAATTTTACCAATGCTAGCTACGTTCTTAGAAAAACGCAATCTATGAAAATCTCAATCCATCTCTTTTTGGGCTTATGCCTGGTATCTTTATTATTATCTGGTTGTAAGTCAACTAGTAAGACCGCTGATACTGATACGCCCGTCTCTACATCTGGACTCAATTTTGTCAATTCAGATCGACTGAGTAAGGTGCTCGAAAAGGCAAGTCGCACTGACCAAATTGTCTTTATGGATATTTATACCACTTGGTGCGCTCCTTGTAAATTGATGGACGAATATGTGTTTACAGACCCAGATACTCGAAAATTTATGAACGAAAACTTCATCAATTATAAAGTAGATGCAGAGAAGGGGAATGGCCAGACCGTTGCAACGATGTATGGAGCTAGTACTTATCCTACCCTCGTATTTATAGATAAAGATGGAAAGGTGTTGGCGCGTCGACAAGGAGCAACGAGTATTACGGAGCTAAAAAGTTTGGCTCAGGAGGCGCTACTTGCTAAAGGCCCATAAATCGTCATCATTCTAATTTTCTGGCGAGCATTAATCCGTCTCGAATTGGAAGTAGCACGTTTTCTACTCTCGGGTCTTGGTGTATTTTTTTATTGAAATGATCTAGAATTTCACTGTCTCTATCTTTTTCCATACGGACCACTTTTCCATCCCATAGTACATTATCTGCTAGAATATAACCTCCAGGATTTACGCGGTCAATTACCAAATCATAATATTGAGGGTAATGCATTTTGCCCGCATCTATAAAGACCAAATCATAAGTATCTTCAATAGTTGGAATGATCTTTTTTGCATCGCCGATGTGCAATTTAACCTGAGTAGCGGCTCCAGCAAGATTAATATATTTTCTAATTAAGTAAGCTAGTTCTTCATTCACTTCGATGGTATGAATCATTCCTTTCGGAGCCAATCCTTCCAATAAGCACAAGGTTGCGTAACCCGTAAAACTGCCAATTTCTAAGACAGAAGATGGTTGTATCATGCGGCTGATAAACCGAAGAAACGTACCCTGTAAATGCCCGGAGGCCATCTGTGGTGCTAGGGTTTTTAAATGGGTTTCTCTTAATAACTCTGCGAGTAATGGCGAAGGTGAGGTGGTGTGTTTTTCACAATATTGGTCAATCAAATTAGGTAGCATGTTGACTGGTTTTGAGATTTTTAAAAGAATGAAAAAAAACAGCACCAAGAATTAGCAGACAACCTATATAAAATTGAGCAGATAACTCCTGCGCATCGTTTAGAAAAATCCATGCTAGGAAAATACCATATACGGGTTCCAAATTGATGGTGAGTGTGGACGCAAAAGCGGAAATATGTTTTAGCGAACGGAGTGATAAGACGTAAGCCAGCGTGGTGCAGCCCAATGCTAAAATTAACAACCACAACCAATCAAAACCTTGTGGCAAAAATGGTGCATCAGGTTGATACATTAAATAAATGGGCAAACAGATGCTGAGAAATAACCAACCACTTCCCAGCTCTAAAAAAGTAATCGTTAAGGGCTCCGCTTTATCTACTAAGGTCTTATTCAAAACAGCAAACAAAGCCGCCAAAAACGCACTCATCAAACCTACTCCAATACCTAGCATCATATCCCATTCGGTATTATTGACAATCAACAAGACGCCGGGAATCATCAGTAGACCTAGACTGAGTTCATCTTTTTTTATTTTTCGTTTGAAAATGACGGGTTCGATCAAGGCGGTAAAAAAAGAAGTGGTTGCCATACAAATCAGAGAAATAGAAGCATTGGCAAATTTAACCGCACCAAAAAAACAGATCCAGTGAAGTGAAACCAATACGCCGATTGCCATATATTTTGCTGTAAGCGCAGGAGGTAAGGCCGCAATCTTCTCTTTTATTTTTGTCAAAAATGGAATGCTAAAACTAGTAATTCCCATTCGCCACCAAACTAAAACCAACGCTGATAAGGTAATGAGATCACCTAAAATCGCAGTAAATCCGAATAGGAGTACTGCAATATGTAATTCAAAATAAGCGCGTTGCGTTGGATTCAAGGATTTTTGTTTTTTGCAAAGGTAGATTTATTTCTTTAGGGAGTAGGTTATATTTTTCCTATTCCCTTAACATAATAAAACGTTTGGGTAGGAAGTAATCCGCTTTAGGCATTTGGAACGCTGGAGCATAAACTGGTTTAAAATCTTTTAGACCAAGATCATACTCGATTTCTAGAGGCATCTTTTTTTGCTTTAGTTTTTTAGGATTAAACTCAATGATGGTACTCCAATCAATCGAATAAAAAGCACTTGGCTTTTGCCAAACATCACCTAGTGCTACTTTTATAAAACCTTGGCTAAGTTTTTCGGTATCATCCCAAAAAATCAAATGCTTATAATTCATATAATATAACATCATTTCGAATGCTTTGAGACGAATGGATTGGAACTCGCCATCATCGGCGGCAAAAAAGCGGGTTGCTGAAAAAGGTAAAACCCAGAGCACGTAAATTTTATGCTGATAATAAGCGACGGTTCGACGAATTAACTCAGCTGGCGTGAGCGGGGTTACTTGAATTTCAATGCCGATTTCTTTCTTAAAACCTTCAACCAATACGTCTGGTCGGATGGTCTCAATCATCTTTTCTAAAGAAATATCTTTAACATTTGTCCCTAATTCCTGTAATAAGCTGTAATAGATTTGCTTTTTGATTCTAAGGTGTAACTGAGATTCACTTTTGTAGAGACAATTCTTTTCAGGTAAGTGTGCGAAATGATGTATACGTTTGAGGCCTTTTTTAATCCGGAGTTCACTACCACAAGCCGGACAAAAAAAAGGACCATTGGTGGAAGACTGTTCTGCCGCAAAAACCTGTTTCGAACTTTGTGGATGATATGCTGTTAACATTTAGCAAAACTAAAAATATATTGGGCGATTTGCCTACAATTTAACGGGTAGTTGATTATCTTTACCTAGAATTCAATAAAAATACACACATGAAAATTCAAAAAGGAGAAAAAGCACCCAATTTTACACTAAGAGCAACGGATAAGTCCGAAGTTTCTCTGGAAGATCATCGTGGTAAAAATGTAGTGTTGTTATTTTTCCCATTGGCTTTTACAGGCGTTTGTACCGACGAGCTGTGTTCCGTCCGAGATAGTTTGGATGACTATAAAAATTTAGATGCACAAGTACTAGCGATCTCAGTTGATTCGTTATTTACACTGGAGAAATACAAAGCAGAACAGGGATACCAATTCCCTTTACTCTCTGATTTCAATAAAACAGTTTCGCGCGCCTACGATGCCCTATATGAAGATTTTGTGTTGGATATGAAAGGTGTTTCTAAGCGTTCTGCCTTTGTAATCGATAAAGAGGGAATTATTCAGTACGCTGAAGTGTTAGAGTCAGCAGGAGATTTACCTAATTTCAACGCAATAAAGGAAACATTAAAAGGCTTGAATTAGTTAGAGTAGATAAAAGTCATCTGATGGAAACTACCTAATCATCAGGCTGACATTTTTTAATAAATTTTAATGATACTAAGATGTTTAATAATAGTACAGAGACTTTAGAAGAAGTATTGGTAGAAGAAAAAGTAACGAATACCGGTACGCCCGCAGAATTATTGATCTATAACGATGATCATAATACTTTTGATTGGGTAATCGAATGTTTGGTGGATGTACTTAGCCACTCGCGAACTCAATCAGAGCAACTTTCTTTGATTATACACTACAAAGGCAAGGCGGTCGTCAAAACAGCTCCTTTTGAGGTATTGCGCCCATTTAAGGATGCCCTGACCGAACGTGGCCTTTCGGCGGTTATTGAGAGCATGGCCGAGTAAACGTATAATTTCTATAACTATTTCAACATTACTATGCCCGTATTTCGGCTGTCAGATGAGGACATCAGCTTTCCGCCGGCATATCTAGCTGACGAATACGGTCGTCTGGCGATTGGTGGCGACTTATCACCTGAACGTCTTTTGTTCGCTTATCAATGCGGACTCTTTCCTTGGTTTAACCCTGATGAACCCATCATTTGGTGGTCTCCGGATCCGCGCTTTGTTTTGTTTCCAGACGAACTAAAAGTGGCGAAAAGTATGCGCCCCATCTTTAACCAAAATAAATTCACCTATTCTTTCGATCAGCATTTCAGAACCATCATTACTACTTGCCGAGAGGAAAGATTAACCGATGATGGTTCCGGAACTTGGATCACCGATACCATGGTTGAAGCTTATTGTCGATTGCATGAACTAGGATTTGCTCACAGTGTGGAAGTACTCAAGGAGGGAGAAATTGTAGGAGGATTATATGGAATTTCTTTAGGGAAAGTTTTCTTTGGAGAATCGATGTTTGCAAAAGTCCCAAATGCTTCCAAAGCTGGTTTTATCACCTTGGTGAATTGCTTAAAAGAACAGGGTTTCTGGCTGATTGATTGCCAACAAGAAACCAAACATTTACAGAGCTTGGGAGGTACCAATATTCCTAGGCAGTTATTTTTAGAATTGATGGAGAAAAACGAAAAAGAAGAAACAATTCGAGGGAGTTGGAGTGGACTTATTTGAAGTATTTTTTTAATGTACTTTTCTCTTGTATACTTTGGGTTTTACTTAAACTGCAACTCCTGATTCGGATTAATAATATACTATCATGATAAACAAACTACTTTCTATCTTTGTCTTGGTCGGATGCCTATGGTTTTTATTTGCTTTTAAAGAAGGTGAAACGGTTCGGGAATATCCCCAAAATTATTTTCGATCTCCCATCAACACGCCCATTAAATTATCTGGTACCTTCGGTGAGTTGCGCTCCAATCATTTGCATGCTGGCATTGATATCAAAGCTCATAATGGCAAAACAGGACAAGCTATTCTGAGTGTTGCCGACGGATACGTGGCCAGAATAAAAGTGCAGTCGGGTGGATATGGAAATGTACTATATATTAACCATCCTAATGGATATACTTCGGTATACGCACACCTAGCCAATTTTCCAGAAGCCATTTCCCGCTATGTAGCAGCAGAACAAAAGAGGAAAAAAACTTTTGAAATAGAACTTTATCCAGAAGCTGGAAAATTTAAATTCAAAAAAGGAGAGCAATTGGGAAAGATGGGATTATCCGGAAGATCTTATGGAGCACACCTCCACTTTGAAATTCGGGATACGCGTACTTCCAAACCGATTAATCCATTGTTGTTTGGTCTGGAAGCCAAAGATAAATTAGCCCCCAAATTACACGAGTTAAAAATTTATGCACTAAACGACAAACTGGAAACCCTTACTACGAAAACTGTGAAGGTAAAAAAAGGTGGTAAAGGATATCGGATCAGTGGAGATACGTTATTGATTGGCGCATGGAGAATTGGGATAGGGCTAAAAGCATATGATCATATGTCATTGGCTCCCAATTGGAATGGGGTCTATAAAATGACGATGATCAAAGATGACCAACCGATCTATGGTTTTGAGATGGAAACCTTTTCCTTTAATGAATCTCGTTATATCAATGCTCATTTAGATTACGAAGAGCAAGTAAGCAAAAAAGCATACATCAATCGCTTTTACGAATTGCCGGGCAATCGATTGTCTATTTATAAAGAGAAAAAAGATAGAGGAATTATTAATTTAGAAAAAAATAGGGCGACTAAAATTCAGATACGCGCTTCGGATGTAGCTGGAAACGATGAAGTCCTAGAATTTTGGGTGAGACGTACCGACGTTCCCGAACCTCCCGCACGTTCCTATAATTATTTGTTGCTTTACGATCAGGCCAATGCCATTGAGACGGAGGATTTCTCTTTATCAATGTCTAACGGAACGTTGTACGAAAATCTATATTTTAAATACCATTCTACCACCGAAAATTCGGCAGATGTTTATTCCTTGATTCACCATTTACACGATTATAAAACACCGGTACATAAATATTACAACATCGCCATTCGGCCAGTGGATTTACCTGAAGCGTTACGTGAAAAAGCTTTTATCGCTTATTGCCAGCCGAACCAAAAGATGATCACTTGTGGAGGAAAATGGGAAGGCAACCGATTGACTACAAAAGTTAGAGATTTAGGAGATTTTAGTATTATGGTTGATACGGAAGCACCTAAAATTACGCCAGAAAAATTCAGTAAAAATATGGTAGGTTATAATCGAATGACCTTTAAGGTGACCGATAATTTTGCCACAGCTCCCAATGTGAAACAGATTGATTACGATGCCTACCTTGACGGAAACTGGATATTGATGGAATATGATGCGAAGAACGATTTACTGACCCATCGCTTTTCTGAAGATTTATCTAAAGGAAGTCATCAACTTCGTCTAGTAGTTAGGGATGATCGGAAAAATGAGACGGTCTTTGAAAAAACATTTAAGTATTAAGGTTTACCGATAATTTTTTTGGTAAGTGTAACCCAAAAAGGACTGATGAGGAGGGTGAGTGAAATTACCATGATCATTAGTTGATACGTAAAATTCGAAATAATTTGTGCGGAATATGCACTGGCACCAAGGACAAAAGACAATTCTCCAACTTGACCCAGTAAGGCACCGCCATAAAGACTTTTTTTCCAGTTGCGCCCAAAATAGTGTAAGACCACGGTATTTATAAAATGGTTGCTAATATATACGGCAATAATGATTAGACTGACTGCTACCCAATGATCTACTAGATATTTTAGATCAATCATCATTCCGACTGAGACAAAAAATAGCGCTACGAACATAACTCGAAAAGCGTGTAGACTATCGTGAAACCATGTTGCTGAACGGGTTGCATGAATTACCATCCCACCCACAAATGCACCCAATGCGGCCGAAAGACCAAAGAAGGCTGTCATAACTGCACAACCAAAACAGATAATTAAAGCCACAAAAACTTGAATTTCACGGTCAGATGCTACGTACTGACTAAATGGAATTTCAATTTCTTTTTTTCGCCAAATCCATAGAATTGCTCCTATCACGAGTATTCCACCAATTATCTGTAGAACAGATTCTTGAATAGTAGGAGGGTGTCCTCCTAGATAGTTGGTAATGATCATCATAGGTACAATAAGAATATCTTGCATTAATAATATACTGAGCACATTCTTACCAGTTGAAGTATTGATCTCCCCATTGTCTTGGAGTAGTTTAATAACAATAGCTGAACTACTCAGGCTGATAACAAATCCAATGGTTACAATTTGATTAATTTTCCAACTTAAAAAATAACCGATAAGCGCTGCCAATAAAACACTGGCAATCACTTGTACAAAAGTCCCTAATACGGCTACTTTCCAGTTTTTTACCAATTCAGGCAGACTAATTTCCATACCGATAAAAAACATCAGAAGGATTAACCCAATGTCTCCCATTGTTGTAATGAGTTTTTGATCAGTAATAATTCCGAAGCCATAGTCTCCAAGTAAGATGCCAGCGAGTATATAAGCAATTATATAGGGTTGCTTAAAATACCGGAGGATGGCCCCTAACAGGACGATAATAATGCCTAGAATGACAAAGGCAGATAGGTTTGCGCTGGGAGTTGCTAAGAAATATATTGTTGCTTTCATATAGAATGGAAAAATAATAAAGTTCTTAGACAAGTTTAGAAATTAGGCCCCAACCTTTCATCGCAAATGCCAGTCTTTCTAAATAAGATCATAAACCTTTAAAATCATTTGCTATGAAAAATCTAATTCTTTTATCTGCTTTTCTACTCACTTGCTTATTCACGCTGGCTTGTAACAAATCAGAATCTGATTTATGCGAGTTAGGGCCTGCTCTTCCTATCTTGTGTGTTCAAGTCTATGACCCTGTTTGTGGGTGTAATGACGTTACCTACGGAAATGAATGCGTTGCCCAAGCTGCTGGCGTTCCTTCTTTTACATCAGGAGAATGTCCATAAAAGTTTTATTTTTTTTGAACCATTTGCTTTAGATTCTATTTCATTCAAAGACAAACTAATTAAATTAATTATGACGAATCTAAAGCCGGGCGATAAAGCACCGGAGTTTACTAGTGTAAACGAAAAAGGAGAAAAAATAAAATTAAAAGATTATCGAGGTAAAAAATTGATCCTGTTCTTTTACCCAAAAGATAATACGCCGACTTGCACGGTTGAGGCCTGTAATCTCCGAGATGCTTACCAAGATTTAAAAGACAAAGGATTTGAGTTGCTTGGAGTTAGTCCCGACTCAGAAAAAAAGCACCAAAATTTTATTGCAAAGCATGAACTACCTTTTCCTTTATTAGCGGATACTGAGCGGGAAGTGATAGAAGCTTATGGAATTTGGGGACCTAAAAAATTTATGGGCAGGACGTTCGATGGATTACACCGTACTACTTTTGTCATTGATGAAAAAGGAAAGATTGAGCAAGTCATTCAAAAGGTGAAGGCAAAGCAGCACGCTGCTCAGATTTTAGGAGAGCTGTAAAAGGTGACAATAAAGATCATCGCCATTTTTACATTGAGCGGAACTTCTTCGTTGAGCTCATCATAAATATTCCATTGACGGGGATCACGTTCCCAGGCGGTTTGCAACGAAAAATGGCCGTAACGATCATTGACAAGTATCCACTCGTCAAGGTTGTTGCGCCACTTGCTTTTAAACACGAAAGACACACTCCCGCCTGTAATTTTCCATTCAGTGAGATCGTTGTTCCACCGAGGACGCATGGTCACTAAGACACCATCGCCTCTAACTTCCCAGTGATCGGGTCGAGTATTAGATACCGCTGCAATTTGACCACGTTCATCCCCAATTTGGAAATCCCATTCTGTCCAGTTGTCTTGATTCTTCCACCGTAGTTCCAATTCACCAGCGGCCTCTAACGCTTCGTCTTCTTCCTCAAACTCACTTTCTGTGTAAAGTCTCCATTCAACAAACGAATCTGTCCAGGCCGTTTCGATTCCAACAAACCATTGTTGAGCAGAGAGTGGTAATCCCAGCAAGAAAATAGAAATAATGACAATTAGATTTCGAATAGAATTCATAAAGATGATAAATGTTAAAATAGAACAGACCCAAAATAATTGTATTTTGGGTCTGTTGCATATAGTGATTTGCTTAAAATAGCGTTAAAAATCACTAATGATTTAAATCTTAGGCCACTCGTTAAAATGGTAGATCGTCATCCACTCCACCTGTGCTGGCTGGTTCGTCGGCAACGGAAGGGAAGGAGTCAATGCTTGCATTAGGAGTACCATTATTGGTTTGTCCACCTGCCTTTTCAATTCTCCATGCATCCAAATTAGTGAAGTAAGAAGTTTTTCCTTCTTTAGTATATTCACGGCCACGGAGAGAGAAAGTAACTTTTAATTGGTCGTCCACTTCGAATGGATCCAGTTTTTCGCAGTTATTTTGCGTAAGCTGCATTTTAACTATCTGAGTGTAAGCACCGTCTTCAACTTCCAGCACAAATTCTCTTTTTTTAAATTTTTCGGTAACCTGAGTAGTTTCAAATTTTTTGTACAGACGACCTTCAACGTCAAATGCCATAATAGTTGTTTTTTGAATTGATAAAAAGTGATTTTTCTAACCCCTCATCTTGTTAATAGAATAAGGTAGAATATTCAATACAAAGGTAACAAAAAGGGTTGATTTATCCTAAGAAAATAAAACATTTTGTGTTTATATTTTTAATAATTTTATACGGAAAAAGCAACTTCAAATGAAAACCCCCTAAACGGAAACCGTTTAAGGGGCTGACAGACTTTTAATTATATTCCTGGGTTGGAGGTGGAATAAATTGTCTGGTCTATACGGGAGCGAGACCAGATTGGGATATAGCAAGAAAGTTGTAACCAGTAGCGAGCATTACACTACTGGTGGAGCTACTCCGTGTATTAGTCTGTATATATCGGTTGGGCTGGTGCAGAGTACTGCACGGTCTCCTCTGATAGCGATTGGCGCTTTTAAAAGATCAGGATTGTGACTGAGGATTTTTAAGTATCCCTGTCTGTTGAATTCCCGGCCACGAATGTGTTCCTGATAATAAGGATGCGCTTTGTTCATTAAATCTTTTGGATGCAGGTCTAGTTGTCCAATGATCTGTGACCAACTAGTATGGGTAGAGGGAGTTTGACCAAATTTATAGGTTTTGATATGGCGAGTGAGACCATGTGCGTGTGCCACCGTCCGACGATCGGCACTGGATTCTGGATTGTAATAAATCAAAATTTCCCGTTGATGTGTCTTCATGGCGGAGTATTTAAAGTGGTTTGTAAATAAAACGATCTTAAAATAGGACATAGAATCATGTCTCTGTATGAACAATATAAGGCATTTTTTTTAAAATTCCAAATAATATTTTACAATTATAAGTTTTTACGTGATTTTAAATTTGCTATTCTATTTAAAAAAAGAATAAAAAAAGCCGAGAATAATGCTGTGTTATTCTCGGCTGTGATTTTGTAAAAATGCTTCTTCAAGTACTTAATAAGCCCGTGCAAATAAGACGCGTTTTTTAGATGGCTTACCGGTAAGGACACATTTGCCATCTTCTTCTTTGGCGTCCAGTGGTATACAACGCAAGGTTGCTTTGGTTAGATCTTTAATCTTCTTCTCGGTCTCGGTAGTACCATCCCAATGTGCGAGCACGAAACCACCTTTCTCGTCGAGCGTAGCTTTAAAAGCTTCCATACTATCCACGGAGGTAATATGCGAATCCCGATATGCTTTGGCGCGATTGAATAGGTTATTCTGAATATCATCTAATAATTGCAAGACATATTCAGCAATTCCTTCTAATGGCTGACTAGACTTTTCCTGTGTGTCTCGTCGGGCGACTTCCACCTGACCTTTTTCCAGATCTCGATTACCGATACCGAGTCGTACAGGAACTCCTTTTAACTCATATTCGGCAAATTTAAACCCAGGACGTTTTTTTGAATCAGTATCATATTTTACCGAAATCCCAAGTGCTTTCAGCTCCTTCATGATTTTTTCAGCTGCCTCATCAATGGCCGCTGCAGGTTTTGGAATTGGAATAATTACAACCTGAGTCATCGCTAATTTAGGAGGAACTACGAGCCCTTGGTCATCAGAATGTGTCATGATCAATCCGCCCATCAATCGAGTGGAAACACCCCAAGACGTTGCCCAGACATACTCTTCTTTTTGATTTTCGTTGAGATACTTTACATCGAAAGCTTTTGCGAAATTTTGCCCCAAAAAGTGAGAGGTTCCAGCTTGCAAAGCTTTGCCATCTTGCATCAGTGCTTCGATCGTATAAGTATCCAGTGCACCCGCAAATCTTTCATTGGCAGATTTAACTCCTTTAATAACAGGCATGGCCATATACTCTTCGGCAAATTTAGCGTATACATCCAACATCGTCAACGTTTCTGTCACTGCTTCGCCAGAAGTCGCATGTGCCGTGTGACCTTCCTGCCACAAAAATTCTGCAGTTCTTAAAAACAGACGCGTTCTCATTTCCCAACGTACCACATTGGCCCACTGATTAATCAATAAGGGTAAGTCGCGATAAGATTTTATCCAGTCTTTATAAGTATTCCAGATAATCGTCTCTGAAGTAGGTCGAACGATGAGTTCTTCTTCCAGTTTTGCAGAAGGATCAACGACTACACCATTGCCATTTGGATCGTTCATCAGACGATGATGCGTAACTACGGCACACTCTTTGGCGAAACCTTCTACGTGTTCTGCCTCCTTACTTAAAAAGCTTTTTGGAATAAATAATGGAAAATAAGCATTGACATGGCCCGTTTCTTTGAACATTTTGTCTAATTGGGCTTTTATATTTTCCCAGATACCAAAGCCATCGGGTTTGATGACCATGCATCCTCGTACCGCCGAATGATCAGCCAAACCAGCTTTTCTAACGATATCATTATACCACGCAGAATAATCTTCTGCTCGACTGGTGATTACTTTCGACATAAATTTTTATTTTTACAATTTTAACAAATTATTAAATTTCACATTTGTGACGCAGAGTGCCTTCTAGGCGTCTAAATAGTAGTTTTTAAGATGGTTTTTTGGCTATAAACCAAGATTTAAAAACAAAAATTCAACTTTAATGGTTTTTTAACTAAAAAATAGCCACAAAAGTAATAAATTGTACCTGTAACTTGTAAGAGAGTCACGTAATTACATTAAAACTTCTTTATTATGAAAATGTATAAATTATCAGCCCTTTTAATCACCCTTTTCCTATTCGGATTTGGAGCTACTGCGATCGCACAGTATGATGATGTTTATTTTGACCCTTCCACTGATACGGAAGACGTCTACGAAACTTCTTACGATGATTACGACGAAGTTGATTCAGATGATGATGACTTTGATGCTTCCAGCTACGATGATGATGATTACGATTATTATTATACGTCGCGAATTCGTCGCTTCCACCGTTCTTACACTGGATTTGGCTTTTATTCGCCAGCATACGTAGACACTTATTACTATGATCGCTTCGGTAATCCTGGTCAAGCTATTTACGCATCTAATTATTATAATGGATTCTATAATCCTTACTTCCCGAATCGTAATGGTGTAACGATTATTCTTGGTAATAGAAATCGTTTCCGTAATCCATACAGAGCTTTTAATCCATACCGAAATTTTTTCAATCCGTATAATCCATACAATGGATTCAACAACGGGTTTAATAATGGATTTAACAACGGGTTTAACAATTTTAATAGATTCGGTGGTGGTGGATTTGGTGCAGCGGGTGGAGGTTATAATCCTTACTGTCCTCCAGCATGGAGCGGAAGTGGAGGTACCTTCAACAGCGCTCGTGCTAATAACAACCGTAACGCACAGGGATCTTATTTCGGATCTGGAACCACTAGCAATAGTAGAGTAGGTGGCCGTACTAACGGAAATAACCGTACTAGAACTCAGAAAGGGAATACACGAACTAATAGTGTAGGATCTAGCAGAGGCAATACTTCTAGAGGAAACACAAGTGCTACTCGTCGTACCAACACAAGAAGTTCTTCTTCTGCTACTCGCTCTAATACTCGTGCCACTAAGAAGCGTTCTAGCATCTTTAATAGACGTAGCAATACGAGCCGTAGTAATACTAGAACATCAACGCCGCGTACTCAGAACCGTAGCTATAAGCGAAGCAGCAGCAGCTCTCGAAGTAGTGCTTCTCCTTCTCGAAGCCGCAGTACTTCTAGATCTTCTTCTAGTCGCAGCAGTAGATCTTCTTCTAGCCGAAGAGGTAACTAGTTTGGCTAAATTCGCATAAGCGGAAAGAGTGGGTGGATTTATTTTCACCCACTTTTTTTATGGCTAAAAAGCAAACATTAAACAAACTAATTCTTAAAAAAGAAGCTTAAGTATAGATAAATGCTTCAATATTTAAGCAACTTTAAAGCTATAAAACAACCCCTTTTATGAAATACATCACTTTATTTTTATTGGTTTTTAGTGTTACTAATTTTATGTCTGCTCAATCGGTTAGTGATGCCTTACGTTTTAGTCAGGTAGAATCTGCCAGTACTGCCCGAATGGCTGGGATTGGAGGTGGAATGAGTGCCTTGGGTGGAGAATTTTCGGTAGTTAATGTTAATCCAGCAGGATTGGCGATTTATCGAAGTTCAGAGTTCAGTATTACCCCATCTTTTGATTTACGAACGACCACAGGACGATTAAATGGGAGAAATAATCCAGCGCTTGATAATAATGCAGTGGCCTTTAGTTTTAGTAATATAGGAGTCGTATTGAATTCGCAACCTAGAGGAAAATGGAGAACTTCGAATTTTGCGATTGGATATAATCGTATCGCAGATTTTAAAGAGGATTTTAATTTTGAAGGACAATCTTCTGGCTCTATGGCGGATCAGTTTTTAGAATTGGCGACGACCCTGGATGGGCAACCTATACCAGCCCAACAATTGGATGATTTTCTTGCCGGACCCGGATTTGATGCTGGGGCAATTGGTGATAATTTGGATTTTGATGGTACTTTATTAAGCTACTTCAATGATTTTGAAGAGGCGGAACCTGGCGCCCAAATAACCCGATTGCAAAACTTAAAACGACAAGGCTCCATCAGTGAGTTGTCTTTATCTTTGGCTGGTAACTACCGAAATAAATTTTTGATCGGAGGAACGGTTGGAATTCCTATATTGAATTTTTCTCAATCCAGAGAGTACGAAGAATTTGATCCAGGACCAGCACCTGATGGGAATGTTCCTTTTTTTGAAAACCTGCAATTTACCGATACTTTAAGTACGGAAGGCGTGGGGGTAAACGTCAAAATGGGCATGATCTATTGGCCTACACCAAAACTCAGAATTGGAGCTGCGGTACATACACCAACTTTTTATAGGATGACCGATTACTATGATACCAGTGTGAATTATACTTATACTGATGGAGGAACTATTTCTGGTGGAGGACTACCCGCCGAACCTAGAAATATTGATTATGGATTCCGGACACCTTGGCGATTTATTGGTAGTGGAGGATTGATTGTTCCTAAGGTAGGCTTGCTGTCAGCGGAAGTGGAGTATGTCAATTATGGAGCTAGCAAATACAATATGGATAGGGATGGAAACAGTGTTTTTGATCTGGACCGTGGCGACTTAGTGAACGAAGAAATTAAAGATGAACTGCAATCCGCTCTGAATATTAGAATTGGTGCAGAATATATGATTGAACGATTTTTGGTAAGAGCTGGGTATAATTGGCTCGGAACAGCTCGTATCGATCGTGATGAATCTCGTAGTCGTATTAGTCTGGGAGGTGGTTATAGAGCAGGTAGATATTATTTGGATCTAGCTTATGTTCGAGGGAGTACGCAATCAGAATATTCTCCATATAATTTACGAAATAATGCTGATGAACAAAGGGTAGACCGAGAACTTAGTAGCAATAAAGTACTATTTACTTTTGGTTACCGATTTTAACTTATCAGTTCGCCTTTAGCTACCTCAATGGTATAATTTTTGCTGATTTAAGATTTGAGATTCGTTTAATCGAGTCTCAAATTTTTTGTAAATACGTGATAACAATGAGAAAGCTTCTGGCTTTGCTACTGATATTTATCGGAATTTTTGCTGTGGACGTCCGTGCACAGACGGAGAACCCGACGAATGCTAGAGGGAGTTTCGGAGAGGTAGAAGAGCGAAGACTTCTAGAGTCTAAATGGAAATATACCTATGCAATTCATTTAGAGTCCAATACCACGATTCATAAAGCTGAAAATTTTTACGAATACTATCTCTATTTTCGGTACAATTATACTTATCAGCAATACTTAAATGGTCGCCTGACCAAGGGTAGGTTTGCGATTGAAGACCGAGAACTCATCTATAGTTTTAAACATATAAAAACGTTTGTGGTCGCAGAATTGAGTCGAAATCGGCTGGTTTTAGAATTTACCCAACCCAATAGTAAAGGAACCTACCAATATCATTTTGTCAGAGTAGAAAGTAAGGATGCGCCTTTTATTAAGCCTGCGAATGAACTTCCCGATGTGATTGTAGAAATGGAAGAAAAGAAAAAAAGCGGTGGTCTCTTTAGTTTCGCTAAGCGAAAATCCAAAAAAAGAAAAAAGAAAAAGAAGAAAAGAAAAAAATATAAAGAGGATCGAGTCTATATTAATATCGAGCTCATCGGTGGTGGCTATTATGGTGGTATTGACCCAGTACTACGGGATTATATTCACATCAAAAGTGATGGTCGTTTAATCAAAGAATTTAAAACAGTCAAAAAAGGACTGGACGTTACCCGAAAGGATATTTCACGGGATGAACTCGAAGCTTTTGCAAAATTTGTGGACAGTAAAGGTTTTTTTGAACTGGAGCGTATCTATGATTGTGATAATAGTATTTGCCAAAAAAGAAAACAACAAAAGCCTCGTCCAATACCGCTCCGGCTAGCAATCGCTTACGGGAAGAAGAAAAAAGTGGTCACCCTGAGTATTTGGGGGAAAGATCGTCATAAAATACAATACGTAGACTATCCACCAGCTTTAGAGGCTATTATTGAGGCTATTCAGCGTATGGCCCACCGAATTGAGTCTAATGAATCTTGATTAGATGCTTTACTTTCTATCTGAAATTTTCCGCTCAATTTAGCGGAGTAATTCCATAGCAGTAAGATTAATTGTATATACAGGTATTTTACTGTATTAACTTACTCGGAAAAAAAAATTTGTATTGTCTTTGATTTCCCCTATCATGTGATCCCATCATTAACTTTCTAACAAACAAATATTTATAATTAAGTTCAAGAACTTTCTGTTTTGTTGTTATTTTCTATAGGGCAAGTCCACCCGTAAGTTTACTTACGGCGTGGACATTCCCTTTTTAGGCAATAAATACAATGGCGAAAGTAATGACTGCGATAATCAAACCGTACATGAAAACGGCATAGCAATAACTAAGATAGCGGTACTTTTTAGCTAATACAATACCTAAATAGTAAAGGTCACGAGTCATCGAACTGTACAAGAAATCCTCATCTTTAATCATTTCTAACATTCCCCAGTTGTAATCATCAAGACTCATGTTATAAAAATTTCCGAAAAAAAGTAAATTGGCGTTTCGCTCTTCGATGTTTTTCCGAGTGAACCGACCTTCTGTAATTTTGGGTCGAGTAGAGAGAGTAGCAAAGATAATGGCTACCAAGCAAACCATGAGCAAGACCACCGTCGGAATGACGAGGTTGGGGATCGAATCGAATTTTGGAACTAAGGTTGAAAGCGTAATAGAAACGATAATTGCGTTGATACTAAGCATGATATTCGCTTTATTATCCGCAATAGAACTAAGATTGATGTGTGTTCGATAAGTAGTTCGGTACATAGTTTCTACACCTCTTCCTAAATTGATTTGCTTTAGATTGATGTCAGCGGAAGCGTTTGTACTAGCAAGATCTGAGAAGGAAGGTTTTTTCTTTTTTTTGCCTTTTTTGTTCCGAATGGGTAAACTGGTAGAAGTATCAGGATTTGATAATTCTTTATATTTTTTTTGTCGGCGTTCGAGTTTTTGGATATGCTTAATTTTGCGATTACCATATAATTCCTGAGCGATTGGCGTATTAAAAGAATGCGCTTGCATGAATCCAAGCTCAAAGCTTACCCATTCTTCGTCAGTCATCACGGTATCACGGGTGGTGGCAATTTCCTGTCTTATCAGATCACAACGATCCCAATAATTTCTACGCCCTAAGTGACTAAGATCAGCATCACAAATTATTTTTTCCAATTCTGTTTTGGCCGGATGATTTAGGTGGGTAGCACGAATGCAGTTTTGAATTTTTTCTAATTTATCAGCTGGATAATTAAATGGGCGTAAGAAATTGGCTACGTACTCACAGCCTCTTTCCTCGTGTCCTTCTCGGCCTTGATCATAGCCCATATCGTGAAACCAAGCGGCAATTTGTAAAATTTCCAGTGATGCTTCGTTAAGGTCCATGGACTTTCCAATCTTATGGGCAGCTTCGACAACACTGATGGTGTGTTGGAGATCATGAAAGGCATAATCTTTCGATATATTACGGGTAATAAAGTTAACTGCGTAGGATTCAACGTCGAGCAAAAGATTATTTTCCAAAACAAGTGGTATTTATGGCGGTAATTACTATTGCCATAAATATAATCAAAATTTGGATTTTTATATTATTCTTAAGCCCTTGGACAGAATTATAGATTATGCTAATCTACTGATCGCTAAAAAGCGTATTTTTTTGGTGCAAAGAGACCAGAACGAAACTGACAATCATTAATAAAAACCAAGCACCCATTTTTCCTAATGAAACCCATTGCCAAACTTCTGCTTGATTTGGGTATTGCCACACATTGCCGTAAGTGCCGGCATTCTCCGCCAACCAGAGAAAAAAAGCAACTAACACAAAGGCTAAGAGCATCGGCATTTGCCTTTCTTTTTGATAAACTATAAAATAAACTTGTGTTCTAAAATAAAATATACCAATCAAACCAAACAGCATATACCGAAAATCATATATAAAATGATGGGCGAAAAAATTGATATAGATCGCGATTGCTAGACCTATCGTTATCCACAAAGGTGGATAGTTGGTATATCTTAGCTTCATGATTTTCCAAGACCGAGCAATAAAACTACCTACCGCGGAATACATAAAGCCAGTAAAGAGTGGTACATTGCCAAGCTTAAAAAAACAAGCCTCGGGATATTGCCAACTACCAATAGATGGATGTGTTTTAAACAATTCCATGATGGTGGCCACTATGTGGAAAAGCAAAATAACCTGAGTTTCTTTCCAGGTTTCTATTTTTAAAATCAAGAGCATTGCCTGAATAAAAATAGCGCCGAGAAACAAAAGATCATAGCGGGCAATAGTATTAAATTCAAAAAAACTAGTCAGCAAAATCAAAGCTAATAAACTACCTCCAAAGCTCGCTGCTCTAGCTTGTTTGATACCAAAGACAACTAATTCGTGCCACCGACTTCCTCTTAAAGAAGGAGATAGTAAACGCTCCGACCAGTAAATAATCAACTGATTGAAGTATATATCAATCGGTGCTTCGGTGGAAGAAAGTCCACTCCGATTTTTGGAGTGGACGGTCGAAAAGAAAGAGAGACTCATAGCTTGATATTATTTATTTTCTGAAAAACTGAAAAAAGTCAGGTAAGAAAGGAAAAAGAAAGCCGCAAATAACACGATGCTTCCACTCCCATAAAATGATTGTGGCTCAATTAGTATTTTAAATAAATCCTGTAATAGTTCTATGGGGTGGGTAACGATATCCCATGAATTCCAACGCAAAAAGCGACCAATGTAAACGCCTAACCCACATAGAATCACACAGATAAATACCGTCATCCAACCTGCCAGACCAGACCATTGCTTCGCAATAAAACGATGGACTTCGTAAAGAGAAATTATTCCAAGTAATAGACCCGTCCAAGCAAAGGAGATCAATAGCATCAGATCATACCAAAAAGGAATCGGCGCTCGCATTCGTAGGTGTAAAAGATCGGTGAGAATGTAAGGTGCATTGGGTAGGAAGAGTAACCAAACAAAGAGTAATCCACCCGTAAGTAATAATGATCGACTACGCTCATATAACGGTGCCACGGCTAGTGATAGCCAGTAAGGAATCCAGGCCAAAAATAAATTCCAGATTAGAAATAAAAAAGTCGTAGTGCCTCGAAGCATGAATAAATCTTCTGAAGATTGAATAGAGGCGAGGTCAAACTCAACGTAATATAATCTTACCCCAACAAGGCAAAAATTAAAAAGCGTGAACAAACACAGCAGCATAAATTGTCGAAATTGCCGGTCTTCAGAAAAGAGTATTCTTATTTTTGTTAGTAAAGACATAATTTTTTATTTGAGGGATTTACATTATTAAATATTAATACCAAAAGGGAATTTAAAATGCTTAGTAATTAGAGTGTAGAAATATCCAGTATGCCATTTTCTGCGCTCCTTGGTACGTCGCCAATTAGCTTGGTGGTAAGGTGGTGCAAACCGTAAAAAATCGGGCGTGATTTTTAGTGCAAACCGTAAGAATTTGACAAAACGTTCTATCCATTTTTTCTCAGTTGGAGAGGGCAATAGTTGGTATTCTTGCGCAAATTTTTCTGGTAAAAATACAGCGGCCATTGCGCGAAAAATACGATTGCTGCCATACGGCGGTCGTAGAATAATTTTGGATAATCGCATGTTGGTTGGCGTGACCTGTAGGGTATCGCTTTGCAACATAATCTGGTAGTAGTGCTCAAAAGCGGTAAGGTCGTCCGGATAGTCTTTTGTCGGAATACCCATTAGCGTAGCGATGATTTTAGACTCTTCGAAAAACTGCTCCTTTTCGGATCGGGGTAGTGGTCCGTGTATTAGTTCAGTGATGCGCAAGCTAGTTTCAACGAGGGTAGCCAATACCCAGGTGAGTAGTTCCGGATCACGAGCACAAAATTTTTCTATCTGCCACCAACCATCTACTTTTTTGCCAACGTTGCCACGAATCATACCATGCATCTGAAATAAACGTCGAGCGGTTTTGAGGGCGAGTTCTTCTGATCCAAAATAAAATCCAGCCATAGCGTTGAACGTCCGATGGGCTCGATAAAGATATTCTTCGTGGAAATTGCTAAACTTACGAACACCTTCCGCGATCGCCGGATGAGCGATTTGAAGCAGTAATGCACTGATACCTCCTAGCAACATCGTCGGTTCTCGATAGATTTTCCAGGTCATACTCTTAGGACCAAAAAAACCGACGTCTCCCACTTTTGGTAGTTTCGCAAGTTGTGCTTCGAAGGCTGCGGTAGCCTGCGCTGCTTCCTGTTTTTCGGCTTCCGTGAGCCGGACGGAGTTAAAAGCTGATTTATTCATAATGTAAATTTTTAAATAAAGTACTTTGAAAAACAAAGTTAGTGTGCAAAAAAAGAGATCAGAAATTTCTGATGATTTAAAACTATTGGCATTTGGTTATGGCTGTCCTTTGAGCCCGTATTGATAATAAAGAGTGCAAATAGCTAACGGTAATAGTAAAAAGCTATTTAGTAACGCTCAAATAATAACATCCCGATTTTTCTCTGATCTTTTAATATCAGAAATCGTTATTTTTCTTGACAAGCCAAAGAGGATTCTCTCAAAAAATGCCTCATCTGATGATTAAAATATCAATCACAAATCAGGAACT
>CALFWZ010000024.1 GCA_937928405.1 uncultured Saprospiraceae bacterium
GATGCCTACACGGATGTCACGGTAGATACTTGGTTAACGGGTTGGTCGTCGGCTACTGGTGGAGGAATTGTTCCGATTGCAGGAAACGATACTAGACTTTATGAAAGTGTCGACTTCTTAGGAATAGAAACCGTTACAAATCAGATTGATGCTTCTGGAATGGCTACCTTTAATATCGATATATGGACTCCCAATATGACGACCTTTAGAGTAAAGCTGGTAAACTTTGGCCCTGGAGGAAACTCTGAACATGAGATACCTGTCACACCAACCCTCGCGGGCTGGAATACTATTACACTGCAGATGTCTGATTTTTCAGGGTTAACAGGAACTAGCAATATCGCTCAATTAATACTTTCTGGATTACCAGTTGGGGCAGGTACTTTATATATTGACAACGTTTACTTCGCTACCTGTGGAGCCGTTGCACCATCTGTACCAACAGAAGCTGCACCTACGCCAACTTGTGATGCCGCGAATGTAATTTCCATGTTTAGTGATGCTTATACAGATGTCACGGTGGATACTTGGTTAACAGTTTGGTCTTCTGCTTCGGGCGGTGGAATTACTCCAATTGCAGGAAATGATACTCGACAATACGGAAGTGTCGACTTCTTAGGAATAGAAACCGTTACCGCTCAAATTGATGCCTCCGGAATGGAATCATTTAACATTGACGTATGGACTCCCAATATGACGACCTTTAGAGTAAAGCTAGTAAATTTTGGTCCTGGTGGAAATTCTGAACATGAGATAGCCTTCACACCGACGCTTTCTGGTTGGAACACTTTCTCAATACCAATGACTGATTTTACAGGTTTAACAGGAACCAGCAATATCGCACAATTGATTCTTTCTGGATTGCCAGTAGGAGGAGGAACACTATATATTGATAATGTATATTTCTCTGATTGTGGAGGTTGTGGAGCTTCTAGCGTAGCGTTACCACCAGCGGGTGCAGCTGCCACCATTACTTGTACGACAAGTTGTGAAGATATGGACTGGACTTATTATGAGGACCCAGCAAATCCAGGTGATTATTTATTCGCAATTGAGTGGGATCCAAACGCATTGGGTAACAACGCTGCTGCTAAGGCGGGAGCCGTGGTAACCATAGATATTGATGCTGCCTTAACTATGGTTGATGACGGAACAAATGCAACCTGGTCTATGGCTCGCTACTGGAATGTAACACCAGGTGCTCCTTTGGTAGATCCTGTCAATGTAAAGTTCTTTTATGATCTTGCGGAGCAAACAGCCGTAGTTACTGCCATGAATACGGATGGCCGGGTAGCAGAAGGCTTCGAATGGTTCAAGACAGTAGGCGTAACTTACGATCCTGCTACGCATGTTACAGGCCCTTCTATAACGGGTAATGCTATTCCGCTAACAGACGTAAGTGGCGGAGCAATGGAGAATGGAGTTTCATTTGCTCAATTCGATGGAATTACAAGTTTTTCTGGAGGAACAGGTGCTGCTGGTGTTGGCGGAGGGACTTCACCCCTTCCAGTAGAGTTGTTGCGCTTTGATGCTAAGACGATTGAAGATAATGTTCAATTAAACTGGGCAACGGCTTCAGAAACAGATAACGATTATTTTCAAGTAGAGCATTCTGTTGATGGCAGAACTTTCCGTACGATTGCCATGGTAAACGGAGCTGGAACTACCAATACTATACAATCTTATGAGGCAATGGATAAGAGCCCAGTGCTTGGTGATAACTACTATCGATTGATGCAGGTAGATTTTGATGGTAAATCTACTTATAGTGATATCGTGATGGCAAATGTTAGCGCAGAAAGAGAGATCAAATTATACCCAGTACCTGTTAGTGATCTATTGTCCGTTGATTATACTTCTTTTAATGAAGAAGAAATAAGCCTGATAGTAAGAGATGCTTTAGGTCGCGTTATTTCGATTAAAGAGGTAGAAGTGATTAAAGGATATAATCAACTAAACATTGACTTTAGAACTATTCCTCAAGGAAGTTATTCTGTGATCATTCAATCAAGTAGCGATCAATTGATCCGTACGATAATCAAGAACTAATTACTTTCTAACACAAAGTAGTAAGAACTTCATATTACTTTCGTCCCGAATCCTGAATGACCAGGGTTCGGGATTTTTTGTTAAACCATCATTATTCTTTTAGATATTATGTTGTAAACTTGTTATGGGATAGAAAACGATTGAGCTGTAAACAAAAATTTATTGATATTAGCTTAACGATTCAAGATATCACCATTTTATTTTTTTGAAAAGTATAATTAAGACCTTCTCGTAATAACATGAGACTTATCAGAATGACTAAAATATATATTTCAATATAAAACGCTTTATCCCATTTAAAATAGTCATTAAGAATAGAGATTATTAAAATTGAAAAAACACAAACAACTACGTAGGGCAGAATGAATTCTTTTTCCTTTACAGCATTTTTAAAAGTAAAACTATTTGCTTGACGGTTTTTGTTTATTCTAAAATATAAATTCCAATAACTCAGCCATCCGACTAAAGAAAGCGCTGTAACCATATGAATGAAAACAGGACCATCACTAAGCGATGGGAATGTAGAAAAAGTTAAAGCTTGAAGCATTGCTTGAATAGAAGCCAACGTAAATGGAATAATAATGTCAATTAGCCCCGGTACCCATTTATATAAAGAAGTAGCAATTTGATATTCATTCCATATATGAATAATTAAACAAGCACAGATTAAAAATCTTATAATCATTCGACAGTTAATAGCGCTAATCAATGCTGGGTCAACAGAATTTGCGATAAGCCCTAAAAGGAATGCAAACAAAGCACCTTGCGTAATACTGATCAAGGTCATATAATTTCTTTGGGAAAATTCAAGTCGCTTTTCCGCTTGTCTTTTTATTGCTTTTTCAATTTTAAGGCCTTTGGTTTCAAAATATTCGTTTTTGGTCATAATATTTCGTTTAATTATTATAACGAATTTGCATCTACCGAAATTTTGATTTAATATCTTTTATCTACTAACCAGGAGCGCTATTCGATTAAATAAAGCCATTTCTATTGCTTGTTTTCCGTTAAATTCTCAAAAAAACATAATTCACCCTTCCTCTTCTACTTTATCCTATATTTGCAAAAAATATAGATTTCTTACATGCAGATTTTAAAAACTCATTATCATCCCGAGATAAAATCGGTAGAAAATAAAACGATGTTTACGCGGCTCGCAACGAGGAGTATTGCTACGCAAGGAAATAATATTTTGCTCATGTATACCCAGCGATACGAAGACTATTCCCTTCCGGGTGGAGGATTGGATGCGGGTGAAGATAAAGTGGCGGGAATGATCCGAGAACTTACCGAAGAAACGGGTGCCCAAGACATCAAAAACATTCAACCTTTTGGGATTTATGAAGAGTACCGTCCTTGGTATAAGCCTGACTATGATATTCAACATATGATCTCTTATTGCTTCACCTGTGAGATTAATCAAACGCTGGGCAACTCCAACTTAGAATCCTATGAAATAAAGAATGGAATGAAAGCAAAGTGGATAAACATTCATGAAGCGATTAAACATAATAAAAAAACCATGGCAACTAGCGATAAAAAAGGCATGTCGATTGAACGAGAAACTTTTTTATTGGAATTGATTGTTGAGAAGATAGTTTAATATTCTGGCTAATCAGCCAACAGGCCAGTCAAAACAAAAAAAACAATGACCACATTTTCAGATTTAGGAATCAGTGATGCTTACGTTAAAGCACTTAAAGAAATCAATATCGTTCATCCGACAGATATTCAAACAGCCGTGATTCCGGTGCTTTTAGAGACGAAAACCGATTTGATTGGTTTGGCACAAACGGGAACGGGAAAGACCGCAGCTTTTGGATTGCCTATTTTGAATACCATCATTCCGAGTAACACCGAAGTGCAGGGTTTAATCATTGCGCCCACCCGCGAGCTGGTGCAACAAATAAAAAAGCAACTTTTTAAATTTACCAAATATCTAGACGAGAAGATTTTTGTAGAAGGTGTTTATGGTGGAGAAAAAATAGAGCGGCAAATCAAAGCCTTAAAGAGACCGACGCATATTGTAGTGGCGACCCCTGGGCGGTTGCTGGATTTAATCGCACGTGAGGCAGTGGATATTCGCAAGGTTAAAACCTTGATCCTAGACGAAGCAGATGAGATGTTGAGTATGGGGTTTAAACAAGAATTGAATAAGATTATTGCTTACAATACGTCCAAACGAAATACTTGGTTGTTTTCTGCCACCATGCCTAAAGAAATTAAACAAATCATTTCGCAATATATGGCCGTTGATGCAATTAGAATTCAGGTAGATAAAAATGCGTTGGTCAATAAAAATATTTCCCATCATTTTATCAATACCAGTGTTTCACAAAAAACAAATGTCATCAAACGACTCCTCAAGAAAAGAAAAGGGGAGCGCGGTATTATTTTTTGTAGAACGAAAGCTGGTACCAAAACCTTAGCTCAGCAATTGCAAGACGAAGGTTTTGCCGTTGGTGCTTTAGAAGGCGATATGAAACAAAAAGAACGAGATAAAGTCATGCGTGCTTTTAAAAAAGAAAATGTGCAAGTGATGGTCTCAACGGATGTTTCTGCTCGTGGAATCGATGTGCAAAATCTCAGCTTTGTGGTACATCATCAATTGCCAGATCATTTAGATTATTATACCCATCGGAGCGGCCGAACGGCCAGAGCTGGCAAAACCGGACAGTCCATCGCCTTGATCGTGGCGGGTGAAATGCAAAAAGTAGTGAATACACAAAAGGCGTTGGGCATTAAATTTAAGGAGATGACGATGTGATCGAATAATAGACTTTATTCTAAATAATTTCGTATAGCTAAATAATTGTCTTTTTCTTCCACCCTGCGGGCCTCCCGTCCGCTTGCGCGGTTCCTTCACTTCGGATATTGACATATCCGACCCTACTGGATCGTTCACTCATTCGCCATAATAGCTTTGGCTATTAGGCTCCGGGCGTTTCCTGTCTGACTGGTCATCCGGGCAGGCTTGATTGGAAGAAAAATCCTGCCTTTTTATCTCATAAAACTATTTTAGTATAAAGTCTAATAAAAAAAATAAAAAAAAACGAATTAATGCAACGACGTTGCATTAAGTTTACTATCTTTGTCATATCATTCACCATTAAAATCAGAAAAGATGACAAAGAAATTTTTATTTATGGTCTTTGTAATTTCAACTGCCTTGCTTTTCACAGCTTGCGACAAAGACCCAGTAGTACCACCTCAGCCAGAACTTATTACTACGGTGATTTATACCCTTACGCCGGATGACGGAGGGTCTGATATTACTTTAAGCTTTAAAGATTTAGACGGTGACGGAACGGATGTACCCGTAATTGTGGGTGGAACACTCGCGGCTAACCAAACTTATACAGGATCCTTAGAGCTATTAAATGAGTTGGAATCCCCAGCAGAAATTATCACAGAAGAAATTGAAGAAGAAGATGAAGATCACCAGTTTTTCTTCCAATCGAGCATTTCAGATCTAACCATAGCCTACGGTGACCAAGATGCCGACGGAAACCCCGTAGGTCTAAGTAGCACCTTATCGACGGGAGCAGCGGGATCTGGGACCATTACCATTACGCTTCGCCATGAACCTAATAAATCCGGAGAAGAGGTATCAAATGGTATTATTACCAATGCAGGTGGTGAGACGGATATTGAAGTGATTTTTCCGATTGAAGTTCAATAGAAAATAGAAGTTCAGTAATAGTTTAATAGACGTTCTTATAAAAGTTTTATAGATTATTATAAATGGTTGCTATCTATTCCAGAGCCTGTTCCTTTCTTGTGTGTTAACAGAGTAGGCCTCTAGGATTGAAGTACAGTATATTACTATACTGTCCAAATTTTTATAAGGCAATGTTGGAAATGCTTTTATCAGTTGTAGTTGTCATTTGGATTTTAATATCTAAACGGACAATTACAGATGATAAAGGCAATCTTTTTTGTATAAGTTTTGTAAATTTGAAGCGTTCGTCTTTTTTCTTATTTTGTTTGTCTTGTCAATCAAGATAACGGACAGAATTATTAAGGTTTTCTAAGAAGATAACAAAAGCTAAAACGTGGTTTTATGGCCACAAAACCCCTAAGGAAAGAAGATTTTTCCCAAGGATGAGCAAACGATCTCGCAGAGTCGAGCACGACTGTTTGAGAAGTGAGCGAACTGCTAAACGGCCGAGAAGCTAGTGACTTCGTGCCTTTTTGGCAACCTATTTTGTCCTATATTTAGAAGATTATTAGTTAAAGATTTAATGACTGCCATGGATAATCAGTATTTTATAGATTTGCTCCGCAAAAGAAAATTAAAAGCCACCAGTTCTCGCCTACACCTATTAAGCGAAATGGAGGCGTACCAATCTGCTATGCCCTTCTCTGCCATTCAGGAAGCCATGAAATCTACCGATCGAGTGACCCTTTACCGCACCTTAAAAAGTCTAAAAGAGCAAGGTATTATCCATCAAGCGTTTCAAGAAAAAGAGGAAAGTTATTTTGCAATTTGTGGTAAGCAATGCGGCAAGAATCATCATCATCATGACCATATTCACTTCAAATGTTTAAGCTGTAAATCTGTCACCTGTGAACAGCCAAGTGCAGCCATAGAAATTTCGATTCCCGATAATGAAATACATAAAGTTTCTATTCATGTAGAAGGGATTTGTAAACTTTGTAAATAAAAATCAGCGTAAACAAACCCTAAAGGTCAAAAAAATAATTAAAATTATAAACTCTATTCTTTTGGAAAAAAGAAGGAAAGTCGTAGTTTAGTGACTAGATTTACAAAAGGCCCTTCTTGTAAATATTGAGATGTTACCAAGGTGGTAACATGAAAGGACTCAAAGATGCTTGTCTTTCCTAGAGCATTTGGTGTCAATGACTATTGAGAAAACTATTTTATTCTGTCTCGAAACCTCCAAGAAAACTCCATTAGTTCGTAATTTCAAACTTATTTAATTTCCTTTAACTAGAAATTGAGGTTGAAAACACAGAATATAACCTAGTCCATAGCCTCTTCTTTTCTTTCCTTTCCTTGTCATTTGTAGATAAGCTCTCAAAGTTTCCCCTAGTATCTACTCACTAAAACATACATACTATCATGAAAGCTCTTCAACCAAAATTTCTTTTTTTTATGCTAGGGATAGGTTTATTATGCCTACCCTTTTTTAGCCATGCACAGATTCCATCCGTTATTTATCCTGAAACGGTGAATCGTATCAGTACCAATGAATTAGGTGTCTTAAATGATCGACTTTTATTCGTCGCAGACAATAAACTTTTAGCGACAGATGGAGATCAAATATTCCTATTAGCGGATCTGGGAGAGAATCCTTTTTCTATACAATATTATATTTATAACAATAAGTACTATCTAACCGCAGGCACCAAAATTTATGTTTCTGATGGAACAACTGCGGGTACTTCTTTGCTTTTTACAAATCCTGCTCAGTATTCAACATTTAATGATTTTTTAGAATTCAATGGTGATTTATATTTTCGCTCTGGTATCATTTATCGATATAATGAAAGTATGGCTGCTCCAGAAGCATTACCAGACAGTCGAACCGCCATTCAAGAAATGGCGGTCTTAGGAAATCAATTATATTTTTTCACGATTGAATTTATTGATGATCTAGAGCAAAAATATTATAGAGGTGATGGAACCGTGGCTGGCTCTACCTTGATTTCAGAAGATGCACACTCTTTCGTAAGAGGTTGTGTCTTTGCTCCTTTTTATATTCTTGATGATACCTACGCAATTTACTATCAGCAGCGATGTAGTGCAGGCGATATTCAAAAATTTATGATCAATGATCAAGTAATTTCTAATGACGCCGATCGATATAATTGGTATTCGCTGAATGGGCAACTTCATTTCACCGGAACGGTCAATAATCTAACAGGATTATATTCCTTTCAAAATAATCAACCTCAATTAATTATTCCTGAAGACGAAGCATCTGATAAAACCTTTAGGACTATTGTAAATTTTAATAATCAAGATATCGTATTTTCCAATCATTCCCTTTGGACCATCCAAGGAAATTCATTGGCTAACTTACAGACCTTTCCTAGTGATACTTATGTAAGTTATATCTATCAGAACGATGATAAAATGTATTTTGAAGTGGGGAGCGATGATGGAGGAGCTGCCGCAGCGATATGGGAAACAGATGGAACCGTAGGAGGGACTAATCTGGTGTATGAATTCAATGATAACTTTATCAGAAATTTTGGCGTGCTAAATGACGACCTTTATTATGTATCCGCTTCCTCTTTATTAACCAAGCTAAATTTAGATCCCAATTATAATCCACCTACCGTTACTTTATCGACTTCTAATACAACGGTGCAAGGCCCATTTACCGTCACTGCCTCTTTTAGCCAATCAGTAACTGGATTTACGCTTGCGGATGTTTATGCTCCTGGATTTGTTTTATCTAATTTATCTGGTAGTGAAACAAATTATACGTTTACCGCTACGCCCGGTCCGAACGGTCTAATAGATTTACAAGTCCTTTTTAATACGGCCTTTAATAGCCAAAATGTTGGGAACCTCGCTAGTAATGTATTGGAAATTAATGCGGAGATCGATCCTTTTACTTTGTGCACCACTACCTTAACACCCGGGCCAAACTCCGTTGCGGTAACTAGTAATTATGCGCCGCGATCATCCATCCTGCTGATCAGAGATGGACAGACTGTTTACAGTGGTCCTAATGGTACCAGTAATCCTTATGATTTTGTTATTAATGATTTAGAACCAGGAACCTATTATTACCAAGTTTCCTTAAGAACCCTAGATTATGATGAAATATGTATATTCGATGGATTTATTACGGTGAGCGATGTGGGATGTACGGACAATGACAACGATGGCGTTTGCGCTTCGGATGATTGTGATGATAATAATCCAAGTTTACCAACTACTCCTGGTACTGCCTGTAATGATGGAAATCCCAACACCATCAATGATCAAATTCAAAGCGATGGTTGTACTTGTGCTGGAGAGCCAGATAATCCTGGTGACTGTGATTTTACAGTTACTTCTGCTAATGGTGGAATCACGATAACCGGTTTGACGGCTGCAGAAAATATGAAAGTTTTTGATGATGATATAAACATAGTAGATGGTGGTTGTAATCCTTGGAATGGCAATCCCTGTTCTTCACCAGAAACCATCAATGGGTTAATCGTTGGCGCACGCTATTTTGTCAGTATCCAGTCAGATGATTGTGAAGAATGGATTCCTATTGTAGTGACGGGAGTTGGATGTACGGATAACGATGGCGACGGCATTTGTGCTTCGGATGATTGTGATGATAATAATCCAAATTTACCCGCTACGCCAGGAACTGCCTGTAATGATGGAAATTCCAACACCATCAATGATCAAATTCAAAGTGATGGTTGTACTTGTGCTGGCACACCGGACAATTCTGGCGAATGTGATT
>CALFWZ010000025.1 GCA_937928405.1 uncultured Saprospiraceae bacterium
TTCTGATAAAGAGGAAGATTTCATCGACCGAGCGATCAACCCTAAACTAGAATCTAGATTGGGCTGTCAATGTGTAATTTTGGAGGCTGACGCCGAAATTGAAATTCAAATTCCCGACCAAAAACAAATCATCGGTCACGAACACTAATTAACTTCATTTTTTCGTATTTCAAATTAAGATTATGGGCTTTCAGGATATAAACGATTTACCAATCGAATGGACCGACCACGAGGATATTGCAATGGCTTTGTATGACCGCTTCGGAGACGAATTTAACGAAGGAAAAATTTACCGAATTCGATTTACTGATCTATTAGATTGGATTTTAGAGATTCCAAATTTTGTCGGCAAACGAGAAGATTCCAGCGAAGGACATCTTGAAATGATTCAGGCGAAATGGGTCTATGAATGGCGAGATGGGAATAAGTGATTTGTTGATTTGTTGATTTGTTGATTTGTTGATTTGTTGATTTGTTGATTTGTTGATTTGTTGATTTGTTGATTAACATAAATAATTCACAAACAAATTTAAATCCTTGTTCTATAAAAAAAAATAAATTTATCTTTCAGTTCAACGATTCAACCGTTAAGCCTACTCTAAAAAGTGTATTTAGCGCAGAGATCGCAAAGACGCAGCACCTGTTCCGAACTTGTTTCGGAAGACCTTCTAACGTGTATATCTTTTGAATGTTAAAAATTTTCTATATTCGTTTATTTTTCAGAGTTCCTACTCTTTAGAGTGCACTCAACCATTCAACCATTCAACCATAAAACTCCTCTCTATTGAATTTCCTAGAAAAATTTAAACTAGTTGACACCTTTATATTTGACGTAGATGGTGTGCTCACCAATGGTGAATTGTTGATTCAGCCAGACGGTGCGCTTTTACGAAAAATGTTTGTTAAGGATGGTTACGCATTGCAGCACGCGATTAAGCAAGGTTATAAAGTTGCGATCATCAGCGGCGGTAAATCGCTCGGTGTTGAACAACGGCTCGCCAACCTGGGCATAGAGGATATGTTCTTCCGTTCAAAAGACAAAAAATCAGTGTATCAAGCGTATGTCGAAAAAAATAAACTAGATCATGAAGGCATTATTTTTATGGGCGACGATCTCCCCGATTACGAACTAATGCGCCTCGTCGGTATCCCTGCTTGCCCCAATGACGCAGCTATCGAAATCCAAGAAATTGCTCAATATGTTTCTCCATTCAATGGTGGTCAAGGCTGTGTGAGAGATATTATTGAAAAAGTATTGCGGTTGCATGGACGATGGATGGTTTGATTGGTGGATTGTTTGATGTGCGGATTTGTTGATTTGTTGATTTTCTAATTATTTGATAGATTTACAAACATACGAGTGTGTCAAAATATATTGATAATCAGTATCTTATTTTACTTTTCACGTTAGTAGGAAAATTGAGGTTGAGGTTGAATGTCGTGCGAGTTAAAGTTACACTGAAAATAACGCATTAAAGATACAACGATTTTATTTATTATCTAACTCACCTATTAAGGGCGAAGTACGATCCATCAGCGATATTTTCAGCAAATATCTTGGCAGTAGGCTCTTGTTTTTCATCAAAACATTGCCAGAATGGTTGTCCTTGTTCAATGATCATCTTAACCAAGAACGATTGCCCACGGAACTTAAATCCAGCCTGATAAGGTTTTCCAAAAATGTTGATTTTTCCATTGGAACAGACTTTTCTATACCATTGTCCTTTAGCTAGTTTTCTGTATACCCGAGTCTTATCAAAATCCAGTGAATCATATTTTCTTATGTTTTTTAGAAGTTGGGGATAGTAATTCAACCGAGTTTGATTCTCACAAACCCGTGAGGGAAATTTTTCTCTCTGAGCCATAACAGCATATCTTAGATTTTCATAAAATATCGAAAAATTAGCCGATGTTTTGATGTCTGCCCATTTGGCAGTCGTACCTTGATTTCTTTCCACCTTTGCATTGCGGGTGGGAGATCGAGGAGGATTAAACATAACTTCACAACCTCTAGCCACTAAGTGTAATGCACTAGGCGTTATGCATTCTCGTCTGGGATCACCAAAAGGAAGTCCATTATCAAATCGAAAACATTTAATATGTCCCCAACGATACATCACATACAGAGCACATTCTACCGCTATTTTAGGGGGCACCTGACAAACTTGAGCACAGGGGAAAAAGAAAAGCGTCTAATTCACTTCCTGAGAATTCATCCACAAAATTTAAGTAGCAGCAATCTTGGCCATCCATTGTTTTCATTTTTTCTTTGGCATCTACCTGCACTCGATCAAAAACATGCTTGGCCCATTTATTAGAAGCCTGAGGTATTTTATTTCTCTTAGCTTGTAATCCCCTTTTTTTAAAAATCTGTTGTAACCATCTCGCTTTGGGTCTTGGTAAATCAGGGAAATCATCTTTCAGCTTTATTAATATAAAAGGAGCACCCCAATCAGGATGCGTTTTTTTATAAGTTACTGCTGCCTCTATTATCTCTTTTGAATAAATGGTAGGTCGCTGGTTCATTTTATAAGATGGGACTAAACCAATCACACCCTTATTCTTATATCTTTTTATCCACTCTCTCACACTGGTATAAGAGATATTGAGTTCGGTGCTAATCTTGGACATAGGTTGACCTTCTTGTGTGTAAAGACGAATGACTTCCATCCGTTTCTCTTGATTATGTGCCTGCATAGTAAATGTTTTTAGATAATCTTATTTCAAAAAATCTAAATTAACGTATCTTTAATGCGTTTGCAAGTAGTGTAACTTTAACTCGCACCACATTGCACTTGAAAAACATAGAATTTGGAACAGTACCATTAAAATAATCCGCACTTCCATATTCTTTTTTCCTACATTTGTACTATGTACCTCTTCCGTCTCATTCGTTGGCCCAACCTACTGATTGTGCTATTGACACAATATCTCCTGTATGAGTTTGTCTTGCGGGCCCAACTAAAAAAGGCGGATTTCTTGCCTACCCTAGACGGATTAGACTTTATTTTCTTAACCCTAGCTACGATTTTTACCGCCGCCGCTGGTTACATCATCAACGATATTTATGATCAAGTGATCGATGCGCTCAATAAACCTGAACGGAGGATTGTAGGCAAGCTGCTTTCTGAAAAAGCGGCCTATCGTTGGTATATAGGATTCATGTTGGCCGGACTACTTTGTATTAACTGGCTAAATACAAGTACGGGAGACTGGTTTTGGTTACCAGGTTATATACTCGCAAATCTGATGATGTACTGGTATTCTCGCAGTTGGAAAAAAAAGATCTTAATCGGAAATTTTGTCGTAGCCCTTTTTTGTGCGTTGGTGGCCATCGTTGTCATCGTAGGCGAATCTGGTTATTGGCCAAAACTGATGGAGGAATCACCGATTGCCTATGTCAATATTGTTGGAATTTTTACGGCCTACACTACCTTCGCATTTCTCAGCACGATGTACCGCGAAATCGTCAAAGACATGGAAGATGTTTATGGTGATGAAGTCGAAAATTGTCGAACTTTACCGATTGTTTTTGGAATTCAAAAAACTAAAACTATTGCTGCTTTTTTTGCGATTAGTTTATTGCTAACGACTATTTTCGGTGCTTACCTTTTATATACCACCAATCGCTATTTACAGCTGGCATATGTGTTGATAGGTATTGTGGTACCCATTAAAATTTCTTTACTTTTTTTAGGAAAAGCGAAATCAGTGGAAGAATTTCATCAACTAAGTACGCTGACCAAGTTGATTATGTTGGGCGGAATTTTGTATTTAGTCTTTGAGATATGGGTGAGTTAAGGGAGGTTTAGGTTTTTCATCATCGCTCACCTTGTTGGAATCCTCTTCCTTTATTTACCTAATACACCGTGTACTAATTTTTTCTTTTCTTAAAAATACTTTCAAAATTTTATGGAATTTCTGCTTGCCGTGCATCTTAGTATAGATCCATAAGCAATCACCAAGCATGGCTGGTTTGCGGCAAAGACGTTTGTAAAAAAATATGGGTTTTCTTTTCTAGGCGGTCGTGTTCTGCGGCCGGGACTGGATGGCCACTGCTTTGCCACTTCTCAAAGCAAGGGCTAGGAGCGAGACATTGGGTCTCGCGCAGGGGGTGGGAACAAACCCTCCCTGGAGGGTTTGCTATGTAACTCGTGTTCAGATTCTCTAAATTTATAGGCGCACATAATTATACGTCATTTCTTCCCGCTAAAAACACCTTTCCAATTTTTCTTTTATTTTGTCATTCATTTAGAAAAAATCTGACATCAAAAAATAGGTACCTAACCAAGAATACCTTTTTTCTATCACAAAAAACCGTTATACTTCCTACTATGAAAAACATTCTATCCTCCCATAAACTCATCCTCGCCTCCAAATCTCCTCGTCGAAAAGAACTGCTCGAACGATCTAATATTCCCTTTACTATTCGCACTTTAGAGGTAGAAGAAATCTATCCTGAAAGCTTGCCAAAAGCAGAGGTAGCTGAATATTTGGCCATCTTAAAGGCAGAGGCAGCACGTTCCAACTTGGCAGATGATGAAATTCTATTAGGGGCAGATAGTATCGTGATTCTAAATGATACCGTTTTTGGAAAGCCTAAAGATACGGAAGACGCCAGACATATTTTAAGGCAACTTTCTGGGCAAGTCCACCAAGTAATCACGGGCGTTTGTTTATTGTCGAAAACTAAAAAGGTTAGCTTTAGTGCCGTTTCAAAAGTATGGATGGAAGAATTATCGGATGCCGAAATTGAGTATTATATTGAGACCTTTCAACCCTTTGACAAA
The DNA here is from genome assembly GCA_937928405.1 of uncultured Saprospiraceae bacterium. Lineage (GTDB taxonomy): Bacteria > Bacteroidota > Bacteroidia > Chitinophagales > Saprospiraceae > JALZUU01. Next base: position 4,791 of record CALFWZ010000025.1, read on the forward strand.
GCGGGTGCTTATGCGATTCAAGAATGGATCGGACTTTGTAAAATCAGTAAAATCGAAGGAACGTATAGCAATATTATGGGTCTGCCGACGGAGATGGTGTATCGGGCGTTGCGTCAATTTGAGGATTAAATTGAAAAATCTAAATGGATTCACTTTGCAAGCACATTAATATCTTCTCCTTTTCGGTTTCGTTACTTGTCTTAAAATAGTAAGCAGTACCGCACCAATCGTCAAATAAAATCCTCGATCATCATATGTTACTTGAATAATGATTCCAGCAATGGCCATAATTACTGCTATTAGCCCTATAATTCCATACTTACTCATGGTGTTTTTTTAGGCTAATTTAATAAAATTAAATGGGTTGGAGATAAAAATTCTTTCCTACGCAATTAGCATAATAGCGCATGTAAGAAAATTAGTCTCTATTTATTTTGTGCTATTATTTTTTCTACTTTTCCAATTAGCAATAAATATAAATAGGCCGATGGAAACAAGTACAATTCCCAAGGAAATCAAGTTCGCAAGGTACCCACTTTCGCTATCAAGCGGCGTATGAGCGAAACAATTACTACTAAATAATAACATTGAAATTAAGGTAAGGCTTTTCATTTTATTTTTTTCATTGCGCTTGTTTCTTTAATGGTGATGAGTAAACCATACCAAGCAGGAATTAAAGGAATTGCGGCTGTTGCAACACCAGGCGTGTATCTCCATTCGCCATACAATACAAAAGGAAAAATAAAATGGGTAAGCTCCGCAACGGTCATCGCTACAAAAAAGAAGGCAAGAAAATAATACCCTAAGGCCCATCTTTTAATGATCATTATCGCACCTAATATCCACATGGCAGGAGCGATAAAGGCAGCAAAGGTTAGAAAATCTTTTTGTGAAACTTCAGTGCCACTCAATCCAGATACGATTTGTTCGAATCCAAAAACATACTCCTCATACACATGGATAATAAAAAACACAACCGTCAGCAGGTAGGGTACGATAATTTTTGACGTATCAAAACGAAATTTATAGCCAGTTTTAACATACAACATAAACCCACCAAGGCTTGCTCCACCAATGACTATTGGTCCAATTCTACCTAACATCGCATATGAGAGTAGCATTGCAAAGATGACAAATAGACCCGGACCAATAATGTCAAATTGTTTCATAATAAATTCACTTCATTAAAATCAAGTTATTATATTTTTTGGATTTAAAAAATGTAGCCCGTTGATATGTTTTAGTTAGTCAATCAACAACCACAGGTTCCTTTCAGGAATTTTGTTGCTAATATTTCTGTCGTTCTATTTTTAAGTAAGGTAATTTTTCCTTCATAATGATTGGCCTCCCCTTCGAATTGAGTAGTTTGTCGGAAACGTAAGAATACATCATAAGATCGATTATCAAATTTGACGATCATTAATGGGTCATCTACCCCTTTGGCTTGATAGGCTTTGGCTTTGGCTATAGCCTGTTGAGCCTGCGCTTCCAGTTTTTTTGTCACTTCATTTATTCCTGAATTTTGCATAGGAATTTTGTCCATATTTCTACCGGAAGCCAGCACAAGATCTGTCAAAAATTCTACCGCATTTTCATACTTATAAAATGATAATGGTTTTCCAAAATAACTAACTTGATCGCCATCAACGGATATCCAAGCGTTTGAATTAGACAATGCTTTTAATTCCTTCTGGTAATCACGTTCTTCCCAATCGGGATATAAAGCATTTAATTGTCCATTGACTTTCACACAGGCTCTTTCCTCCATGTTGGAGACGAAGACAGCAGGTTCCTTACTTTCTCCATTAAGGCTAAAGAAACATTCACATTCAAATGGTTCTATTTCAAAATGGTCGGAACAGACAGCCGAATAAAAACTGCCAAGTATGTCGGGTTGTGAAGAGGAACAAAAATATGCTTGGGCTTTGTCAAGACTTAAGGATTCGATTTCGGATAATTTGGCAGTTAGTTTTTCAGGAGTGCAGTCCACTTCCTTCATTGCTGCTTTTTGCAATAATTCTTCCATGGGTGGTTGCCCGGGATAATAGCGTGCTTCTTTTTCCAGACATCGGATCATTTGACCCTTCTTAAAATAGGTGTGATGCTCTTCGATTACGTGGCTATGCCCAGGTGTAAAATCATTTTCATGAAAAATATAAATTAATTCTCCTTCCCAGTAATAATGATGTTTGGTCCGGCAACCATGTCCTCCACATTCTATATATCTTAAATAGCTGAGTGCTCCTTTTTTGTCATACTTACGTTCTAATTGAGTGGATGATCGTTCATCGCATTGGATTTCAAACGGTACCGTTTTGTGATGAGTGGCCTTGGTTATGATCTCACATTTATCTTGAATAAATTGGATTGCGGATTCAATAGAAGTCTCGTCTGTATTTCCAGGATCACCCCCAGAGGAAGGGGAATTTTGATTACAGCCTGCCATGACTACGACCATAAAAAACAGGAATAATATCTTTGTTTTCATTTTGGTTATTTTTATTATAAAAAATTCTACTACAACTAAAATTATATTCTACAAAAGTAAAAATACCATTTTATTGTTTTACTCAACCTCCACAACTAAATATTCCACTAATAGCTGTGTCTTTATATTTTAAGCCCGGATATACTTCTGTAATGGTAAAACGAATGGCACCATCAACATTGTACTGATAGCCATTTTTGCTTGGAACAACTAAGCCAGGAATTTTGAATTTTTGTACACCCATTACATCCGCCAACGCAATAATACACAGCGCCTTTCCACCTACCGATACTTTCATTTTTTTTACCCGACTATTATTTTCCCAAGCGGACTTAGCAAGTTGATAGCCATTTAAAAGGCTGATTTCTCCATCATTCATGGGAACCCATTTCATTTCTAAAAACTCGCCGATACCATAATCTGGCTTGCCTTCGACCCAAGCAGTGGTTGGATCATCATCGCAAACATTGCTGGCGGAATACACATTTTTTCCTTGCGGAGGAAGTGTTGAAGAGGCTTTAATATTCTCCTCCAGAAAGGATGGTCCATTACACATCATATGTGTCCAGGTCCAAGGATCAGCGGGGCCATCTTCAGATTCAACTGGCCTAGTTTTCCAGTCTACATATTTCCCTCCTGTGAAGGTTGCTTGCACCATCGGAAGGTCTGATTTGGAAGCTGCAGGCGGTGTTTTAGAGGAGGAGTTTTCTACTTTTTTGTCATTGGAAGTCGATTGACAGCCAATAAAAATGAGCGCAGTAAAAATTAAGCATCTAAATATTGGTCTTGTTTTTATCATTTGATTTAGTGATTAGATCCGTGTAAAGATATTTAGATTTCACTAAAAAAAGTATTTTTTTAATGATTAGATCATAGGACGTTTAGCTAGTACTGGTGACCGAGCGGATTGTGGGAATTAACGGTAAGCAAATGAGGATAATTATTTTTTTTTGCAATGCCAAAAAGCAGCCAGTTTGTTTCACACTGGCTGCTTTTGCGGGAATGGTTAATTGGACAAAAAGGACCGGGCTAAACGCAGGTGGAACGGTATCGCCCACTTGCCGTTTTAACCAAGATAAGTGATCGTTTTATTTCTTTCGTTCATAATATGTGACAATACTTGCTTTTGCAATGGTATTATTCCAAATATAATATCCAACAATAGCAGGATTTGTATTTTTATCCAATCCTAATTTATCCACTTTAAGCGCGTGAACGGTAATTATGTATTGATGGATTCCATGATTTTCAGGAGGGCAAGGACCTCCATATCCTGGAACGCCATAATTTGTTAAACTTTGAATAGCATTGTTTGGCATTAAGCCTTTCTCAATATTTCCTGCATTTTTAACTAGTTCATTTACGGCACTTGGAATGTCAAAAACTACCCAATGCCACCAGCCACTTCCAGTAGGTGCATCAGGGTCATACATGGTGATGGCAAAACTCTTGGTTCCTTCTGGGGCATTTGACCACGATAATTGAGGCGAAGCATTTTCTCCTGTACAACCAAAGCCATTAAATTCTTCTATCGTTGTTGAATTGCCGCCTAAAGTCTTACTTTCTAAAGTAAAAACATCTTGACCAAAAAGCGTTAAACTGAACAGTAAGGCTATAGCCGTAATAAAAATTGATTTGAACATAATATAAATTTTTAGTGATTTAATACCACAAAATTAAGGGTAAATCACTTTGGTACGGTAGTTTATAACGTTCAAAAAGTATTTAAAAATGTTCAACTTTGAGTTTGATACTGTTTTGGAGTCATTCCAAATTTCTTTTTAAATGCTTGTACAAAGTTGGAAAAATTCTCGTACCCCGCATCTTCATATAATTCAATCGGGCGATTTCTTTTTGTCTTGAGCATAAATGCTATGTGATTTAATCGCTGTTCGTTGAACCACTTCATGGGTGTGCTTTGATAGTGTTTAAAAAATTCTCTTTTGAAAGTAGAAACACTCATATTACATAAGAAAGCAAGCTCCTCTAAATTCAATTTATTAAACTTATTATTTTCTACAATATTGGTCAATCTACTAATTTTATCATCTATATTTTGCACCATTGAATGTAAAAAATCTGCCTTATTCTGGTGGATTAAATAAAGCATTATTTCTTCAAATTTATTCTTTAAAATATTGGCTTGAATCTTTTGGGGAAGTTTTAGTATTTGCTCAAGGCTAACAACAAAATTTTGTACGAAATTATCGTATTCGAAAATATAGAAAGATTTTTGATTGTTTAAGTTGGGTGAAAATTGATGGTACTTCTCTAAAAAATCTAATACTGCTTCATCTGAAAAGAAAAGTAAGATACTTTGGTAGACTTTAAAAGCATCTGAAACCTTTTCTGTCATTAAACAATTACCTGATTTCATGATAACAAAATGGTCATTTCCCAACTGTACCGTTTTGTCATCTCCAATAACTTCTTTAGTCCCCGTTCTTAAAAAACTGATGGTATTTTTAGATAGATTTATTTTAGTTTTTTGAATGTCTTCCGTTCTTCTATAATAGTATAACTGTACATCTTTAGACACACCTATTTTCAAATCTTTTGGAAGAACAGTAATTTCCATGGGGCTATATGTTTTGTATTTTAATGGTCATTAATGGTTTTATTGGCAGCAAACATTCTACACGTTGTCATGTACTTTTTTTTCATTCCAACTATAAATCTCATAAAATTGTTTGGTCCTATTAATAGATGATAAACTAAAACAGAAATTATAAAACAAACAAACAAACAAACAAACAAACAAACAAACATAATGAAGATATATATCATTGTTTTTTCCATTATTCCTGAATTGTAGATTTCACCAAAAAAATTACTTAAGTTGGTGGGATTGGTGTATTATTAGCCATAATTTTCTCTACCAATTTAAAGGATAATTTGCTTCAGAATATCCAATCACCCATGGCCAAAAGGCCGGAGCCTTAACGCCATGATACCATAATTTCATCTTGCCATTTTCTATGAGGCCATCAGGTGCTGTCACCTCACTATCCCAAGAAAATTCAGGTGACACAATTTCTTTTTGGTATATATCGTAAGGCCCAAAAAAAGAAGTGGCTCTGGCAATACCAATTGAGCTTCCCGTAGAGAAAGGTATATACCAGAATCCATCATCTGACTTTAACAGTGAGGCTTCATTTATATCCGGACTATAAGTAATCTCTGAAGATATGATTAGTGGATCATTATTCTTTGACCAGTTAATTCCATCTGTAGATGTTGCTCCCAGAATTTTAATTCCTGCATTAGTACCTGTCCAGTTGTTATGAACATTCCAGCCTGCGTATATCATATAAAAAGTTCCGTTATCATAGACCACTCCAGGACTTGTCATAGCATGTCTATCGTCCGTATCAACGTTGGATGTATCTCTCGAAAGTATGGGTTGATTGACGCTTTGAGGATGTCGAATAAAGTCTACTCCATTGGTGGAAATAGCAAGACCAATTTCATAATTGTTTACAATTCCTCCATTATCATCATTCCCTTCTATATAGCCAGCGTAATACATCCAATATTCATTTCTCACTCTTAAGACATCCACTGTTTCAAGCGTTTCATCCCATTTTGTAGAGTCTGCACGAAGAGCAGCATAATCTGTAGCATTATTTCCGTCTGGACTATTCCAAGTGTCTCCATTACCTGTTGAAATAACTATTCCGATTGCTTTGTTTTCTGCGGTATAGTACATCATTAAGGAATCACCGATTCTAATTAAAGAAGGGTCAGCGGCAAGGTCAAGAGGGCTTTCAAAAACAGAAGTCATTGAACGAGCAAAAAGTGCTTCGGTTGGTGTTTGAGGGGTGTCGGGATCTGTTTCCTCTTTCTTACAGGAAGAAACACATAAAAGTAAAATACAAATTGGAAAGATATATATTTTTAAGCCTATTAGATTTTTCATTAGTTATGGTTTAGTGGGTTCTACAAAGAAATCTAGATAATATTTTAGAATGGTATTTCTTTATTGGTGATGTAGAAAAACGTTTAGTATCATTCCATATTGTTTCACAATGGCATTTCTTTTATACGAATTCAATCAACTGTCTTTTTGACTTTAGGATTTAACTATCCACTTTTAATTTAAAAAAATCAGTTTATTAATTGCAAAAAACTGCCTAAGTTTATGTCTACATCAATCATACGTTTATTAACGGGTTTGATGTAAACGAACGAGGAATATTGTGGTCGTGGAGCGGGCCTCTTTTCATTCAATCCATGATTTCCAAGGTATTAAAAATGGTAGAATTATTATCCAAACAAGAAAGAAAATAGCCATTGTCTTTGGATATGGTTCATTATTTCTGATGGCAGGTAAAGCTACTACCAACAACCAAGTTCCTTTGTATATAAGTTGAATTAGTAATACTGGAGAAAATATGATGGGCTTAAACAACCCTAAGATTGACAAGATAGCTATTCCCAACCATAAACAACCAACTAATTTAATAACCTCTGTCGGTTGATACGCATTGCCAAAGATGGTCATGGCCGCTGTTTTAGGATTCGATATTGCTGAGATGGCAATTTGACCCGCTACGATAATATTCAAGATATAAATAATTCTAAGTCCAATCATTTTGAATGTTGATTTAAGTTCATTTTAAGCGTGGCTATGCTATGAGGCTTCCAACTAGATTACCTACTTTTCTATTCATATGTCAATTCAGCAAGCACTATTATTATAAATCTTTTTGGATCATGGCTGGAAGCGTCTTAAAAATAATAATTAAATCCAGTTTAAATGAATTTTCATATGTGTAGATTAGATCAAGTTCATTTCTTTCTTCATGTGTTAAATGTTCTTTTTCTGGATGAGACTGCCATAAGCCAGTTAAGCCAGCCGGCGCTAAAAATCTGCCAGCCCAATAGTCTTTTGTCATTTGATTAGCTTCATATAAAGGTAGCGGGCGATTTCCGACTATGGACATATCCCCGCGAAGAACATTAAACATTTGTGGTAATTCGTCTAAACTTGTTTTTCTTAGGAACTTGCCTATTCTAGTTACTCTTGGATCATCCCTTAATTTTATAAACGCATCTTTACTTTGATTCGAGTTTCTATATTGATTTAAATGTGCTATTTTCTCTAATTTTTTATCAAAATCAATAACCATAGATCGAAATTTCAAAAAATCAAATATTTGATAATTTGCTCCAACTCTTTTTGACCTGTAAATTATAGGTCCTTTAGGAGATTCCAATTTAATTAGAATTGCAATAGTAATATAGACAGGTGAAAATGATAAAATAATTAACAATGATATAACAACATCAAATATTCTTTTAGCATTTGATATTTTAAATGTATCATCATGGCGATGGGCAAATTTATAATCTTCTTTAAGAAAAATAATTTCTTTTTTGTATTTGATTAAAAATTGAATTCTTTTTTCGATTTCGTGCCAAGTAACTTGACGACTATAAATATCATCAACTCCTATTTTCAGCAAATGAAGGTAATGTAATTTTTCATAAGTTACTTTATTGGAAATCAAAATAAGTGGAACTAACTTCAACATTTTATTTTCATGCAAATTGGTTATAAAAGTTATTCCTGAATCAGTTATTGTCTTCTCCAACTCACAGATTACAACTAGGTTTAATAAGGAATTCTGTTCATTTGATATAGAATATGTTTTACTCAAATACTCTTGGGCAAATTCGAAATTATCAAATATCTTTCTTGTTAATTGAGTTGAAGGTTGAAAAAATAAATTTTCGATTAAGTCTGCTGAACCTACATATAAGATTTCAAGTTTATTTTGTTGATCTGACATATTCTATTAGTCTATTGGGGAGATAAAATTAGATAAAGTTAAAAGTTAATTTTATTGCTGAACATATCATTGAAAATAGCAACTCTTAACTTTTTATCAATATAACAATCCTGAGCAATGCACTGAGATATTAATTCAAATATCCGAATATAGTTATTTAAAGCTTTAATAGTTTTTAGTTCTCCATATAAAGTAATTTCTTGTCCGATATTCTTTGTAAGAGAAATACTTTTAGTGATCTCTAGTTTTTGAATTTCACTTTTTCCTAACAATTCTTTCTTACTATGATTATAGTAGATTAAATTTTTCAATGCATTTAGACAAGTTTCAAACTCTGGTAAGATTAATCCCGCTTTATTACTGTATTTTGTATACAAGTCTTTTAAGCTATTCTCTAATAGAGATTGAATTATCTGAATTCGAATGAAGCTATTCTTAGCATTTGGAAATCGCTTATCAATGGCGTTAAATAAATTTGATAAGGATTTATTTTTATTGATTATTTTTTTAGATTGTTGCAGAATATTAATCATGAAAAAATCAGCTTTCCTTAACATGTTACTAATAAGTAAAAATACTTCCCTCCAGCGAGGGTCAAAAATATGATGATTTATAAGCTCATTAATTTTTTTATTTTCATTATATTCAACTAAATATTTAGCAGTAAAATATTCTTGAAAGGTTAAATGAGAAAAGGAATATATATTTCCTTTTGAACGTTTAATCCAAATTCCATGTTGAGCTTCAACTGAATTAATTATTCCAAGTACTTCAGATTTTTTAATCAATTCATTCTCAACAAGAATATTTTTTATAAAGTTTTCAACTACATCTACCATTCTATTCAAGGAAAAAAAATAATCTCCTTTTGAAAATGTTTCAAAGGCGACTTGACTAATTAAAGATTCTTTTCGGCTGTATGTTAATTCCTTATAAACCTGTTTTCGGCTTATTCGCCTAGTTGAATCCCACTTTCTTAATAATATTTCTATTGCCTCTCTATATAGTTCAGATCGATTCATAGGGAAATTATAAAGCTCGCTAAACACAATACAAAGCAATGTTAATAAGATAGGGGAATTTGCAATTTCTTTCAATTCTGGACTTGAATAAAGTTGCATCAAACATTTATCACCAACTTCTGGTTCCTTCCAAAACCAGTTTTTAATAAATTTTTCGATTTGTGCATTTGAAAAATTTGCTAATTCAACATCTGTAAAAGTTGAAAACCAATAATTATAGGTAGCGATTCTACAGCTGATAACGAATTGACACTTATTATAAACTCTTGAAATTTCACGAATATCATTAATAATGGTATCAATTTTAGCATCTTCAATTTCATCAAGGCCATCAAACAAAAAGACAAAATTCCCTTCCTTTAAATGGAATTTTAAAAAATTGCTCATATTTTTAATATCACAACTTTCGAAAAAGGCTGAAATATATTCAATAAGCCTTGCGCCTGTTTCAGAATATTCTTTCAAGGATATAAATAAAGGAAGACGGACTTTTGATAATTTTGATGAACCAGTCAAGTTAAGCAGTGCTATATATTTCAAAAAGGTTGTTTTACCACCTCCAGGTTTTCCTAATAAAATAAATTTCTCTAATTGATTAATAACTTTATCCCCATCTCTTGAAGTCCTAATATCATTAAAAGAACGATTATCATTGTTAAGCTGTTGTTCTAATTCATTGATAGACCATCTCATTTCAGTAGTAATCTTATTCAAGATATGTACTCTAACAAATAATTTTTCTAAGGGCATAGGTTCGTTCATGCCCAAAACTTTTATAAAACTTATTTCTTCAAGTAGCGCATCGCGGTATGGTTTTGTTTGGCTACTTAATATATCTTTATTTATTTCTTCATCCACATTTTCTATCGGCTTATCTCCTAACAATGACTCTAGATAAGCACCGGTTAATTTACCTTCAATTATAATGTTCACTAAATCTAGTGTGGCATAAGTAATTTTATTTTGTAAAGCATCATATATTTCTTTTGAGGTAAAACCTAAATTAAAATGCATTTTTTCTCTACTTAACTGCATTAAATAAAAATCAGCTAATTTTTCAATGGTTTTATTTTTCATGATGGACGTAGAAGCTTGTCCAAGAGTTTTAAGTGCTTCAACTAAGTTTGCTTTCTGTAGGAGTAATTTAATTTCAAAACATATATCGTTTATCTCTTTATTTGGTTTCTTCATAAGTTTTTATAATTTTATTACTGAATACAGGACAAAAGTCCTAAAAAATCATTTTTAAGCCACAAAGAAAAGAAGATTATATGCTGTGATCACTTTTTGTTAGCTGCTGGTTTCATTGATTGCTTGATTATCTTAATTGCCCAATCATAATGACTGGAAGTATTAGCAATAAGATACACTCCTAGCGAAGTGGAACCAGTCCATTTGTATCTTTTTTTTTCAAAAAGTTCCTCATTCGTGTGGTTAGCCATGATAGCCTGCGTCCTTTGATAAGATATATCTAAAAGTCGTTTGGCGGTGGCTAAATCTGTGTTTTGATATTCTAGCCAAATCACTTTATTTAATTCGGGTAAAGATTTCCAGGTATATCCTTTGGCTGGCATAAACGGTTTTTCTCCCCTCATTCCAACTTCATACCAGTTGGTCATCATTACGTGCCAATGGTGTAGATGCGATAGCACGTCTCTAATATTTCTATTTAAAGTCCCTTCCGGAAATTCTTTGGCAGCCTCTATATCTGAATAACCGCTAACCAAATTCATCAGCGTTTTATAATTTTTCTGGCTTACTTCTAAAAGCTCCTTCTTCGATTTTGGTTTAGGCATATTTTTTATTTAACTGGTAGCCAACTAGGTTATATCCAAGACCATCTTTCAGCCGCTTTCCTTCCTACCCTATTTTTTTATTAAAATCCATAGCGGTAACAACTAACTGTTTTGGAGCAGATTAGCTAGTCACCAAAATACTTAAAATTGGGAAGAGGACAAAGAAGAGGTACCTACCTTTTCGTTTCTACCCGTGACGCCTGGCTGCCGTGCCTTCGGCAGGAGATCCGGCAAAGGCAGTTGTAAACGAGTGAGAAGACTTTTTTGTTAGGGTGAAAAGGTTGTGGTGGTTCAGCGGCCACCAACTGATTGGTTACCAATTTTTTTCCACTTAAGTTTCATTTTTTAAATTTTTCCTTGCTGACGGTTTCGAAGCAAGCACCGTGGTGACGAAGGAACCATGGACGTCTTCGATGCCTGTTCTGTGCAGTTTCTTTTTTTAATATTCATCATTCATTAAATCTAAAAGCATTAAAGATGTATTGAATTTTTTGTCTATTAGCTCTATAAAATTAAAACCGGTCATTGTCTGAATATGTTTCATTTTATAAAAAATTTCATATCTATCTAAATCTTCCATTATTGATGATACTAATAAACCAATATTTTCAAGACCTTCAATATATATCGGAATTATTTTATCCGGGTTTTCCCCTTTATAATCCTTCTTAATATCTTCGAAAACAATTTTAGCATCTTTTGCAATCTTTTCTGTTGTTATGATTATGGCTTTATTTGCTTTAAATTTTGTTCTTCTATAATTCAATGCATGAGCGTTCCCTGAACCAAATACTTTATCTTTTAACTCAATAACGAATAATTGATTATTCAATCCTAACATTAAATCTATCTCATCTCCCGTTAATTCAATATTCCAAAGAATAGACTTGTCAGATATCCCTTGTCTATTTAATTCATCAGAAACTAATATTGTCATCCAATGACTTGATAAAATCAAACGCCTTCCTAATTCCGTTGATTTATAACCTATCAATTGTAGTTCATCATCATAACTTCTCCCACATTCAAAGCAATTTACAGTTTTTAAACTTTCTTTATCTGGTAAAGATTCTTCGTTAAATTCAGATAGTAATTTAGATGTTTTTCTACACTTTACAATATTGATTTTACTAATCATTTTGGCTTCTAAAAGCTTATTTAATATTTGAAGGCTTCTTTTTTTATTTACTGCCTTTTTCAAAAGATTCTCTTCTAAGACTTTCCCACCTGAATTGATTAATATTAAAGTCTTCCGAAATTCACTTTCAGATAAGACCAAGGAAGCCTTTAGTTCATCTTTACTGAAGCCTGGTTTCGTAAATTTCAACTTCGTTTTCAGCCCGTCGAAATCAAGTAATTGATTTTCTAATGCAGTATCTTGTCGAAGTGTGAAAATGTTAAATTCTGGATTGGATTCTGAATAACGTTCTCTCTCAAAGTTTAATCTAATTTTTTTAAACAAATTGAGGAATTTATCGAATTTATCTACAAGGTTTGTTTTATCTCCAATAGCTCCAAATTCTAAAAAAGCGTTTTCTATTTCATCTTTGTCAACAAAAATTGATTTGTACTCCGGTTGACCTTTTAGCACATAAAATATTACTTGGTTTTTAGTAAAAATTTCAATTTCAATTTTAGACTTATATGGATACTCATCATGGTTGAAGAAAATATCTGAATAATTTCTATTATCAAATTTAACCTCTAATGTGTTAGAAATATTTTTAGAAAGATTATAAAAGAGGGCTGAATAATCTTGAGCAATAATTTTTTCGACAATTTCAACAAACTCTCCTCTATCTATATACTTATCTGAAAATGTTCTTTTTATTGAAATCATTTATTGTTTTTTCTAATTGCACATAACTTTGTCTTAGACGACAAAACCTTACCTCTACTTTCGTTTTTTGTCCACCCGTTCAGCTATGATATAAACAAACGAAAAGATGATCTGGTTTTGTTACAGCGGAGCCGTTTGCTGTTTCTACCCGGGAAGGTTGATCTACCTTTTCGTTTACACCTACCTTCGAAACTCCGGTAAGCACGCGAGAACAATCTATCAAGCCGTAGGATTGATGTAAACGAGCGAGAAAGGTTCTGGTGGCACAGCGGGTGATATATAAACTTAGATATGCTGATCTTTTCTCAGATCACGAATATCCTTTTTCGAATTTAAAAACATAGTAACCTTATTTTACTTTCTTCTCACAATCACTGGGACAATTTTGATCACAATTTATTGGAAATGTATAGAGCCCGCAATCACAATAACATTCATCTTCGGAAGTGGGACCTGGTTCAACTTCAATACATTCTCTTAGAATTTGACAAAAAATTCTATCGCTGACTCCTGCACATTGATTTTCATCACAATCAACTACTTCTCTTGAAATTTCCCTAAAACCAGTGTAAGGCGGTTTAAAATAATAGTCTCTAGACCACTCGTAGCAAATACAAGTGCAGACATAATCAATTCTATCTTCAAAAACTTCCGGGCAATTACATGGGTTTTCCACTGTTTCAGGACAGTCACATTGGTCTTGTACCGCATCAGGACAGTCGCAAATATTTTCAACATTATTGGGACAATCACATGGATCTCCTGGAACAAAATCTGGACAATTGCAGGCATCATACAATATTCTTAGTGCCTTTAAATCGCCATTTGTGAAAATACAACCACCGTTACAATCGTCCTCCGTACTAGAATTCATAATTGAATTTGGTTCTCCCATGGGAGTTCCTGGTATCCATTCTGCACCTGGAGTGCCCCCTTGCGTATGCCCAAGGCATAAGGCATGCCCTAATTCATGCATTACTGTTTTTTGTAAATGACAACAATCAAGCACTACACCAGAACATGGTGGGTTGAATGATGGATCTCGATGAATTAAAAGATTGGTCACCTCTTCTGGAGATTCTCTCCTGTTGACCATGTTACCAATACCGCTAATAAGAAAGTCGCACTTAATGGTTATGTTAACTTGTTCCCCAGGAGGTAATTCAGATTCGTCTGATATCATCGTCATTCCAATACCTATATCATTAGGTAATGAGTTATAAGAAGAGATGGCACCACTTATGGCACAATCCCATTCATCCGTATCACATTCACTTAAATCAACCAAAACAAAAAGATTCCTAGCATCGCATGCATCAAAAAGTGGGACTTCAGTTATTCTCTCATGTCTTAAATTAGCCTCAAGAGATTTAGCACAAAATGGCGTATTTTCCGCTTCTTTAATTGGTTCATTGGATTCCTTACAAGCATAAAACTGCAAAAGAAAACAAATAAAAATAATATCGAGTTTAAGATTTTTCATATCATACGTTTTTTGCTAAGCTAAATATAAAAAATATGGAACAAATAACCTAACCGGGTTATTAATAAAGAGAATAAAGCCGAGCCGCTCGTTTAGTCTTACCGATTCGGTAGACAAGCCTCTTAGTCTAGATACAGAAAGGGTGAGCGCTTGATTTGTTGTTAGAAGAGATGTTTGCTTAAGTTTTTGTTTCTACATGTGGGCGCATGCCTGCCGTGCCTTCGGCAGGAGATCCGGCAAAGGCAGGTGTAAACGAACGCGAAAGGTTGTGGCGACACAGCGGATTGTGATGGCACAGAGCCTTTAAAAGATTTAGTGTAAACCTCCTTCGGAGTGAATATTAAAGTCTACATCTGTCACCAAATATAATTAAAAATTGTTGAAGCATTAGCCCCCAATCTCTGATAGGAAGGGTCCATTTTTTTTCAACTTTAGCC
>CALFWZ010000026.1 GCA_937928405.1 uncultured Saprospiraceae bacterium
AGTAGTGGAAGCATTGCAACCGATCTCGCCAGTTCATTAGCAGCAACTTGGGGTGATTATGATAATGATGGTGATCTCGATTTATACGTAGCTAACAATATTGGGTATGAGAATTTTTTATATCGAAATGACGGAGGAACCTTTACCAGAATTTTAAATGATCCTGCTGTTATTGATAAAGGATATGCTCATGGGGTCAGCTGGGTAGATTATGACAACGATGGATATTTAGACTTATTTGTAACAGATTATTTTTCAACAAAATTCAACCAATTATATCATAATAATGGAGATGGTACTTTTGAAAAAGTAAATGGTTCCGCTCCTACCTTAGAAGCAAATTTTTCAGTAAGTGGCCTCTGGGGCGATTACAATAATGATGGTCTAATAGATTTGTTTGTTTGTAACACTTCTGGCAACGACAATAGTCTTTATAAAAATACAGGCAATGGAAATTTCCTAAAAATTAATGCCGGAGTGATTGTCAATGATGGAGGTAATTCCGTTGGAGCGAGCTGGGGAGATTATAATAATGATGGGCATTTAGACCTATTTGTGGCCAATGCAGGAAATCAAAATAATTTTCTATATAAAAATAATGGAGATGAAACTTTTACAAAAATCAGTACAGGCACTATCGTAAATGATGGAGGACATTCTCATGGAAGTGCTTGGGGAGATTATGATAATGATGGAGACTTAGATTTATTCGTTAGCAACGACCAAGATCAAAACAACGCCCTTTATTCTAATAATGGAGATGGTAGTTTTACAGCTATCACCAATAGCATTACCCAAGATGGTGGACAATCTTTTGGAGCAGCATGGGCGGATTATGATAATGACGGAGACCTCGATTTATTCACCGCGAATCATCAATTAAATAAAAACTTCATTTATCAAAATGCCAGAGGAAAATGTCAAAATAAAGTTTGTGTCACCTTAATCGGCACCAACTCTAATCGTTCTGCCATAGGTACTAAAATTCGAGTAAAAGCAAATATTTACGGAGAAGATATTTGGCAAATGCGAGAATTATCTGGTCAAACAGGTGGTGGCATCGGTGGCCAAAATGAGCTTAAAACCATCATTGGTTTGGGAGATGCTTCTATCATAGACTCCATCATAATTGAATGGAATTCTGGCTACCGCCAAGTGTTGACCGATCAAACACCAGATGATTGTTTTACCATTACTGAAAACCAAGGAAGTGAGATTTGTGGGACTATTTATTATGACGAAAATAATAATTGCCTCCAAGATACGAATGAAATAGGCATTCCAAATATACAAATGGTACTTCAACCAGGGAACCAAACCGCCGTGACCGATTCCAACGGAGTCTATCGTATAGTAGCAGCTCCAGGTCAGTATACGCTTACCCAAGTTACAGAAGCGACGCAATGGGAGTCAACTTGTACGACAGAACATACTGTAACCGTGGTTGGAATAGGAGAACAGTTTTGTGGAAATAATTTTGGGAATACAGCTGCCTGTCCACTCCCCGATTTACAGGTAAATATTTCAGCTACAGCGCATAGAGTTGGATTTGAAAATTTAATAGCTGTTACCTATAAAAACCTTGGTACACAAACAGCTACCAATGCAAAATTGACTGTTATGTTTGGACCGTATGTTATTCCAATAGAAAGCTCTGTCCCTTGGACACTTTCAGCAGGAAATGATCGTAGATGGGATTTAGGTGATGTGCCTATTGGAGCATCCGTTACCATTTATATCAAGGATTCTATATCAACGAACGTGACGATCGGAGCGGACATTCAATTAAGCGCTTCTTTCTATGGATCGGAAGATGATTGCGATGGGCTTGATAATGTTACCGTGGATAATCAACTAGCCGTAGGGGCGCTAGATCCAAACGACATCGCAGTGAATCCCGAAGGTTATATCGATAATGACCAAGAATTAATTTACAAAATTAGATTTCAGAATGTTGGAAATTCAACAGTTTCTACAGTTCGTATAGAAGATAAACTTCCAGCAGGATTAGATATTAATACGCTAAAAATTGGTTTGACCAGTCATAATTATCAATTTGAAATTCAGGATAATAACCGCTTAGTTTGGACTTTTGAAAATATCAATATGCCAGATAGTACGACCAATGAAGCTGCCAGTCATGGATATGCAATTTTTAAAATAAAACCAATATCTAATCTCGAAGATGGTGAAAAATTGAAAAATCGAGCCGAAATCTACTTTGACAATCTAGCTCCAATAACCACCAATACCGTGACCAATATAATTGGAGAAAATCCTAGTCTGACATTTGCAGAAGAACAACTTCATATTTTCCCCAACCCGATGTCTGCTCAATCTGACATTCAGATTAACTCGATAGAAGGAGGCCCCATTAATATTATCAATCTTAGTGTTTTTGATCTACTAGGTGAAAAATTATTTGAAAAGACAAATATTTTAACCCCCACTTTTCAATTAAAAAAAGGAAACTTCCCAAATGGATACTTTATTATTAAAGCCGTAGGTGAAAACGGACAATGGTATTCAGGTAAGGTTTTTATTCAATAATTTTTAAGTTAGAAATTTGTTTTGTTAATTAACCCCAACATTAAATTTAGAACCGAGTCTTGATAGGCTCGGTTTTTTTTTTGCTTCTGCTAAATAATGATAAATCTACCATGAGATGTATTCCCAAAACGAGAATCAATTTCAAAATGAAATCAAATATTATTTTAAATAAACTGTAAGTAACTGTATTTCAGACATTTAAAAACTGGTAATGCATTTGAATATACACAAGTATACATAAACGCATAACCATAATACCATGAATAAGTCAAAAATAAAATTAGGAATTATAGGCACAGTAGGAGTACCTGCTCGTTACGGAGGCTTCGAAACCTTAGCTCATCAACTAGTGGACAACTTAAATCAAACATATCAGATTACGGTTTACAATAGTACAAAACACTATAGTTCCAAAGAAAGAGTTTCAACTTGGAATGGAGCAAAAATAAAATACATTCCATTTTCTGCTAATGGTGTATCGAGCATTGTCTATGATATTTGCTCCATGATACATGCTGTTTTATTTTCTGAGGTATTATTGATTTTGGGTGTCTCAGGGTGTTTATTCTTACCCATCCTAAAATTATTTTTTCCCTTTAGAAAAATTATCGTAAACGTGGATGGGTTAGAATGGAGACGAGCAAAATGGGGAAAACACGCTAAAACCTTTTTATTATGGAGTGAGAAAATGGCCATATGGCTGGCAGATGAAATTATTGCGGATAACGCAGCCATTCAAAAATATGTCTTAGATCGATATGGCAAAGCCAGTAGATTAATTGAATATGGAGCAGATCATAATAAAACAGAAATCCTCCAATCAAAAACAATAGAACAATATCCATTTTTAGCATCAGACTATGCCTTTAAAGTCGCACGGATCGAACCAGAAAATAATATCCATACCATTCTTAAAGCCTTTGCAAAACAAAAAGATCTTCCATTAGTCCTAGTAGGAAACTGGAAGAATAGCGATTATGGAAAATCATTACAAAAAGAATTTAATGCACTACCCCATCTACATTTATTAGATCCCATTTACCAAGCAAGTTTGTTAAATCAAATGCGATCCAACGCTAAAGTTTATATTCACGGACACAGTGAAGGTGGCACCAATCCATCATTGGTCGAAGCCATGTATTTAGGTTTACCCATTCTCTCCTTTGATATTATTTATAATAGAATCACTACCGAAAATCAAGGGTATTATTTTAAGTCCACCAATGAACTTCATTTACTTTTAGAAAATTTAGAAACGTTAAACCTTGATCAAATGGCTAACCAATTAAAAGCAGTGGCCAACCGCAGGTACCTGTGGTCAGTAATTGCAAAAAAATATGGTACGCTGATTAATGGAGGTTCTCGAGTTGAAATACCCAGTTTTAATTTTGAGCTACCCAACAAGTTAAAAAAAGCCATTGCATAAAAATTACCAATACGTTCGAATAATCATTTATTAATCTAATATTATGAGAAAATTTATCACCGCTTTTCTATTAGCATTCGTTAATTTTACCCTTAGTGCACAATTAGTAACCACTGTGGCAGGCCAACCTGAAATAGCAGGAGCCATAGATGGTCCTGCTTTTGATGCTACCTTCAACAATCCTCATGGAATTGCCATTGGTCTTGATGGAATCGTTTATGTAACAGATAGATGGAGTCATACCATTCGAAAAATCGAGCTAGATGGTACCGTTTCTACTTTGGCTGGAAGTCCAGGAATCAAAGGAGATCAAGATGGAGATAGCACGGTTGCCTTGTTTAACGAACCGTGGGGACTTTGTGTAGGACCAGAAGGAAATGTTTGGGTGGCAGATACTCGTAACAATAAAATTAGAAAAATCACACCAGAAGGAATGGTATCCACCGTGGCAGGTTCAGGAAACTATGGAACCTCCAATGGAATGGGCACCAATGCTACTTTTGGAAATCCAACGGGTATTGAAATTGACCATGAAGGAAATATTTATGTAGCCGATCATCTCACGCATATTATTCGAAAAATTGATGCCTTAGGATTTGTTACTACGCTGGCAGGTCGTCCTTATCAAATGGGAGATGCAGACGGAATTGGAAGTCAAGCTTCTTTCCGTAGACCTTATGGTTTGACCCTTGATTTGGAAGGAAATATCCTAGTGGCAGATGAATGGAATCATAAAATTAGAAGGATTACGCCAGAAGGTTTAGTCACGACAGTTGCAGGGACAGGAGAAGTTGGTCATCAAAATGGATTGGCATTATCATCTGAATTTAACTATCCTTGGGATATGACCGTGGATTCATTAGGAAATATTTTCGTCGCAGATGGTTATAATTATATAATCAGAAAAATTACACCGCAAGGACAAGTTTCCACCTACGCAGGTAGCTTGGAAATAACTGGTGCAACGGACGGCGAAGGAACCAACGCAACGTTTAGTGGTGCCACCGCTATTGACTTTTCTCCAGTTACCAAAGAACTATACATTGGCGATGCTTACAATAATTTGGTTCGAAAAATCACAGATTTAGAACAGGACGTATCTATCAGTCTAGCTTCTGGTAATCCGATTATTTGTCAAGATGAATTTATTGCTATTAATGCCTACCCAAATGTTTATAATACTTATCATTTTTATGTAAATGATCAAGTTGCTCAGAGTAGTGCCAATCCAAGTTTTGAAACCAATCAACTCGCACCTGGAAATCATACGATTCAAGTTTTAGTAACAGATAATAGTGGAACCTCTTCTTCTAATGAAATAACCATTGAAGTAATGGAAGCCATGGTTCCAACGATCTCTACGGTTGGTCCAACCCAATTTTTTGATGGAGATTCCGTCATTTTGATTGCCAGTTTTGGGAATGATTATTTTTGGTCAACGGGAGAAACCACTCCAACCATTACCGTTCAATCATCTGGCACATATAGCGTTGAGGTAGCCGATCAAAACGGCTGCATGGGTGTTTCAAATCCAGTGGAAGTTGTGGTTCAGGAAAATCCTGAAGCAGCCATAATTAGCTTAGTAGGAGAACCTGTTTTTTGTCAAAACGAAAAAACCGTATTGGTTTCTAGTTCAACGGTAAATAATCAATGGCTAAAAGATGGTTGGGAAATTAATAATGCTAATGATAATTCCTACCTAGTTGATCAGTCAGGAACTTATCAAGTTCAAGTAACCCACCCTTCAGGAATTATCACTATTTCTGATCCGGTTACCCTCACTGTTTTGCCAAACATTGAAATAGATTTTTCGGTTTCTAAAGTGCAAGGAACGACCCTAGATAGTTTTTACTTCGAATGTACTAATCCAAATTTAATCAACACAGAATGGGTTTTCGGTGACGGAAATATATCTAATGATACAAACCCAACCCATCAATATAATGCAGAAGGATATTTCTCCGTCGAACTGCGAGCAACCCATGAAAATGGTTGTAAAGATTCATTGCTACAAAAAGATATAATTCTAATAGAAAACATGCCAATAGATTCAACTAATCTAGGCAATCCTCCTAATCTAAATCTAGTAAATAATAATTCAGACTTTTTTATTCCTACAGCCTTCACACCAAATGGAGACGGAGAAAACGACCTATTATTTGTCAGAGGTAACAACCTTCAAAATATAAATATGATGATTTTCAACCAATGGGGAGAAATGATTTTTCAATCCTTTTCGACATCTTTTGGTTGGGATGGAACGGTCAACAGCAAACCTGCACAAATTGGAAATTATGTTTTCACTTTAGAATATACGGACCAAGACGGTTTACAAAAAAAACACGCTGGACATGTTACCCTTCTTAGATAAAAATACTTCCAGCCCTTTAGCATTCTACTTAAATAAACCATTAAAAAATTAGCAAAATGAAAAGCTTATTCTTAATTTATATTCTTTGCACCTTAGCATTTTTTGCTCATGCCCAAGATGCCCATTTTTCTCAAAGTCAACTAAATAAATCTGTCCGAAATCCTGCTACAATCGGCAACATAGCGTCAGATCAGCGGCTAACCGCCAGTTATCGTTCACAGTGGTCCACGATTCCAAGTGCCTACCGAAATATTTTTATAGGATACGAACAAAAAGGAACAAAATTTTCGTGGGGCACCCATATATTGCATAACGATGCAGGAAAAGTTTCTTTAAAAACAACCCAATTGAGTTTAAATTTTTCTTACAAAAAGAACTTGTCCAATCGAGGAGAATTTTTATCGATCGGAGCAAGTGGTGGTGTAATCCAGCAAAAATTTAATCCTACCCTATTTTCTTTTGATAATCAATACAGTTCAGAAAATGGTTTTGATCCTACCGCTGGCAATAAGGAGTCGTTTGTAAAAACTACACAGTTTTTACCCAGTGCTTCCGTAGGTATATTCGTCAATAAATATTTTAATAAAGTCCAAGCTTCTGGTGGATTATCGTTTGCGCATCTCAACGAACCCAATAGTCAATTCTACGAATCACTAGAGGAGAAATATGCCATGCGCACATCATTTTTTGCAAACGTCAATCTCCCAATCAAAACAGGATTAGATGCTGATGTTCATGCAACTTGGAATAAACAATCTATTGCTAACGAAAAAATTATTGGTGCAAAAATAAATTATCAATTAAACAAAAAAAATATACTTACAGCAGGAATTTCCAATCGAATGGAAGATGCTTGGATTATGGAAGCAGGCATTACCTTTCCAGAAAGTTCATTAACCATTAGTTATGACATGAATAATTCCACCTTAAATTCAGCCACGAATACAAAAGGCGGTTGGGAATTAACCTGCACTTATTTAATCAACAAAAAGAAAAAAGGAAATGCCTTTAATGCTAATTTTGAACATCTAAATGAAAGACCACTCCAGAAGTCTTTAGTAAATCAAGTGACAGATAGTGACCAAGATGGTATTCCAGATGATATAGATGCTTGCCCACATTTGTTCGGAGATAAAACTAACAATGGATGCCCAACAGATAAACAAGATTCTGATTTTGATGGGATACTTGACAAGGTAGATAGTTGCCCTTTTATAAAAGGAACGGCTGCCATGGGCGGATGTCCTGATTCTGACATGGATGGTATTTCTGATCTAAAAGATTATTGTCCATTTTTAAAAGGTGAGAAAACCAATAACGGATGTCCAGTAATGAACAAAGTAGATCATCAGAATTTATTAAAGAACAAATCGATAAATGTACTTGTAGAATTTGATACCGATAAATCAGACATTAAAGTGTTTTACCATAGAGAATTAGATGCAGCAGTTGCCTTCCTACTAGATAACAAAGCCGCGAAAGCTTTTATTTCTGGACATACCGATAATGAAGGGGATAAAATTTATAATTTTAAATTAGGAGAACGTAGAGCGAATAATGTGATGGAGTACTTTCTAAGCAGAGGAGTATCCTTAAGTCAATTATCCATTATCTCTTACGGAGAATCTAAACCGAAAGAGCGCAATCGAAGCAAATACGAAAAGGCAAAAAACCGAAGAGTAGAAGTGCAAATTTATGATAAATAATAATTACCTTAACCTTGGTAAAAAAACTCGCTATTAGCATTTTAATAGCGAGTTTTTTTATCCAGCTAAAGCAGTATATTGATCCAGTTCTTTTTTCAAAAGTGGATAAGCCATTTTTGAATCACTTTTAAGTCGTTGAATTTTAAGGGCTATTTCTTTAGCTAAGAATTTTTTCTTTTTAATAGATGTTTCAATATCAAGGGCATTTTCTTTTTGCACCATCAGGCCAACCATCATGTAATTTGTTTTGATTCGGTGAGCGATATTAGCAATTATCTCCCAATGCTCACCTTTCAATGCTTCGTCCAATTGGATCAAGGCAACTGGTATTTCCTGTAAAAAGATCTCAATCATTTCTTTTACAAAATTTTGGTCGCCCCCAGACATTTCATTTAAATAAGTAAAATCAAATTTAAGTAACTCCGTTTTTGAAAACTGGTCATAAGATATTTCTTGTGGATTTTCAAGTTCCACATCTAACCATTTCCCAAGATGAACTTTCAATTGTATAGGAGAAAACGGTTTGGTTAAAAAATCATTCATACCAGCATCCAAGGCACGATTTTTTTCATCTAGTAAAGCAGCTGCCGTTAAAGCAATGATCACCGTATCTTGATTTTTGTTTTTGGAATTCGCTCGAATTTTCTTGGTGGTTTCACAACCGTCCATCTCTGGCATATGAATGTCCATTAGAATAATATCAAACTTTTTTTCCATTGTTTTTTCTAGGGCCATAAATCCATCAGAAGCAATCTCAAAATCAGAATTCCATAATTCGAGAATCTTAATAATCAGTTTTTGATTCATAGGATTATCTTCCACCACCAAAATAGTTGTATCTTTTAATATTTCCGAAATCTGGTTTTCTGGATCTTCCTTTACAGAAACTTCTGTTTGCAAAACGCCAGAATCTTTAAACGGCAATACAATATTAAATACCGACCCTTGGCCTTTTGTACTTTCTACCTCAATAGATCCTCCTTGCAATTCTACCAAGTTTTTTACGATGGTCAATCCAAGACCAGTTCCACCAAATTTTCTAGTAATCTTGACATCAGCCTGCTTGAAATTTTCAAATATTTTTTCCACATTTTCTGTTTCGATACCAATCCCTGTATCGTGTACTTGGAACTGAATGATATATTGGCCGCCGGTGGCTGCTACTAATTTAGCTTTCACTCCGATCGTCCCTTCTTTGGTAAATTTACTTGCATTCCCAAGAAGGTTTGTTAAGATCTGATTGAGTCGAACGGAATCTCCTATTAAATGATTCTCGATTTTAGGATCTAAATCAAGCACCACACTAATGGGTTTTTCTCTTACTTTAAATTGGAAAGTCTGTTGTAAAGATTTGAGCAATTCTAGTAAATTAAAAGTTCGTTGTTCAAACTCTAGCTCATTGGCTTCTATCTTTGACAAATCCAGAATATTGGAAATAATACCCATTAAACTATCGGCTGAAAACCGTAAAGAATCCAAATACTCTTTTTGTGCTTCGGTAGGATTGGTTTCATAAAGTAAATGCGTCATTCCGATTACCGCATTCATAGGTGTGCGTATCTCATGACTCATATTCGCCAAAAATTGTTGTTCCGCCAATTGCGCCTGCTCAGCCTCTTGCTTAGCAGAAATTAAGTCTTGTTCTGCTTTTTTTCGTTCGGTAATATCTCGGATAAATCCACTAAAAAAATTTTTTCCATCCATCTTAATTGGGGAAATACTTAACTCAATCGGAAATTCTCTACCTCCTTTATCGAACCCTGTGATTTCAATACGTTTATTGAGTACTGGGCCTTCCCCTGTTTTTAAAAAATGTTTCATCCCACGGGCATGGGCCACTAAATGTTGAGGAGGTACAATAAAATCAGCCATATTTTTACCCATCGTTTCTTCGTGGGTATAACCAAATATTTTAGTCGCTTGATCACTCCAAGCAATTACTTTCCCTTCTTCATCGATATTGATAATGGCATCGAGCGAAGCATCAATAATTTTTCGAAGCATGACCTCACTTTCTCTTACCTTTATTTCTGCCAATTGTTGAGCAGTAATATCCGTAATGGCTCCCATCGTTCCAATGATTTCACCTTCGGGATTTTTATAAGGAGATGCCTTAATTCTTCCCATCCATTTCTTACCCGATTTATGAATATGTTCAACCGTATAATCGTTAGATAAGTTATTTTCCCACGCTTCCATGTTTAACTTAACGACCTTTCTTTCTTCTGGACTCACCAAAAAATCTGCCGCAATTTCTCCAATTAATTCATTATTAGAATAACCTGTCAGTACTTCCATCCGCTTATTCGCAAAGGTAATCTTACCCTCTAAATCTGTTAGAATAATTCCTTCCGATAGATTTTGAACAACAAATCGATGTTTTACCTGACTCATTTTTAACGCCTGTTGGACAAAAAGTCTTTGCTCTCGTTCAACAACTAATTTTTCATGTGCAACGCATCCTTTCAGAAGCAGGCTAAATTTTTTGATAACATTAAATAGCTGATTCAATTCTTCCGTTTCCTTTCCCGTTAATTGCGCTTTATACAGTTTTAAAAATCCAATATCAGCCAGATTAAAGAGAATAAATCCACCTTCAACGATATTTTTTTCTTGAATAATTTTTTTAAAATCAGGATGATCAGCGGAAATAAGAAATTTATCTCTTTTCACCAATTCCTTCCAAAGGAAGTGATTTAATTCAATTGATTTTTGATCAACGATATTGGAGGGAGTCCCGTAAACTAAGTGTAGGTTAGTTTCTTGAATCAACCAAACACTTGCGTAGCTTAGTTTTTTTCTTTTGATAAGTATATTCAAAAATTGCTGGCAATTCTCTCTCAGGTTTAATGAATTACCAATTGATAAGGATAATTCGTAGAGCAATGATATGTCTTGAATGATGGAAGTATTGTCTTTCATTACCAAAAATTTAAATGGGAGAAAAATGGGAACATCTTATTTAGTAAGTGCTCCAATGACCAGTGTTTTATTGTAAAATTCCAAAAAGCCATTTTTACCGGAAGAAATTTCTCCCATACTTAAGACTCCTTGCGGAGCGGCATCTTGTCGAGTTTCTGGCATACTATCTGAAATAATGGCCAGTTCATCTGAGAGGTCTTCCGCTAAAAACAAGGCTCTAGAAATACAATCTATTACTAAGGTGTGTTCTATGGTTTCCTCAAGTGATTCCAAGGAATTATTGACCGCTACTTCCGCAGAAGCAACCAAATTTGAACAATTTCCTTTCATAATATATAAGACCGTGTTTTCAGGAACTCTCCCTAAACAAACCAGCGCGCCTTCTTTTGTCAAACTGAGTGGTACCCGACAGACATCTTCACCAATTTCACGTATTTTCCCAATAGGATAACCTTTCGCAATATCAAAAAAATTGGTTGGTGTAAATTCTCTCTGAGCGTGTTTTTCCACAACCTCTCGATATACTTCAAAAGCATTTTTCCAATTCAATTCATGGATAATATTATTTTCTGTCCGGGTAGCAACGATGGGACCAGCCAATTTTTCCCAGCCATGTTTGACTCCGAGATTCATATTCAACTTCATAGGAAACAGTACGGCCGCATCTTGAAAGATACCTTCATTTGTAAACACACATGGTTGCTGAACCAACGAAATAAAACCGGCACCTGCGCCCATAAAAGGAATTGCATTTCCATAAAAATGATACAGCTTTTGCAGGTAAGTCGTCACCTCGGAAGTCAAGCCATCGACAATGGTAAAAAATGAAACCGCTGCCTTGTCGTTAGGAATTTCATCTAGGTAAGTCGCTATTTCGAAATCTTCCTTTTCCCATCCTTTGATTAAAATAGGCTTAGCGACATGTGGTAAAATCTTAAGAATAATTCCACTTTTATAGTCTTTTTTCTCGTTAATGATTCCGGGAAAAATTCCACCAAAAAATGAAATGTCAAGCTTATTTAAACTTGCAAAAAGATCCTCATAATCTATCTTACTTTCTTCTCCGATCAAAAGAAGCAAGGAAGCTTCCGATGGAATATCTAAATTGGAAATTATTTCCAATAATTGGTCAATTTGGTCCGCAGGAATATGCATAATTTTCTTTTTTATTGATGTAAATAAATTTTACTAAACAGCTGATTGTCAATTAATTGAAACTTCTCTTTCACTTTTAAGCATTCTATAGATCGTAGATTTTCCGATATCAAGTTTTCCGGCTACCTTGTCAATATCATCTTCATATTTTTCTAAAAAATGAGTAACAATCATCTTTTTATATTGCTCCATACTCATTTCATCTGAGAGGAATTGGGTGCCTTTTTTGGGGCTATTAAATCGAATATCATTTTCATTAATTTCGCTGTCATCTGCTAACACAGCGGAGAGATCAATAATGGCTTTTAACTCCCGAACATTACCAGGAAAGGCATAATTCAATAATTTATTCTTAGCCCCTTTTGACAGTTTAAGCACACCAAGGCCGTTATTTTTCATGAAATTTTTCAAAAAGAAATTGGCTAATAAAATAATATCATTTCCTCTATCTCTTAGTGGCGGAAGTGCAATTGGTAAACCCAATAATCGATAGAATAAGTCTTCTCGAAAATTACCCTCACTGACCTCGTCTTGTAAATTTCGATGCGTAGCCACAATAACTCTGGCATCAAAAGGAATTGGTTTTTCAGCACCAACCCGATGGATTTCTCTTTCCTGTAAAGCTCGCAACACCTTTGCTTGCAGATTAATATCCATCTCTCCTATTTCGTCTAAAAACAACGTTCCTTTATTGGCCATTTCAAACATCCCAAGTTTCCGGGTATTCGCCCCCGTAAAAGCTCCTTTTTCGTGACCAAACAGTTCACTCTCTAATAAATCTTTAGGAATCGCACTCATATTTACCGCCACAAAAGGTTCTTTTTTTCGAGAAGAATTATAATGGATACTTTTTGCAATTACTTCTTTACCCGTCCCTGTTTCACCTGTGATAGAAATCGTAATATTGGTTTTAATCGCTTTTTCCAACAATGAAAATACTTGCTGCATGGGTTTACTATCTCCAATAATACTTTTGTCAACTTTATAGGTTATTTCTAATTCTTCTCGGAGGTTATTTACTTCTGCCTTTAATAGATTTTGTTGTTTAACCCGATTAATCGCATGCAATAAGAGATCATTCGTTTCACTATCCTTGGTGATATAATCAGAGGCCCCTTCTCTTAATAATTTTACCGCCGTTGATACATCTTGCTGACTTGATAAAATCAACACTGCAATATCTTTGTTAATGTCTTTAATTTTCTTCAAAACTTCTTCACCTGTCATATCCGGTAAGGAATAATCCAAGGAGACAATAGATGGGTTCAGATGCAAATTTTGCAAACACTCTTGGCCGGTAGCGAATATATGAACTTGATGATCTGGATTTAATTCCATTACATATTTAACCAGTCGCTGATACATCGGATCGTCTTCTACGACAAAAATGCAGGTCGGAGTAAATTTGGATTTCATACGCCAATTAGGTTTTGGGTGATCAGAAAAATAAACAGACGCGTTGAGCTGTCTTCATGCTACATATTAGTGTCTAATTGTATGCCAAGATTCCCAAAATGAGAAATCATTCTATTTTTTAGAACAATTAACCCTAAGATTAAAATCATATTTAACTGATAATCAACAATTTAAGTGATTATTCCGAAATGGCATTTTTCCTGCACACTAAGTATTGCCAACAGTAATTAAATATTTAGTAACCTTCACCTTACCGGTGCAATTAAAAGATAGCCATGTTTAGAATACTAACGTTTCTTATCCTAGCCTCGCTAATAAGTTCTTGTCAAACTTCCAATCCCTTATTCAGTAATGTCATAAATCCAGATTTAAATGATTCACTGTCCTTACAGTTAATCAATGCCGTGGAACCTGTTTTAAAAACTGGAGATAAGATTACCATGAGTATTTGGAATCATAATGACTTAAGCATTGGGTCTGTCAATAGTGTATACACTTCAAATGAGTCCACCGGTAAATGGTTACAACTTGATGATGAAGGAAAAGTAAATCTTCCAAAAATCGGAAGAACGAAATTATCAGGACTGACGGTAAAAGAAGCCAATTATTTTTTAGAACAATCCTATTCTAATATTCTGAAAGATCCGATTATCAATATTCGGGTTTTGAATCATTTTGTGACCGTCTTAGGTGAGGTAAATAATCCAGGTAGATATAGCTTAAGCAATGAGACAATATCACTAGTTGAAATTTTAGGAGAAGCGAAGGGTCTAACAGCCTACTCCAAAAATGAAGACATTGAACTAATTCGAATCGTCAATGGACAATCTATTAAGTGGCGTATGAATTTGACAGATCTAGCAAGTTTACCAAGTAGAAATATTGCCCTTCAACCGGATGATATTATTCACGTAGGTGCCACAAAAGCAAAAGCCAATGATAGAAATTTAGGAAAAGCCAGTTTGATTACCAGTATTGTAACTGGGGTGGCAGTCATTATTTCCGTATTTATTAAATAATGCCATCTATCTAATCATCTATCAAAAAAGGATCATGAAAAAAGAATATCAAACGCTTATCGTTCCGATTTTAAAAGGACTTCCGATCATCTTAGTGTTACTAATCGGTGCCGTTACTATAGCCTCAAGATTGGTGGTTTATACGGTTCCAGAATATCAATCTACTGGTTCTATTAAAATTGATAATCGAAATATCAACTTAGGAGATCTAGCACTCTTTGAAGAAGATGGTAGAACAAAGGGAGCCACCTCCGTAGATTTTTTAACAGAAGTTGAAATTTTTAAATCAAAAAAATTAAAAGAATTAACGCTACAAAAGCTAGACTTCGAATTAGAAATTTTCAGAAACGGAAAAATTAAAACCACAGAATTATTTCGGAATAGTCCAATCCAAATTAAATATAAAATTCTTACCGAAGAAGCCTACGATCAAATCTATTATTTAAAATATCTAGGGGCTGACCAGTTTTTGTGGAGTAAGAACGAAGGCCAATTTCAAGAAGATAACAAATTAACCTGCGGAGATACCACAAAAATGAACGGATTTAATTTGACAATTGAAAAGGATAAAATTATTCTAGCTAAAAACAAAGAAAGTCTCAAAGCAAACGATATTTTTTCATTCAGAATCAATTCTCTGAGAGCACAAGTAAATTCAGTCAATACCAGTAATTATTTTGTTAGATCTGTTGATAAAAAAATACAAATCATCAATTTATATTTCCAACATAAAGTCCCTGCTAAGGCAGCGATTTATGTGAACACTTTGATGGAAACTTATATCGAAAATTGTAAAAATGAACATCAACAAGAAGCCGATAAAGCATTGACTTTTATTGATGAACAACTCGGATTGGTAAATAAAAAACTACAGTCCTCAGAAGGACAGTTGGTAAAATACAAGACCCAAAAGAGCATCATGAATATTAAGCAGGAAACCGATGCCACTTTGAAAGAAATGATGCAACTTGAATTTCAAAAGGTAAATTATGATATGCAAAAATCGGAACTAGAACGAACTTTTGAACACCTGATCAATGGAAATGAACTTAAAGATTTTGCACCAAACTTCGAAGCCTTAAAAGATCCACTTTTTAAAGAAGCTTTTCTAAAAGCACAAAATTTAGAGCTAGCCAAACAAGACTTATTACTGAAATATACGGTCCAAAGTGACCAGGTGCAGACTATAGATGTTAAGATTAAGAATCTGAGGACCTTTATTCACGAAAGTGTGAAAAACACCTTGCATAATATAATAGATCGTCAGAAAAACATGGAAGGAGAAATAGCCAAAATCGGAATGAGTATCCAAGATTTTCCTGACAAACAACAGCAAACCATGATCTTAGAAAGATCGGTCAAGTTGAATGAACAGCTATACACTTCACTCATTGAAAAACGGATGGAAATCGCGGTTGCCAGATCAGCCAATACCGTCTTTCATCAAATTGTAGATCGGGCGGAAGTAAGTAAAAATCCTGTTTCACCCAATATCACCTTGATCTATGGAGTTGCGGTATTTTTTGCCTTAGTTATTGGGATTGGCATTTCCTTTTTAAAGCACTTGCTTACCGCAAAGATAAAATCTAGAAAAGAACTAGGTCAGCTTTTAGACATTCCATTGATTGGACATATTGCCCAAACTAGAGAAAAAGATAATCCAATCCATCAACTAGGAAATCTTTACACCAATTTGGAATTAATGAAGGGAAAGAAAGACACGGATAAAAAGGTAAATACTATGCTTATTTCTTCCATGTTTAGAGGGGAAGGAAAATCATTCACCACCACCAATTTAGCAAAAATCTATGCCTCGAGGGGCAAAAAAGTATTGGTCATCGATATGGATCTAACGGATCATCCTTCCAATACTTTATTTGCAGCAAGCAATGAATTTGGATTGGCCGACCTCCTAAAAAAGACCATTACACCATTCCAAGCCATCATTAAAACCAACACTAAAAACGTAGATCTCATTCCGAAAGGTAATTTAAAAAACATTTATGCAGGAATTTTATTCGCACCAGAAACGAACAAATTTCTTGATACGCTTAAAGCAGATTACGATGTTATTTTAATTGATGCTCCAGCTATTGGAATGGTAGAAGATGTGACCTTAATGATGAAGCAGGTGGACTTTAATTTGGTAGTCTTTCGAAATAAAAAAACCAAAATCAAAACGATCAATTTTGCTAAGTCTATTTTCAAAGAACATCAAATTCCAAATATCTACGGAGTGTTCAACGGAGCAAAAACCAATCGGTACCAAGATCAATTTAACACCATTTCCATTAAGCAGCGAGTATGGGATACGGTGGCATCCATTTTCTAGATTACTTAAGCACATCAATCATGATATTATTAAGAAAAATAAAAAAATCTCCAGCGTTTCAGAAAGGCATGATCTTTCTGGACCAAGCATTGGTCAGTGGTAGTAATTTTCTATTAGGAATACTTTTGGTTCGGTCGATTGGCTTAGAAGCGTATGGTGTTTTTACGTTATTATGGATGGTGGTTTTCTTTGCGATAGGCATCAATCAAGCCTTTATCATTAAGCCGCTTTTATCCATTGCCCCTAAGCTAGAAGACTTAGAACAAGAGGAGTATTTAAGTGATCTGCATAGTATTCAGTTTTCTATTAGTAGTTTGTTTTTGTTAGCCGGATTAGTCATTTATGGAGTCATGCAAATTTTTCAACCTAATGAAATATTTATGCTCCTACCCTTAGTAAGCATGATTGTTTTTTGTCAAACCGTGCATGATTTCTACCGAAAAACATATTTAATCCGAAACCAAGTATTTAAGATCTGCCTAATTGACTTGGTACTTTTTGGAGGTCAGTTGATAGGTGTTGCTATCTTATGGTTCCTAGGTGTAATAAGCTTAGAATCAGTACTGTGGATAATATTAGGGGTAAACGTTTTGAGTGTATTATTTGGTAAATTCAAGCAAGAATTCTCCCATCATCATACGAAAAAAATATTGATCAGACATTTTCATTTTTCTAAATGGTTGTTAAGTACTTCTATTTTACAATGGCTCTCAGGGAACTATTTTATTATTGTTGGCGCAAGTATTCTAGGAACCTCAGCGGTAGGCGCAATCCGGATGGTACAAAACCTAATGGGCTTATGTCATATCCTTTTTTTAGTCATGGAAAGTCTTATTCCTATCGAAGCTGCTCGACGATTTCAGGCGGAAGGTGAAGATGGTCTGATTCAATATTTAGTTAAAACTACCAAACAATTAGGGTCAGGGTTCATTCTTTTACTAATAGTAATTGCTTTGTTCTCTGCGCCTATTCTCTCGTTCATCTATGGACCGGAAGCCGTTCAATATGCCTATATCGCTGTGGCTTATTCGGTCTTATACGCGATCGTCTTTATTGGTCATCCACTTCGATTTTATTTACGGACGCTAGAAAAGACGAGTCCCATTTTTATAGCCTATTGTTTTGGTTCCTTCTTTAGTCTTTCTTTTGCTTATCCCTTACTGCAATTTTTTAGTATCCCCGGTTTATTATTCGGTCTAATTTTTACTCAAATAATCAACCTGCTTGTTTATTATTTTTTCTCTATACGATCTAGTAAAAATTTCATTAAAAATCAATTAAAAGAATCTTTATGAAAATCATCCATATAGTCCTCGGAAAAGCCAATCCTGAAAGAATGAATGGCGTCAATAAGGTAGCTTATCAATTGGCAACGGCTCAATCCAATTTAGGACACAAGGTCATCTTGTGGGGCATTGCGAATTCATTGACTGAAAATTATCCCTCTAGAAATTTTAAAACAGAATTATTCTTTCAACATAAAAATAAATTCAGGCTTGATGGACCGTTAAAAAAGGCGATTAGCCAACTGTCAAAAACGACCATCGTTCATTTGCATGGTGCTTTTATCCCCGAATTCTACCATATAACTAAGTTGTTGAACAAAAAAAACATATCCTATATTTATACGCCACATGGCTCTTTGACGGAAATGGCCATGACCAAAAATAAGCTGGTCAAAAAATGGTATTTCAAATGTTTTGAGGCTCAGATCATTGCAAAAGCTAAGCGGATTCAACTATTGGGCGTTAACGAGTATTCGTATCTAGACCGCCTGACCAGCAAAGCTCAAAAATGCTTGATCGCCAACGGACAAGACCTCAAAGTCATTCCTCATTATCCTAGCGTACAAAAACAAAAGCCTAATCCAGTTTTTGGATTTTGTGGACGCTTGGCGCAATTTCATAAAGGGCTGGACCTCCTATTTTTGGGTTTTCAAAAATATATTCAAAACGGCGGAACTGGTACGCTTGAATTGATTGGAGATGGTACGGACAGGCAAGAATTAGCGCAATTGGCAGTCAATTTGGGTATTTCAGATCGCATTATTTTTCATGGAAAAAAATTTGGCAAGGAGAAATATGATTTATTGAACAAAATGGACGTCTTTTTGCATACTTCTAGGATGGAAGGATTTCCAACTGCCGTTTTAGAGGCCGCTGCCCTAAAAATACCCACGATTACGAGTGATGCAACCAATATGAATGAATTTATTAGAAAACACCATAGTGGCTTTTTATTGACAGAAAACTCACCCGAAGAAATTGGTCTCCGGATGACAACTGCCAGCGATTATTTCTACCAAGGAAAACTATCCAAGATGGGTCTCAATGGAAGAACGATGGTGGAACAAGAATTTGATTGGGAACATATTGCTTTACAATTGATCCAAGTTTATGCCGCATGAGCCAACAGGAAAACCATAAAAAATACGCTTGGCTAATGGTATTGTTGACCATTATCATGGCGCTGCGAATTACTAGCTATTTCACGCTATTTCCAAATTCCATTGGATTGACGAGGGTCGTAAAAGTCGGCATGCGGTTTTTCCTTACTGGATTTAGCTTATTGGTATTGTTGATGATGATCAAAAAGGTTAAAAATTTTTCCTTTAACTACGAAAATCATCTGAGTGGGTTATTTTATCTTGCTTATGTACTTTTAGGAATTGCCTCCATTCTTTGGTCTACGGATGTGATGTTTACGGTTTTACAATTAATGATGCTTTTAGAAAGTATATTTTTTGTGCTGGCATTTTATCACCTGCTCGTTTTGGGAGAATTTCTCACTAAGGGGCGAGCATCGTTTGCTAGAATTTTGGCGATTAGTATTTCCGTCATTTCCGTTTGTTTTTTAATTGGTCTATATCTTGACCCTTCCACCTTTTATCGCGACACCCACGGAGGGGCCGTTTCAAGGTTAGGCGGTTTTATCATCAATCCTAATGAGTTGGGAATGCTAGCCGTGATCGGAATAGCCATGACTTATATTCGATTGAAAGAAGGGGCAAGTCGTTTTTGGAATATCCTATTTTGGATCATTTGTGTTTTGGTTTTATTATTAACGCAATCTAGATCATCTCTTGGTGCCTTCTTTTTGGTCACTGGATTATTTATTTTAATGTCCAAAAGTGCTTGGCTAAAAATAGGTTCGGTAGGTATCGCAGTGGCGGTTTTACCCATTCTAATACAAACTATCATTATAAAGGATGGAAACATCGGGGAAGTCATGAGCATGACCGGCCGCTTGCCGTTTTGGTCAGATTTAATTACGTATGGTTTTCCAGAAAGACCAATTTTAGGATATGGTTTTATGAGTATCAGTGACTCTCCATTTACCAATAAATTCGATAGTATCCATGCTTATGCCGCCTCTATGACGCATAATACTTTTGTCCAGGTGCTCATAAATTTGGGATTAGTTGGTGCGTTTATTTGTCTGATCCAAATGTTATTAACCTTTTTTGCGATTGGAAAAAGTACGGATTGGAAATTAAAATTAACCGCTATCGCCATGTTGATTCCTTTACTAATTAATTCCGCCACAGAGTTTGGAATTTTCGGAGAGGCTAATTACGGAATTTATTTTTACCATTTAGTTATCCTCCTTTTTATTGTTCATAGTAATCATCCATCTACTCAAACTAATTTCGAATGAAACCTAAAAAATTCATCAATACGCAGGACATTCTACTCATTAATAAAATTATGTTCCCAGTTTCCAAGCTAACGATTATCTATGGGGCAACAAAGGAACACGCTACGGCACCAAACGAAAAAGTTGTTTTCATTGATGATGAAGCCGAAGTTATTCCTTTTTTAGATAAAATTAAATCACCTTTTACTTTGGCAAATTATGCTTCCGATTTAAGAATAGATCCGATGGTGTATTCTTTCATGGAAGGTATTCTAGACTTTTCTAACCAGTCAATCTCAACTTATCAATCCTACTTATTTATCAATAACCCAGATGGTACTATCCGATGGTTCTTTCCCACCACTAATAAAAATCCTTGTTTTCTACATTTATATAATGGCTCAGGATGGAAGGCCGCATCGTTTGTAATGGCCAGTAAAATATTGAGTAAAACAAAAGGACTTTCTATATTAACCGATGGGCAATTTTCTGTTTATCACAAAAAAAATAAAACCTTCAACATAAATTTCCCCACAGAATCTTATGATGAATTTGCCGTATTTACCGGAACGGTTGGAGAAAATCGAAAAGCCATTATTGCGCTTTCTAGCTTAGGAACAGCCACCCAATTTATAAAAATTCCATTAACAAGTGCCTCAGAGAAATTAGTGAAAAATGAATTTCAACAATTGTCTCATCTAGGAAAATCTGTTTTTCAGATGACGGTAATTCCGCAGGTAAAATTTAAGGATAAACAAATTATGGTGAGTAATATTTCACCATCAAAGAAAAATAAAAATCAGGATTGGTCTCTAGTTCATTTGAAATCCCTAGAAGAATTGTATACGTATTCTTATCAAAAAAAATTACTCATAGATACAAGCTTTTGGAATACCATTAAGGAGGGAATCCTTTTTTTGCAAAGACCCATTAATTCCAAAAATGGACTATCTGGAAAAGATATTTTTTCGATAAAGAAAAAAGTAGAACAAAGCTTTGAAGAGATCGATCCAAACGATTTTTATGCACTCGGAATCGGCCATGGAGATTTTACGCCTTGGAATATGTATGTTGGAAAAACCAAACTGCACATCTATGATTGGGAAATGAGTCAAGCAGATTTTCCCTTATTATTTGATCTATTTCATTATTTCTTTCAAAAAGGCATTTTAATTCAAAAGAAAAATTATTTCACAATCTGGGAAGATATTCAGTCAGCACTAACCACCAAGGCAGCGCAAGACCTATTGGCAAAGTTTGATATTGATCTTGAAAAGCATTTCCAGCTTTATCTTTTATACATCGTCTGTTATTATCTACCAAAATACATAGCACAACCCAAACTTCATGAGCAAGTTCATTGGTTAATTGCAACTTGGTTGGAAACATTGGAGAATAATCAGCTGCATTCCAACACGATCTTAAGTAGTTAATACACTTTTGTTTAAGAATTTCGATTCCCATATTGAGAAAACAATCCCATAAATAGAATTTTTTTATTTTTAATTTAATCATAAACAATTGATAATCAACAGGTTAAGACAATAAAAAGAAAGGCACCAATTTAGTTTAGTATTAGTCAAACCATAAATACCATGACTAATCATAGAAAAACTTTTATCCAATCGTTATTTACTAAACTTCAAAATGAGGATTATATCCTTTTAAAATTTATTGAAGAAGATATTTCCAAAATTGGTGAATCATCAGATTTAGATATTTGGTGGAAAAATAAAAAAGATGATTTTTTGGCTGAGTTTGCAAAACATCATTCTTTGGTCGAAAAAGTTACCCAGCACCAGCAGCGTTCTATGCATCAGCTTTTTATCTTTTTTAAGGATGGTAGCTTTCTACAAATTGATTGCCTATTTCAGCTAATTCGAAAGGACCTGACTTATTTAACCAATGATTATTTAATTACCCAGCAAAGGGTAAAAAATGGAATTAAAACCTATACCGATTTTTGTCTATTTGAACACCTTGTCTTATTCAACCAATTAAATTATGCCGGAATCCCTAAAAAATATATCGCCTACTTTGAATCCTTATCTCAATCATCCGTCCAATTAATTATAAGGCATTTTAATCAAAAATACGGGTCGACTATTCCTCAATTATCATGGTTATCGACCTACCAACCGGATTTACAAAAAAAACTGATTAAATATCTTAATCAATTTTTCATCAATCGATTCTTTTCGAGACAGAAAGCCAAGATCCACTATTGGATGGACAGTCTAAAAAATTTAAAAAGACAACGTGGTTTTCTGGTGTCTTTCAGCGGCGTAGATGGAGCTGGAAAAAGTACCATCCTAGAGGAGACGCGCCAATTGCTTTCAAAAAAATTCAGAAAGAAAACTGTGGTGATCCGGCACCGACCTTCTATCCTACCGATTTTAAGCAGTTTTATTTATGGAAAAAAACAAGCGGAAACTCGTTCTGCCTCCCGGTTACCAAGAACAGGAAATAATACCAGTCAATTAAATTCTCTGTTTCGGTTTGGATATTATTTTGCAGATTATTTATTCGGAAGAAGTTATATTTTTTTTAAATACCAAATAAGAAATTACATTGTTCTATATGATCGCTACTATTTCGATTTTATTATTGATCCAAAACGAACCAATCTAACCTTAGACAAAACCTTCACAAAAACATTGTATCGGTTTGTCCAGAAACCAAAAATCAATTTCTTCCTGCATGCTCCCGCTGAAATCATTCTAGAACGAAAAAAGGAATTACCGCCAGAAGCCATCAAATCCTTGACTGCCGGCTATCAATCTTTATTTTCAGAATTAAGACAGACATATAATCAGCAATATTTCTCGATTGAGAATATTGAAAAAGACAAAACCTTGAATTTTATTTCCACAGAATTAGTAAAAGCATTTTAACATGATCAAAACCATCATTACTAAAATTGTTAAAAAGAAAAACCCGAATTTCCAATTGGACAAAGGGGTTTCTGCCGGCCTAATCCTAGAATTAGCGATCCAAAAAGTCATGCAAAAAATTAGAGCATTAAAATTATTAGCACGCGGAAGATATATCCCAAATCTGTTCTTAGGAAAAGGGGTACAGTTTTTTAATTTATCGAATATCCATTTCGGAAATTGGGTACAATTAGAAGATCAAGTTTGTGTTAGTGCCCTTGGTTCAGCGCCATTGATCTTCGGAGACAATGTAAAAATAGGTGCTTTTTCCAGAGTAATTATTTCCACCTCCTTTAATCAAATTGGGTCTTTTATCCGAATTGGTCGAAATGTAGGAATTGGAGAATTCAGTTATCTCGGTGGTGGTGGCGGGTTAGCCATAGGAGATGATTGTATCATTGGACAATATTTTAGTTGTCATCCAGAAAATCACAATTTTGGAAAATCACAAGAACTGATTCGACTCCAAGGCGTAACTCGGCAAGGAATTCGAATTGGGAAAAATTGTTGGATTGGAGCAAAAGTAACTATTCTAGATGGCGTAAAAATCGGTGATAACTGTGTCATTGCAGCAGGCTCCGTAGTAAATAAAAGCATGCCTAACAATTCCGTCATTGGTGGAGTGCCAGCCCGAATTCTTAAGAAAACCACTGCTCCTAAAAGTCATGATTTGTCTTTAATTTCTGCCTAAAAAAATTGACCATGAAAAAAAATACACCAACCATTTTAATTACAGCTTACGCTGTCAATCCTTACAAAGGTTCAGAAGATGGAACCGGATGGAATATGATTGTTGAAATTGCCAAGCACCAGCCCGTGGTCGCTATTACACGCGCCAATAACCAAAAAGATATTGAAAAATATTTGAGTCAACATAAAATATCTGCTGCAGACCAATTAAGGTTTGAATATTTTGATTTACCCTATTGGATGCGATTTTGGAAAAAAGGTGGAAGAGGTGCCCTACTCTATTTTTATCTTTGGCAAATTGGCCTTGTTTTTTTTATTCTCCATAAAAAAATTCAATTCAACCTTGCCCACCATCTTAACTTTCACAATGATTGGACACCAAGTTTTCTATGGTTATTAGGAAAGCCACTTGTCTGGGGTCCCATTGGACATCATCCTCCGATTCCAAAAGCATATCTTTTAAGCGACACCCAAAGATCTGCTTATTATATGGATCGACTAAAATGGATAGTTAAAAATTGTTTTTGGCGTTTAGATCCATTTTTAAAAATTACTCGCTGGAAAGCGCAAAAAATAATTACCATTAATAGCAGTGTTAAAAAATGTTTAAGCTTCGAAGACAAAAAAGAGATTCGATTGCCTGCCGTGGCTGCTCGTCGTCCTGCGGATCATCACAACCCCTCCTCATCCAATAATAAGTTTAATGTCTTGTCAATTGGAAGATTTGTGCCTTTAAAAGGATTCGATATCACGATTAAATCTTTTGCTCAATTTTACCACCAACAAGAAACATTTCTAAAAAAACAATTACATTTAACCCTGATCGGAAAAGGGCCTCAAAAAGCTGATTTAGTAAAACTCGTAAAAACTTTGAAAGTCGAAGAAGCCGTAGTCTTTATCGAGTGGATGCCCAAATCGGAACTTCAACGA
Organism: uncultured Saprospiraceae bacterium; assembly: GCA_937928405.1. GTDB lineage: Bacteria > Bacteroidota > Bacteroidia > Chitinophagales > Saprospiraceae > JALZUU01. The sequence continues at coordinate 25,087 of CALFWZ010000026.1, forward strand.
TACTTCCAATCTTCGGCCGTTTTTCTTTTTCCTTCCCATGAAGGTGCAGGAATGGTTATCCCTGAAGCTTTATCATTTAAGCTACCCATCCTTTGTTTTGACAACGCAGGACCCGGAGAATTAATGGATGAGACTTGCGGATTTAAAGTTCCTTATTCCAATCCTAGAGAAAGCGTTCAAACCTTTGCCAATCATTTAAATACGCTTTTCCACTCGCCTGAAAAAAGAAATGCGCTATCCGAAGCAGCGGGAACTTATTTTGAAAAACACCTTACTTGGGAAAGAAAAGGAGAGATATTTACTAAGGCTTATCAAGATATTTTATATACAGACCAAGTAGAATTAAATCGTTTTAAAATAGAATTGAAAAAACATTAAACTTTTTTTCTGAGTATAGGAAAAAATAAAATGCCACGAAGGTCACGAAGAATTAAGTAATGTTTATCAATTAAAAACCTTAGTGTTCTTAGCGCCACAGTGGCACTATTTAATTAAAGAATTATAACCATGAAAAAAATAATTTGTTCACATTTATACAATGATTTTAGCGGAAGTCCTTTGGTGCTTTCTACCATCATAAAATCATTTAGAAAAAAAGGCTTACCCGTAGAAATAATTACCTCTACAGAATCACCTGGATTTTTAACCGACTTAGATGCCAACATCATTTCTAATCAATATCAATTTGTAGATAATCGGTATTTGCGATTGGTGCGTTTCTTAATTTGTCAAGTAAAAATGTTCTTTCAAACTTTGCAATTTCGCCAAGAAGACGTGGTTATTTATGTAAATACCTTATTGCCATTTGGCGTGGCACTTGCTGGAAAACTCATGGGTAAAAAAGTCATTTATCATTTTCATGAAACCTCCTTAAATCCCATTATTCTCAAACGATTTTTAAAATGGATCGCTTCAATAACTGCTAGTGAAATTGTTTATGTGTCGGAATTTTTAAAAGCACAAGAAGGAATTCCCCAAGTTCCAGCAAAGGTCATTTATAATTGTCTGTCGGATGAGTTTATCAATACGGCTAAATCAAATTTTGTAGAAAGGACGAATAACGAACCGTTCAAAGTATTAATGTTGTGTTCCTTAAAAACCTATAAAGGCGTCCTCCAATTTGTAAATCTTGCCGAAAAACTACCTGACATTAAATTTGATTTAGTTTTAAATGCCACCTCCGAAGAAATAAATACCTTTTTCCATAAAAATGTATTACCTAAAAACCTGCGACTATTTCCGAAACAAAGTAACGTACACCCATTTTATAAAAGATCAAATTTAGTTATAAATCTTTCTCATCCAGAAAAATGGATCGAAACTTTTGGTATGACCTTATTAGAGGCCATGCAATACGGGTTGCCCGTCATCGCACCACCCATAGGTGGACCGACCGAGATCGTCACCTCTGGATTTAACGGTTATTTGATCGACCAAAGAAACGAACTTGAACTCATCAAAAAAATTGAAAAAATGGCGACTAATAAAAGGCATTATTTAAGTCTTTCTAAAAATGCGATTCGGTATGTCGAGAAATTTAAAAAGGAGGATGTGGAAGAGCGGGTTTTGGGGTTGGTGGGTTGAGTCTTAAAGGGTATTTTTTCTTTTAAATCAGAAACTTATTCTTTTATACATCTACAAGAAAAACCTAATTTTTTATCATCTGGATACACAGATAATTTTTCCTCAATTTTATCAAAATGGAAAGCATAAGCTTGTTCTCTAAAATCACTCAATCCTTTTTCAGCTTCAGTAGAGGTCCAATAAATTCCGGTTGCAGATAGATTAGTAAATTCACCATGATAAAGAAAACCCGCTAAATTAGCATTAAAGCCCGCCGATCCATTTTGAATAAGAGCAGTATAACTATCCGAACTATTACCAACTTTTAACGCTCCATAATCATAACCTCCATAACTAAAGGCAAATTTTTGAAATTCTTCTAACGTGGGTAACCTCCACCCACTTGGACATGCTTTCATTGCTTGGTCCCAATTGTAAAATTCTCCAAGTGTATCAATTGGTTTTTCTCCATCTGGCCTAAGGTTTATTTTTAGATTACTTAAAAAGTTTAAATTCTGACTCATCCAATAATTAGTATCTTTAGCAAGTATGAATTGATATTCATTTTTATCTCTGATATCTGTAAACGATAAAATCACTGTCTCATTTATTTTTGAATTAGGCTTTCCCGTTTCTTCAGCACTACCTATTTGTTGGTTATCGATTGGAGGAGGACTTCCATTTATCGTTTTAAACATTAACCAAATTGATAAAATTGTTAAAATTGAACCAACTATTGGAATATAATAGAAAATACGTTTATTGAACGTTGGTACTCTTCTAGCAGGTGAAGTTGACGTCGATGTTTTAGGTGAAATGGAATTAGGCTTATAATTGTCTGATTTTTTTCTATGAAATACAAATTCGCCCCCTTTGTCTTCAGGTATTGAGAGTGGATTATTTATTGGTCTTTATGTACCATTCGTTGCTTTTATTGTTTGATTTTTTACATATTGGGCTAAATCAGACGCTGTTATGCTTTTTTCTGTTGTCCTTAATTTTTCTAAAATAGCTGTTGCAAACGGGCTATTTTCTCCTGGCTGCCCGTCCGAAGCAAACTCTTTCCGACCTGATGCAATTACATATCTTGATGGATCTTTCTCCAATGCAGCAGAAATATTCCGACGATTTATCAAAAATGCTCCAGCAAAACAAGCATCTATAATTAACAAAGTATGGTGAGAATTAATTGCTCGAATAAATCGTATCAGTCGGTCATGCGATAAGTAATCGCCAACATTATCACTTCTACTATCTGACATTATCCAGTAACTCTCTTTAAAGTCCTCATCATAGGCTCCATGGCCAGAATAATAAATGATTAAGTTATCATTGGGAGTAATCTGTTTACTCAGTTTCCGAAAGGAGTCAATAATTACATCTTTTGTAGCTTCATCATTTTTAAAAAACAAAGTATTATCAAGTTTAAATTGATATTGGCTAAATAATAACTTCATGAAATCATCGGCATCTTTGACAGCATTATTTAGTGGCGGACAGTTTAAATATTCATCAATTCCAATAACTAATAAATAATTATCACTTAATTTATTGCTCTGTTCTTGTAGACTTTCCTTAAATCCAATTGATTTATTATTTTCATCCATGTTTTATAGTATGTTCATTACTAAGCTTTTTTGACTATGCAGGTTACCTTGTCGAACTTCTGATGAAACATTGTCCTTTTAATATAGGAGGTGTGGTATAAATATTCATCCGTTGTTATAATCAATCTTATTTTAAATAATTAAGAAATAATTATTTACTAGGTTCAATTATCGGTTATTAACAGGTCTATCATTCCAGGTAGATAAACATCAATTGGTTCTAAGCGATCCTTGTAAAATTCTCGAATATTCAACAGGTCGTCATATTTTTTATAACTTTCAGCAGCCAAAATAACTTTAAATTCTTTTTCAGTAATTTTATTAATTTTGTTTCTTAGGTATTCAATTCTATCACTTATTCCATTAATATGCATTGATCTACCAACATTTTCTCCGTTCATGTCAAAGCATTCTGCTCCAAGAAAAAGAACAACTTGAAGCCCTGGTTTCAATAGGCTTAATAAATAAGATTCATCTCCTGAAAAAGTATTTTTTTTAAAGTCACTATAACTTTTGTCAGATTTTAACTCAACTCTCATAAGTCTCGTATTTAACATTTCTTCGCCTTCTTTACTTGAGTTTAATAAAAATACTTTTGGTTCAAAATCATTATCACTTTTTTTTAACTCCTGAAATCCTTTTTTAATCATCTGGCGAACAGTCTTACTATACCCATGAATAATTAATAATGTATCTTTTGACTTTGCATTAGAGACGATATCAGTATCATATTTAATTACAAAATTCTTTACAATTTTATTTCTTGCAGCCACAATTTTTCTGTGAAATAAAACAAAAAATTCTTTTAGAGGGGATATTTCATTACTCGCAATGGTGTTCAGGTCATTAGTTTTAGCATCTCTGATTTTTAAAAGTATTTCTTTTATTTTTTTCACTTTCTCATCATTATATTGATCACAAAAATTTATCGCTGCCTTATGAAGATCAAAGCCGGAATGAGCATTACGTTTAATGTACATGAATTTTAATTGCTCACGGGCTTTTTTGTCTCCATTATCTGCTATTTCTGACAGAGCTTCAATATAATTTTTCAAAGAAGAAGAAGTGGATAGATCATAAGCTATGCTATGAATAAAGTTATGGAGGCTTGTGAATTCAATTAGTTGAATTTGATATCCTATGATTTCAATAATACTGTTGTGAACTCTTAAAGCTGCGTTTGCAAGACTATAAAATCTTTGCTGTAATTCAGGTCTGTCTCTTGGATTTAATGCTGAAATATGATTAACCTCATTCCATATACTTCGATATTTTCTGAACAATTCTTCATAAATAGAAGGACTAAATTGAATAATATAATCGCATAAACTTCTTTGAGAGATAAGGTACTGTTCAGATATTAAAACTTTTAACTGAATAATATTTTGAAGATACCTCTGCTGTCTATTTTCAAATGATTTCATCAACTTTAGACTTCTATAAATTAGTTCTTTGTCCTTTTCTGTTATGTCATAAAGGCTAGATTCAGAAGTTTGTCCAACACTACTTTGTTTTATTTCCTCAGCAATTTTAACAAGTCTACTGTTATTTATTTTGTGTTGATAACATAAACATATTTTCCATGTTTCATATGACAACAATCGAATTGCGTCTGAAAACGAAGCCCCTCCAACTGTTATATTTGCGTAGTTTTTTGGTGGCGTTTTTTTAAATAAAAAATAGTTCAATGAGGTCACAACGAATAAAAAAATTATTACCCAAAATATGATAATTGCCATCAGTTCAGGCACGGCGATTTCTCTTAACCAATCTATTCGTATTAACCCTAACCCGTTTTGAAGATATAATAATATTATAGTTAATAGAAAGGAAATAAATATTGAAACTAATGCTGTCCCATGAGTAACTGTTAGGGTTAATATGATATGTCTAAAGCGAACTTTTAACAGCCAAAAAAAACTTGGATAGTGATTAACATCTAAGAGATTTTTTAACCATTTCCATTTAAAATAATTTAATTTATTAAATATGTTATCAAAAGAAAGTTTTATTTTTTTGATGATATGCATGTTCAAAATGGTTTTCTCTTTTTTGACTAATCTAGAATTCGCGAAAGAATACTGATTGGTTTATAAATAAGATGAAGTTAAGGTTATTCTAAAATTAAGAAATTCTACTTATAAATATTTTCTTGATCTCAAATCTATATTTGATGAAATTCATTTTTTTCCCCAATATAAACTTAAGAAAAAAGAACTAAAAACAGCACTATAACTACATAAAAGTGAAAATAAGATAAAAACTCTTAAAAACCAATCAGCTCCAAGCAAAACACCCTTAGCAGTACTACTCAAATCTCATTTCTTTTAAACTTTTTCCAATGGAAATAATAAATCCATAGTTTACGCCACCGCCGATGGCAGCACCAAAGATGGGAATGAGTCTTCCGATGCCTCCTGCTCCGATTCTTAGTAAAATTTGTTTGGAGATTTGGATCAATACAATTTTTCCAACAGTGGCTCCAACTTCAATACCGAGTGAGATGGTAAGTATTAGTTCAACACCGTTTTTACTTCACTTCTACTTTTAATGGATTCGCCGTAGGAATTAATTCTTCAGAAGTTCCCCTTTCTAGTGCCAATACATCTGACTTAATATTCTCCTGGATTTAACGAGCAATGATCAAAAACTCTGAATGGAAGAATGCTTCTCCTTGTAAAACGAGCATATAGACTCCATTGGCGATAGAGGAGAGATCAAGGTCCGTCTCTAAGATGGAATCACGAACCTTTCTATCCAATATTTTTTTTCCATCCATCCGGTAGATAGCAATTAAATCAACTTGGCTGATATTTTTCAAATGCAATAAGTCTTGCGCAGGAATAGGATAGATAATCGGTTTATTGGCCAGCGCTACTTCCTCTGTATTCACTATTAATTCGTTACCATAAAATTCTATTTCTCCGATGGCGCTCCACACACTGGTACGGGTATTTCCTTGACTATTATATCTTCCATAACCCATTATTTTTACATAACGTGCTTCAACCGCATTCACTTCGTATTGGTTAAATTCTGTCGTATTGGTGGCGGTAAATAATAGGTCTCCTGTGGTTGGTAGCACCCTAGAAAAATCGGCAGGATCGGTTCCGGTAGTTGACACCCAGAGTTGAAATCCGAATGCGTCTGATTTATTAGTGGTCGTATACTGCACTACATTAATCACATGTTTCTCACTTAAATCATAAATGACATATTCTCCATCACCTCGGTAATCTCCGGGAAGAATATCTCCATCATCGGCCGCCCAAACCGTACCATTGTCTTTGTCTAACGTATTTTTTGCGTAGTTGAATTTGTCTACGCCGTTTACTTCTTCTTTTGAAAAGGAATGAACCGTAACTTTATCGGTTGGCAAACCCGTCCCTATATTTATCAGGTCATACAAATCTGTCAAATCTGCTCCTTCCTGCGTGACCGTTAAGGTTCTAACAATATCATCGCCTCCTGGATCTTGTGAAAATGTTACTGTCCCCACTCTATTCGTCGTGGCTGTATTAGCAGTGACCGTGACCATAACATTGGCATTACCATTACCCGAATTTGGCGCGATAGCGATCCAAGGATCATTCGATATCGCCGTCCAACTTACATTCGCATTAACTGTAACTTCACTACTAGATCCTCCTGCATCAAATATTGGTGCACTACTAACGGTCAATTGGTCATCAATGAGAATTACACAATCACCATCGGTAATCTGCGCTCCTAAATTATTTAAGAAACAAGCGCCCATTCCATATCCGACCATATCATCTGTCGTGGGTGTATAACCGCTTAAATCAGCACCTTTGCCTCCACTACCGATTCCTGAAAAATTAAAAATTTCACCATCAGAAGAAGCCGTAATTCCAGTCTCTAAGGTGAATCCTGCATTCGTCTCACCTAAATCGGTCCCAGTATAAACGTTTCCTGAATAGGTAATGGAGGTGCCAAGATTGGCATAAGCGGTCGGCGTGTTTCCAGTGATCAGGTCGGATAGATTTGGGTTGCCTGCCGCAAAATAAATTAAGTTGTCTGAAACTGTTCCAGTTGGATCGGTCGATCCTTTATCTGTATTATAAAACAACGGAGCATTTGTATTTACAATTGAATTCTTGTAAATATTGATGTTTTCAGATTTTTGATATCCATTTGAAACGCTAGTCGAAGTACAAGCTACCGCAGGATTGACACCACCTCCTAAAAAAGTAATCCCATTATTCCAGATCGCTTGATCGATCACGGTAATACAATCTTGGATATAATTATTGGAGATAGTATGATCGCTATCCGTAATCCTAATTCCTCCGGTACCATCTACATTCTCTCCTAGAAAAAAATTTCCATCTACCATAGCATTAGATCCATGACGAAGTACCAAAGAACCTCGACATCTTCTAAAAGTATTGTTGACATATATATTGCCTTTACTTTTATTGGTGATGATCTCATTTTCACCATCCGCCTCTACAAAATAATTATTGCTAACGATTACATGGCTATTGACATTTTGAAATTCACTCGTACCAATACGGATCGTTTCGCTATCTCCGGAATTACTTAAGGTATTATCAATTTTTTCGTATTTATAAAAATAATTATTGCTAATGCTATGCCCCACTATGGCACAAGGATCTTCTTCCGCGTTGTACTCATATTCGGCTAAGACTAAAGCACCAGCGCTTTGCTTATTCATAAAAGAACAGTTAAGCACCGAATTATAAGTACCATACAAAACAATCCATCTATGCTTGGTGATTGAATTATTCGCCATATCGTCAATTACATCATCAGGATGTATGGCTAAGCCATCAATTGCACAATTTTGGATGGTACTATGATTTGCATAATCGGTACCATCTCTAAATTGAATAAAATTGCTAGCCCCAAAACCTCCTTGCCAGTGAAATCCGTCCACCACAACATAATCTCCTCCAATATTCATTCGTAACCCTCCGGTAAACTTAACGCCTCCTGGCGTTTCTGCCCTAAAAACGATGGGATTATCTAAGGTCCCATTACCCACAAAACTGATGCGCTCCTCGGTATTGTATATTCCATTTGCTAAAATGATTTCATCTCCTGGCACATAGGTTTGATCTTCCAATGCGGCTGGGTCAGAAATATTATAAACGGTTTGAGAAAATATTGGAATTGACCATGCTAATAAAATTAAAATTGGTACAAGCTTTTTCAATTTTGATGGGTATAAATTTTTCATTTATTTTTTCTTATTAAAGAAGTTGTTAAAAAAATCCCTGTTTATTTTTTGCTAAGATCGTAATTTTCAGGCATTAATAAAAGCAAAGGCATGGAGCTGACTTTTGAAATATACGTTCAAATAGTTCTAAGGAGTGCCTTTAGGAACAAATTCTAAATTAAGTAAAGGGTAAAATTGAAATGCCACGAAGTCACTAAGGATTTTTTCTTGTACTCCGTATTTTTTTTTGGCTTTGGGATGAATCGCTCTGAGTTTAAATCTCCCTAAAATCGTAATAAAAAAACTAAAATATTTTAACAGTTTATATCATCACTCCCATTCCCTTAACAAAAAGTCTGTTACATTTTTATAGCACATATTGGTAGCTATTTCTTGACCAAAATTCGCTTCCATCCTAGCGTTGATTGCTGGGTAACAAGTGGCATCTTCATGCTCTTTAAAGAAAAATGGGATTCTTGATTGGTCAGGATGACTTTTAAGATAAAAATAATCTGCGCCATAACAGATGGCATGCTTGGCACCAAGGTCAATTCCGTAGCCAATATGCTCTTGCAGTACTTTAGGGTTTTCGTTGTTAACAAAAGCTCTTAAAAAATTAAGACCAATTAATCCTTTTCTATTGATTATTTCTTTTGCAATTTCATCTGGCAAATTGCGTGGATGATCAAAAACAGATCTATAATTTGAATGGCTGGCAAGAATAGAAACTTTGATATTTTGTTTAGCAACATAATTTAAAATATCATCCGCCAGTTGGTCGCTAGTATGTGAAAAATCAATCGCGATATTTTTATCATCCAGATAATCTATTAAAGCCTTTCCATCATTTTTTAATCCAACGGACGTATAATTTCCACCACCAAATCTATTTTCGGTATGATGGGTTAAACTAATGTAGAAAAGTTGACCTACGTTATTGATGATTTGATCGAGGTTTTCAAAACCTTTTTTAAGGGGGATGTTTTCATCACAAAAAGCAGATCCACTTTCAATAGCGGCCAACATTCCGATTTGTTCCTTATTATTTAAATCCTTGAGATCTTGTTTCTGGAGGACATACAATCGGTCTTCATTTAGGTTTAATTCATGAAAAATTTCACTTTGCTTGAGACCTAGTTGATGACTGTTTGTCTGAGTTGGTGCAAACATGGCCATTACTTGTAATTTCACATTTCCTTCTTCCAAAAAAGGAATAGAACAACCTAATTCTTTATCGTCCACCTTGGTATTTGGTTCTTTTAAATAATAGAGCAAATCACAGTGTAGGTCTATAATTGGTTTTTTCATGAAGATTGTTTTTATAATTTGAATTAGGTGGTATTAAGAGTTATTGCTCTCATGAAGCTTTTTTCTTATTACCAGAATTTCCACCAAGGTTTCTCCTTAGGTTTAGGAGGATTTATTGGACTCCTATTTTGTGCTTCTGGATTTGAGGTTGTCTTTTCTTTATTGTTTTTACTGTTCAACTCATCTAGTTCGATTTCAATCGTTTCGGCAATCAACTGATCGTCACCATAGAAAAATTTCACTTTGAATTCTTCGCCCGACGATCTACCGATTAATTGAAAGACACCTCTTTCGCTTATATTCTTCGCCATCAGCTTAATTCGTTTGTCAAGACTGTTTGTCAGTTGATGGAAGTTTGGGTTAATATGAAAATCAACTTTTCCATTGAAATTTTTAGGATCTTTCATGACATGTAGAATAATATTCTGAAAAGCCGCTTGAATCTGCTTTACCAATTCAGCCTCACTTTTATTACCCACTTTGGCTACAAAACCAATTTTTCCTTTTCCATCATTTTCACCTATAATTTCGGACAATCCTTTTTCGTCTTTAGCTGCATCAGACACCTCCATTTTGCTCATCATTTCTATTTCACCGTTAACAAGATAAAAAAGAGAATCAGATATTGGATAAGTTGGCGCTTCTTGATATTGCTGCAGGGTTGCTCCGTATAGAAGGTCTTCTCCCTTTCCTTTTGCGACTACAGCCATTAATCCTTTCATCGGGATTCCTACTACAATAGCATCTGAATCTAAATCTGAAGCAATTTTATTCATGTAATTTTTGTCTAGAATTTTCTCTGCTGCGTATTCATGTTCCAACATAGCAATTTTAAATCCTTTCGTTTCACGTATTTCATACGAAATTTCTAAGTTTTCAATATTTTTAATTGCCTGCTCTTTTGTTTCTTTATCTTCATGCTCAGTCTTTGATTGCGAATATTCCATATAGGCACCTCTATCTTGTCCATACATTAATATTGGGCTCTGTTCATTTCCAAAAAGTTCATCAACAAACATTCCTCTTTGCTTTTGTCCTTCAAATTCTTGTCGATTTTTTAAAATTGGTAATAGTTGGTCCATATCTTTCTGCTTTCTATTTTCTCAATAATTTTTAAAAAATAGCATACCCTAGTTCTTGATCTTCGTTTTTAATATGCCATTCGAGTATTCTATGAAATATTCCTTATGCTCATGCTTCACCATCGCTTTCAGGGGAGATGGCTGAATTGCTAAAGTAGTAGGAAACCATTCTTTTTTTAATTCATAGTTTGGCAATAAAAATAAACCATGCTCATCTCCATTTGTTCCAAATCTTAATTTATCTCCTTTCCAAAATTTTGTTCCTATTTCTTCTTCGAGTTGTTTATTCAATTTTGCTACCTGGTTTGTTGGTATTCCGATTTCATTGACAGATAAAATATTGGATAACCCAAATGTATTTTCTCTTTTATTTTCTAGATTATATCGTACAATGAATTCTACAATATTTTTACTACCATCATAGAAATATACAGCATCTGCATTCCAGCTTTCAAATCGCTGAACAATTCTTCCATTCTCGATTTCTATGATTGACAAGCGATCTTTTAACCAATTTATGGCCTCCGCTAATTGATTGGAAGGTATTAAAAAACAATAATGATAGCGATAATTTTCAGTTGATCTTTCGAAGGTCAATTTTGTCTTTCCGATTTTTACGGTAAAACGATTTGTTAACAATTCTTCTATCTCAAAACCTAAAACTCGACCATAAAAGTCAATCTCTGCTTCTAGTTTATTTGTATAAAGTGTTAACTCTTTTATCTCCATTTTACCGCTATCCATCTTTTTATTGACCAAAGGATCTTGGAAGGTATGAATAAAAATTAGAAAAACCTTAGTTTTTAGCAAAACCGTTCCATGGCGATTTTGGCATCTGAATATCCTTGTTTATATAATTCTTCTAATTCGCTTTTTCCGATTTCTTTTTGTCCATCTTTTATCTTGGTTACGGCTCTATTCATCATAAAATCTGGCCTATCGGGACAATAGGTTATTGCCAAATCGAAATGTTCAATCGCTCTTTTGAAGTCTGGTTTAGCGAATTGCTCAATTGTTAACCAGATCCCTAAATTATTATGAGCAATTCCATTTTCCGGATTAATGTCAATCGCGTGTAACCAATCCGAAGAGGATAATGTGGCAACACCTTGACTAAAATAAATATCTCCTCGAAAACGGTATATTTCGGATAGAAAATATTTGTCCGGTGTTGATTTTTCTTTTTCAATTTTTATAGCTTCAGAATAAAGGTCCACCGCTTCTCGAACATCTTTTGAATTGGCCGCTTTTTCAGCGAGTACTTTTGAGTCTTCCTTTGGATCCTCTTTTTTGTTCTTTTTAAAGAAATTGAACATGGCTTAAAGTTTTTATTTTAATAAAGTTATATCTCCTTCGAGCAATTGAGCATTTCCATTTCCGGAAACGTATTCCACAAAATAAACATACACACCAAGACCTACTGGTGCTCCTTTGTGTGTCCCATCCCACCCAATAGCAGCAGGGTTGAAGTTTTGCGCTTCAAACAAGGTAGCACCCCATCTATCAAAAATTTTAAACACCTTAAATTCACCCGTAAAATCTGGATGTGGATAAATTTTGAACAAGTCATTAGTTCCATCGCCATTCGGCGAAAATGCATTTGGAATATATACAGGACAATCTTCTTGGGGAATTATAAATGAGGTATCTACTAAACAGTTGAGTTCATCCATCATTTGAATATCGTATAGGCCAGGTGATAAACCCTCATAAACTACATTGGGTCGAAAACTGCTCCCATTTAGAGCAGTTTGAATTAGTCCAGTTCCTCCTGTCGCATCAATCCTCAAACCTCCATCACTTTCTCCACAAACTGATGCATCACTTTCAATGGAATTAATGATTAACTCAGAAGAACTTGCTATTGAAATATCATTTGTTGTAATACAATTGTTGTCATCCCTAATTGAGATGGTATAATCACCAGAAGTCAAATTCAGAAACGATGTCTCTTGTTGATAATCTATTCTATTAATTGAAAATTCTAAACTTCCACCAGTTGACTCAATGATTATGGAGCCATTGGGCTCACCGCAGGAAGTAGGCATTGCCTCTATTGTTTGTGCCAAAGGCAATTCGCTCGATTCAATGGTTATCATTTGAGTGGCTTGACAGTCGTTGGCATCTTGAATGACAACTTCATAATTTCCTGCTGATAGGTTTTCAAAATTACTTGAACTTTGAAAGTTTAGACCATCCATAGAATATTGTACGTTATTTCCTCCCATGACCGTTATCGAAATAGTTCCATTATCTTCCCCGCAAGAGGTTTGAGTAATGTCAATATTGGCTATAGAGGGAGGTTCTTCCGCTTCCACCTCCACTTCTAATGAGGCGATACATCCTTCTGCATCTTGAACAAATAAAACATAATCTCCTGCCAGCAAATTTTCAAATATACCCGTCGCTTGAAAATTAATCCCATCGATAGAGAATTCATAAGGAGGTATTCCTTCACTTCCTTGAATCTCAACAATACCATTACTCTGATTACAAGTTGTTAAACTTTGTTGAACCAGCATAATTATTGGATTCCCAATTGACTGGATTTCAGCTAACTGATCGTCCGAGCAGCCGTTAGCGTCCATGACAGTGATGGGATAATCCCCAACCGAAAGATTCTCAAAAATATTACTTGTCTGGAAGTTGGTACCATCAATGGAGAATTCCAAGGCTCCAGTTCCACCATCCGCCAAAATAGTGAGGGAGCCATTCGCATTGTCACAGGTAGCGTTTACAAAAGCAACATCTGTAATCATGGGTGCGTCTGCTGATATAATTTCTGCACTATTTGTTGCAATACAATTATTGTCATCAATAACCGTCACCGTATAGTTGCCAGTTGGAAGATTGTCAAAAACATTACTTACTTGGAAGTTGGCTCCGTCAATCGAGTATTGCAAAACTCCCGTTCCGCCATTCGCTAAAATGGTGAGGGAACCATTAGAATTGCCACAGGTAGTATTTACAAAAGCAACATCTGTAATCATGGGTGCGTCTGCTGACATTATTTCTACGTTTCCGGAAGCATTACAATTATCTTCATCAATAACGGTAACCGTATAATTGCCGATGGGAAGGTTGTCAAAAAAATTGCTTGCTTGAAAGTTGGTACCATCAATGGAATATTGCAATGCTCCCGTTCCGCCATTCGCTAAAATAGTGAGGGAACCATTGGCATTACCACAGACAATATTGACCGGTAAAATATTAGTAATGACGGGAGAATTGACGGTTGTCAAATTAACATCCACAATTTCATCACAACCATTGCTGTCGTTGATAACAATCGTATAGTTGCCTGCTGAAAGATTATCAAATGAACCAGATGTTTGAAAATTTACGCCATCAATGGAATACACGATCTGCCCAATACCTCCGTCTGCGTCTATTTGAATGGAGCCATCATTCAATCCACAACTTGGATTAATTGCCGTCGAATCCTGAACTACGATTGGAGAAGAGGCAAAAAATTCGAAGGTACTCGCTCCACCTCCGGCCTCTATATTTAATTGACAAACATAATTCAACGAATTATTCTCAAAATCAATTTCGTATATCTGTGAATTATTATTGGTTAGAGCATATGAACGAACATCGTTGCAACCCTCCGCATAAGATACGATGCCAAATATATTACCTGGAACATTTTCGTCAATAATAACACTACTATTGCTTGGGTTATCAATATCAATTAAGGCGATTCTATCGTTACTGATGGCGGCATAAAGATTTCCTTCAAAAAATGTTAAATCACCCGTTGCTTCATATCCAAAATCTCCATGATAGATCTCAGTATCGGTTGAGATATCATAAGACCATAATTCCCCACTACCACCAGTTGTATAAACAAGACCATCACTTGCGATGGTTAAAGAGTTAAAATTTTGTCCATTAAAATCATGAATAAAAGTGATACTACCAGTAAGTGTATCTATTTGGTAAAAATTTCCATTCCCTCTTATGCCATATAGGTTGCCATTCGGATGAAATGATATGTCAAAAACTTGAGCTTGTACCTCTACCACAAATTCATAGGTACAATTATTAATATCTAACCTGAATAATTCGTCGTCGGTGGTACTAACATAAATTACTTGCGCAAAAACCTTGGAGGCGAAAAATATTAATAGGCAAATTGTTAGGATCTGCTTCATCTGTTTTAGTTTTTCTTTATATGGAAGTCGTTTAAAGAAGTTGTTTAAAAACTTCATTCGTCATCAGCAACAAGATACGTCTAAAATCCAAGAAGTCAATTCTTCGTTACTTTGTTTTTGACTAAATTTTACATAGTAAGCGACTAGGTAGAAATATTGAATATCCAATATTCAATGACCCTTTTATCGCGAAAATTTACAGTGGAGACCAGAATTATACCTGAACTAGGATACCGTTAGTCTTTTTAGTCTTTCATCATTCTTTCTTGGCCGCTTCAATTTTCTTGGTTCGTTCTTTATGCTTTTCTAAATCCCAAGTCATATCCCAATGGCTGATATAATTTTCAATGGTTCCCAATCCAACTTTTGCGCGTCTTTCGTTTACTTTTTCGGGTTCGATTAGTGGCGAAACATAATGTTCTCCTGTATCTTCATCTCTTCCAACTTGGCTGCCATAAATCTGTCTTTCTCCTTTTCCTAAAGCGACTCTATCTTCTAAAAGTGCCAAACTGCTGGCCCTGGCATTTCCCAATTTGACTGCTTCTCTCATCATTGGTAAATACTTTTCTTGCGTTGCTTGATCGGAATGTTGGATAACCAAAAACAAGGTAGCGTTTCCTTGATTTCCAATTATCTTTGGTCCCAGCCAGCCACGTTCATCTAAAATTTCTTTGACTTTAATAAGGTTAATAGAATCTTTTTCGCTGATTATTTTCCAATGTGCCTTCATTTCATCAGATTCCCATCCATACTTTTCTTCTATAGTATTTATTTCTTGTCTATACTTTTGGTCTTCTTCATAAATCGTTTCTAAAGTGGCCACTAAAGGCTTATCTAAATCTTTTTCATATTCCTCCTTGTTGGCTTTAACTGTGCCAATTAACTTCGTCCATTCTTGATTCGCATGTAAAGATGCTAAGTCTTCATCAGCAGAAATATGGTCTAAATTTTTATACAGAATTTTTGGATTTTCTGCCAAGTAGAAAAGGTGATAAAAAGAATTTTCTTGATCACCTGAAAGCGCATAAGAACAAGCCGCATTATATCGATCATTCGGATATGCCTTGCCATCTAATTCATCAAAAGCCTTTTTGTACATTTCAGCAGACTGTTTAAAATCTTTAGCTTGGTATAAACTATAAGCCTCTTTGACAAATTCCCCATATTTGTTTGGGGTCTGGCCGTAGACTAGGCTGCAGAAAAGTAGTGCAATTGCAATGGAAAGTAATGTTTTAATTTTCATTTTTTGTTTGTTTTAGTTTTTAAAAATGCTGTCTGGTGGCTCTTTTGGGCCCTTAGTTAAAGCTCGCAAAACAGATAGACATTATTCTACTATAAATTTAAGCAAAAAATGGCGGAAAGCGGTGATTTACTTATGAGAAAATTGTTAATATGGTGGAAGGTTTGAGGAATGGGAATGATTGGGTCAGGTTTTAGTATTGTTCAGCAGACTTTTAAATTACTTTTACAGATAAGAGGGCGGTTTAAAGTTTGAAGGGTTAACTTTTAGTCCATCGACAAGTTGGTCTAATGATTTTTGGAAATTCTCATTATCTTTCCACGTTCGAAAATCGCCAATAATGTACCTTTTAACTTCAACTTTCCAAGGACTATCCCATTCCTTAAATATATAATCATCAATTGTTATTGGAATAATTAAATTTACTTTATCTTCTTCTTTTTTACCCTTATTATATTCTTTTTCTTTTAGAAGAATTCGTTCTAATTCACGTTCTACCCACCAACTAGTCAATGATTTTTCTGAACAAATAAGGAGTAGTTTGTCATAATGCTTTATAGCTTGATCAATTATCCTGATAATTCTATCTCCAGGTTTGGTTTCTTTTTCATCCAACCAACAACGAACGTTCCTTTTTTGTAAACCATCAAATAATTTTCTAGCAAAAACCTTGTCTTCTCCAGAATGACTTAAAAAAACTGGAAATAACAATATCGGACTATCATTTTTTAACTCAACTACTTTATAGGCAATATCCGTTATTTGATCGGGAGTAAGTCTCAACTTATACAAGTTAATTGTTTCTATTTCCCAGTCACTTAAGCCCACTCCTTTTAGAAATTCTTGCGAAATATTACCTTCTGACTTTATGAAAGTTTTATTAGAGATAGTTGATGGAGCACCATGATTTATCTTGTCTAATCCTTTAATTTCTCTTAAATCGACATCATCAATTCCTGTATAACCAAGTAATATATTCCTTATGTTAGCCTTTTCTAAATTCGATCTAGCTATTCTTGCTCTAAAAAAATCTGCATTTTCCAAATTTGCACCATAAAAATCTACTTCTTCAAGATATGATCCGCTAAAATCAGTTTTTTTATGATTGGTGTTGCTTAGATCAGCACCTCTAAATACAGTTTTATATAAAGTACTATTATTGAAATTGGCTCCATGAAGTTTAGCACGTGAGAAATCTGTTTTAGTGAGATCCGATCTAGTCATTTGTGCTTCACTAAGATTGGCATCTTTAAAAGTTGCATTGCTTAGGTCTGCTCCAACAATGTCAGTCATTGCATAAAAATCTGGACCATAAATTTCAACAATACTAAGATCAGCATTATTTAAATTAGCCCTACAAAGTATGGCCTCTCGTAAATTTACTCCTTTAAGACTAGCATGGGAAAGATCAGCTTCAAATAAGTTAGCCCCATTTAAATAAGCACGATTTAGGATTGCATGTGAAAGATTTACATTATATAGTTGAACATCTTTTAAAATTTTACCACTTAGATCAGAGTAACTTAGATCAGGTCTAATATCATCATTAGTCTTCCGCCATTCATTCCATTTTTTCACACCTTGATTCAATATCTTTAAGTGTTCAATATTTGCCATAGAGTGATCTTTTCTAATTTTTAATATTTTCGGTATATTTTTCTGGTGTCTAACAAGCTATCGAAGCTCTGGGCTAAAAAACTAAGGAGCTTGTATAGTTATACGCTACAGAAAGCTAAAGAAAAAATCGGCAAAAACAGTACTTTATAGGTACAAAAAATAAAAATATCACTTCATCCTTTGACAACAAAATTCAATCAACCCCACCCTCTATCTTTCCAAAAGCCCCCTAACCTTCCCCTCCAACTGCGAAATACTTGCTTTAATATTCCGCTTCTCTTTTTCCACTTTCTTTTTTCCGCCAACAAAATTGGTGGATATTTTATCTACACCAGTGCTAATCTTTTGAATATCTTCTTTTAACATCGCAATGGATAGTTTCATATCGCTTTTGTAAGCATTGACTTCAGGGGTACAATCTTTGGTGGTGGTGGAAACAGCCGGAGCACTGCCACCGCCACCACTACTTTTTGCTGAATTGGCGGCTTTCGCAGATTTTAAGTCGACTAACATCGCCGCCATTTCTTTTTCTTTGGTCAGGACGGTCATCTCCATTTTATTTTTTTCATTTTGCAGGGCTTCGTTTTCTTTTCTTAGCATCGATAATTCTTGGTTATATTGCTTCATCTGATCGTCAGAGGCCTTACCCGTTTGTTCAATTAGTTCATAATAATCATCTGCCATTTTCATAAAATGGGAAACGTCTTTGTAAACAGCGGTGGTATCATCTGTTGGGAATAATTTTTGATAAAGACGAATCTTTTTATTCCTAGCATCTGCGCCATCTTTGTCTTCTTTAGTTTGATCAAATCGACAAAGTGCTTTACTTAATTCCGCAAAGTCGGCAAGGATGATTTCTTTCTCTTGCAAGGAAATAAATTCCTGGCGAGGAATATCTTCTGTCTTTTTCATCGTCCGTACAAACGCCGTACAACAAAGAAATAATAACAGTAAAAACAGGCCTGCAAAAGAGGCCATAGAAAGTCGTCGATTACCTTTATTTTGTATGGACATGTTTTATTTATTTTGATTTGATATCGAATTTTCTTCTAAAAGTACGGTATCTACAGGAATTACTTCTTGTGGTGCCCCCTCAGCATTCGTAAAATTATTTTTTAAGATAAAAAAATTATTACCTTCTTTATTTCCGTAAAAAAGTCCAGTCAAAATGATTCCAATCACTAAAAACAACGTAAAAAACACCCTAGAAGTCTTTTTGCTGACTTTAATATCTTCCACCTTGACATGATGTTCCTCTTCATTAAACTCATTAGAAAATGATATTTTTCGTTTTTCTGTAGAGGAATTTTTTAAGGGGGTTTTCCTTGTCATATTCGTCTCTTCTTGAAGAACATCTTTAACTTTAACAAGATAAGCAGAATAATTATCTCTTGAGTACTGGACACAAACGTCTCGAATCATCTCCATCTTTGCTGCTTCGGAATCCTTACCATTCAGGATGGATAATAAGTCTTCATCCGCCAAGGCACTCCAAACGCCATCACTACAGAGAAAGAAATAATCATGGGGTTGAACATCTTCAATTAATTGTACATCCAAAGTGATACTTCTGATTTCTTCTCCTTGGATAGCACGGGTAATCACATTCGATTTTGCCGTTTTTGCTTCTTCCCATTTCCCCATTTTGATCAAGTCATTCACCAAAGAATGATCGTAAGTACAGAATAAAACCTTATTGCCACGAATATGATAGACCCTACTGTCGCCCGCATGTGCGATAATGGCTCCATAATCATTGAGTTGCAAAAAAGTCATGGTAGTGGCCATCCCTTTATGCTGGCGATTATCATAAATAAAATCATCAATTTTAGCTTGCGCTCGATGCAGGGTTTTATGTAAGCTTTTTAAGTTGGCTGTATCCTGATCAAAATCAGTCCCAAAAGTTTCCGCTACGATCTGACTGGCTAATTCTCCTTTACTCGCCCCTCCTACTCCATCACAAACCAAAAAAGTCCGACTGCTCGAATCAGCTGACGCAAGATGCGGGTAAACGAAATCCTCGTTTACTGGGCGTCTGCCTTTTTCGCAAAGTGCAATAGGTGGAAAAATATTTATTTGCATAGTTTACAAATTTAGAGATCAGTGTTTAGTATACTCGTTTATGTTTGGTCTTCTTTTCTGACTTAAGTTCAATTCCATTTTTAGTCAATAATTTTAGATACGTATTATTTCTTTCGGTTATATTTCTTAAATCAAACACGTAGCTATTTCCTCCGGATCTGAAGGTGATAGAAGCATTATCTCCATTTCCATTCAGACTAGATCTTTTATAGGTTCCTTCCTTTCCATTATAAATGGCTTTACCATTCTTCCCATTGGTGTTTTTTATAACCAATTTATTATTTTGGTTATCCTCAAAGGTTCCTAAAATATTCACCATAAAAATTTCCTCAATGGTGGCTTTTTTATATCTTTTGCCAGCATATAACAACGTGGTCTGATTCGGTTTTTCTGGTTTTTCAACTTTAATAATCCCAGGAGATCGACCGCTAATTGGAAAACTTAACATAAGATCTTGTCCATGATATCTCGTACTCCATGTTCCCTTTGTTCCGTTAATATTGATGGATCCATTCAACGCAGGATTACCATTGCATTTTTTTATCTCCAATACAATACCTGTATTATCGTCTAACCAATAATTCGTAATAGTCTTACAAGAAGTGGTCGGTAATGATGGAGTTTTTTCCTGAAACGTTGTCGTTTCACCTAGCTGTTCAACATTCTTAACCTTTTTTTGAATTCTAACAATATAATTATCCCGATTAACGATTTCTTTAAGTTTATAAGTTTTTCGTTCAAAGTCTTCATGTTCAATAATCAGTTGTTGATTTTTAACACTATTCCAATCATTGGAAAGATCAAAATAAAATCTTCCTTGATTCATGGCCGTCATTTCAAATTCTGAATTTGAAATATAAACACGGGCCTCTGGAACATTAAATCCATCTTGATTAAAAACCTGTCCTCGAATATTATATGGTTTCTTTCTTTCTCGCGGTTTTTTATTTATTTTAAAAATGATGGATCGGTTTTCTTCTATAAGGCTCAATCTCGTCTTCTTAGGGTCGTCTGGGTCGATAACTTGAAAATTAAAATCCTTTCCAACATCTTCAATTAAAAATAATTTCAGATAAACCTTGTCTCCATCTTTATAACTTGACCAAATGGCGCCTTGTCCATCAAACTCCGCATTCCCTTCGGGATTTTTTGTTTCATTTTCTGTCAAACAAGCACTTAAAGCTAGTTTTTTACCATCTTCAGAAATCCAGTTATTTGTTAAATTTTCACATAATTGAGCAGGGTTAGGAAGTAGGTTATCTTTCGCCGCTTCCAGAAAAATGGTGGTATCCTTATTGATCAAATCTTTGACGCTGATTATTAAATCTAAATATTTGGGATGACTCACCGTAATTTCTTGAGATTCAAAAACCTTCCATGCTTCCGATAGATCTAGTTGAAAAGAATCAAGACTATTAATCTTTAAATAATCGCTATTCCGACCAATCACTGTAGAAGCTTCTAATACCTTTTTGTTTTCTACATCCTTCACCTGAAAATTCAGTAAATATTTTTTTTCTATTGGTTCAGGTGGTAGTGGCTGCGGCGTTGAATTTCTTGGAAGTAAATTACATACGACAGGAATCAACAAAGCCAAAACGCCAATTGGTATTAATTTTTTATTCCGCTTTAGCCAAGCCTTCCAATCCGTTTTTTCTGCTGCTGGCATAGGATGATCAATGATCGTTTTATCGTGATCCACTTCTTCTTTCTGATAAATTGAGGCGATCACGGTTCGTTCATCCACCATCTCACCTGGAGGATTTGTGATAACCTTTTTCAAACTTTCCTTTGACGGCTCTGGTAGGATTTCTGTTTTATCACGCTCAACAAAAATTTCTGTCTTTTCTTGATCCAAGGATTGATTTTTTACCGCATCAAAATCAATTTTAGTTTTATCGGTTTCAAGATCGAGAGCTGTGGTATTTGAAACGACTGATATTTTTTCTTGGTTAGTACCTACAGGCATGGTCTCAGAAAGCCCGTCAAGAAATTCTTGGGCAGTCTGAATCCGTTCCTTATCTTTTAGCATTAAACTTTTGACAATGGTATCGTTGGTCGCATCACTTAAACTAGGAACATGGTAGTTTGGAGGTCGGTATTCTTCGTATTCTAGCAATCTCGCTTCCAGACTCTGAGGCAAACTTCCCGTTAAAAGAAAATAGCCCGTTGCTCCCAAGGAATAAATGTCTGAAAAGGTCCCCATTCTCGAACGAGCTATTTTCTGCTCTGGAGGAGAAAAGCGTGGAGAATGAAAAGTAGTATGGGTTTCATCTACTTCTTCCAAATAACTTTTTGCAATGCCAAAGTCAATCAGATGAACCGCACCATCGTCTCCAATAATAATATTAGCGGGCTTAATATCTCGATGCAAAACATTTTTTTCATGAATAGCGGCTAGGGATTGACCCAAAGATTTTAAAATCTCTAGACCTTCAGATTCAGAAAGTCGTTTTCTTGCATTTACGTAATCATCTAATTTTGTTCCTTTCAAATATTCCATAGAGAAATAGACCGTCCCATTCTCTTCAAAAATATCGTGCACATTTACCACCCCTTTTACCCCTCGTAAATTATACAAGGTTTTTGCTTCTTCCAAAAACCGGTCTTTAAAGGTTTGAAACTGATCTGGTTTGAAACGAGGAATAACTTGTTTCTGCGTCGTATTTTCTCTGGAACATTTTGCTGACTCACTACTCAAAAAAAGTTCCTTTAATGCTACTTCTCCAAAAACTTTATGCTTTGCCAAATAGGTAATACCGAAGCCGCCTTGTCCTAAGACACTTATTATCTGATACTTTCCATTTTGCAAAGTGGCATCTACTGGTAAATGTATTTCTGGTATTTGAATCATTTTAGTATAACTTTTTCAGTTAAAAAATCAGGACCTATTTTAAAAAATTAGATTATTTTTCACTCGTTAGGTAATAATCGTTTTTAGGTAATCACTCTCTCTTACTGCGTTTTCAATATCTCTAACATTTGCATTTGGCGAAGGCAATCTCAACACCACTTTGGTTCGTCCAATTTGAATGGTATCATTATCTCTTAGCAATCGCTCTTCTGATCTGGCCATCCGATCTCGGGCATTAATAAACGTTCCATTGGAACTATAATCAGATAAGGCATACTCATAATTATTTTTTCTAGTATTCCACCTAACTTCTATATCACAATGATGTCGACTCATCATAGTATCCATTGTTTGAATGGCAATATTTACATCTCGCTTGGTAGACTTTGAATGCCTGCCAATCCGGTTAATTCCTTTTCGCAATTCAAAGGTTTGGGTGGCGGTATGTTCATCATGAATAAAAATCCATCCCAATTGAGTAGTTTCGGGTTGGCTTCTATTTTTCTTTACCGGCCTTTTGGATAGAGCCACTGGCGTTGGCTTTACCATAAAAAAATCTTCTTTCGCTTCTAACTTTTCCGGCTGAACAACGAACTTTTCTTCTTGCTGAATAACGGGTGAAGAAACTGGCTTAGGGGGTGCACTGCGCAACCAATCCACCTCTTCTTCCTCCTCTTTCACCGCTGCCAACAGCGGCTGAACGCCTTTGCATTTAGGACATCTGACTTTTGTAGCGTTCGGATTCTTTTTATTATTAAAATGAAAAGTCGATTCACAAATCGGATTCTGACATTTTATTTTTTTCATACTTTTTTTTGTTATGTGAATCAGGATTTAAAATAAATTAGGGAGATTTATTAGTGGTTTCTTTTATGAGTTTTTTGCTGCTTGCTGGAGTGTTCAATTCACCCTAAATTTGATGAAAATTTTATCAACGTATTTTTAATTATTTTTTTAATAAAAAAATTTCCTTTAGATCGAATACATATAAGATTAACTTAAAAACGGTCAAACAAAAAAATCATAATTGATTGAAAACCATACTTTTAGGGTTCATCCTTGCATTGATATGAACATGTTTGTGATTGAATATTCAATATTCATTTTTGTACAAGTTTTCTTTCATAAATTGAATGCCCTAGCAATGAGCAAATATTCGATTCATCTATCTAGCCATGTCTTCGACGCGAATGGCTCTTCCCTGTCTAAAGGATTCACCTAATGCTTTATACCACAAATGCAAGGCACGCAAGGCTTTATCAATTCGATCAAAATCTGTTTTTAAATCGTCTCCTTGGAAATTAGGATCTGCTAGATGTTTAAAAAATTTACTTTGAGATCTTGCATTTTCTTTCATGAAAGGATTGTCCGCCAAAATATCAACCGCTGATAAAATATACTGGGCTAAATCTTTAAAAAAGACCAAAGTATGGAGCGGAGCTTGTCGTTCCAATAGGTCATTATAAGACCAAATATTATGTGCAATGTGCAGAGTCATTTGCTCAATCCAACCTGCTGCTTCTTGTACATCAGGACGCACATCATTGCGGTATTGCTTGCTTAGAATAATGCCGTTATCGTGGATACTTTTTAAATTCGCTCCTGCTTTCGAAAATCGTTCTTGTAATTTGGGATACGCATTAATGGTCATACAAGGAGGAATGAATTCCTCATTCCGAGTCACCCGTCCATTAACAAAATGATACTCCGCAATCTTTAGATGATTAAAATCTGACAATCCAATATCATCGCTTTCATAAATCACGCTTAGTTCATAAAAAGGGGCTAGGATTTCATGTCGAGGAGGTGCATCCATCGACATTTTACCTGCACCTTTCGGATTAAACATATCTACGGTTATAAAAACAGAAAAGCCTTCTGATGCTTGAATAGAAACAGAGGGAAAATTTAAGGGAATATTTAGTTCCCGATGCGTATCTTCCGTAATTTCAATTCGATAGCCGCCTTCCGTAATCGCTCTGCATTCTCTCAGGGTTAGCAATTTTCGATTGGATTCATAGACTAAGGTTGGATACGCGGTCTGGTCATCGCTGTCTCGTAATGGCGGCAATAAACCAAATTGTCTTCCCTGAAAAATGGTGGCTCGAACATCCCGCAAAGCATCTCCCCAAGCAAGATCAGTCTTGGCAAAATCTTTCTCTGAAACCCGCATCCCATTGGTCCAATTTACCGGATAATGTTTAATCTCGTCTAATACAAACATATTTATTGTTTTTTAAAATTTCAATTTGTTTTAGTCTCCTATTGCTCAAATTTCACCCATCGCAATATCTTCATCAAAAGCATATTCTTCTATGGCATTACTTGCTCCTCTGAAGGTTCTTCTTCTAACTAGAATTATATCATCTGGTCGTATTCCATTTTTTATGGGAGAAATATTGGGATTTAAGTATCTAATTTTTCTAAACCAAGTACTTGGCTGATTCCAGATAATTTTAATAGAAAATAACCACCATAATTGCTGTTGATTTTCTCTTTCAAAACCTAAATCTTGCACCATCACTTCGGGGCCTTTTCTATTATATTCTCGAATGGCCAATCGAAAAGATTCTCCTAACGGAACCCTTCTTGGACTCGACACCCTAAAAGAAGCATAGCGACCAATCTTTAGTTGTTCTCCTTCTAAATTTTCTTTAACTAAAAAAGAAACCCATATTTCATTTTCCCATTGCCAGTTATCTTCTCCAATTCGTTGATCGGTGAAGATCCACTTATAGGCAAAATCACGTTGAGGAATTTGATTTAATAAATCATAAGATTTAATAAATAAAAAGGGAACCATAAACAGCATAGCAGTATCCCAATAGTTTTCCATTTTTAAAGTTTCACTCAAGTAAGCGATGATGCCCATTAATCCTGCCGTGATAAAACCTAAAACGATTAAGGTGTAGACAAATTCTGGAAGAAAGGAATCATTCGCCGAATCATATCCATCTCTTTTGCTCCAAAAAAGTTTTTGATACATAAACCAAACATGTATCACCCCCGCCACAAAACAAATAACTTGTATTCCAATATATATTTTTGTTGATCCATACAATAACCATAATCCACCCAAGCCTCCAAAAATGGCCATCAACAGCGGATAAAACTTAGTACGCCAGTCTTTTTGGTCCAATTTAAAAGCCGTAAAAAATAAGGTAATCAAGACTACACTTATTCCAACGATGGCCATCAATGGATAAAATTCCTTCATAATTATTTTCTAATTTCAAACTATAAAACCGTGGTATATCCTAAGACAGAATTCGAATATGCTGCACCAACCTGAAGAAAATTACTTTTCACCTTGAGTGATAGTTCAATATGATAAGGCGTTTCCACGGGGATCATCATGGTCAAAAGCGTTTCTAATAAATTTCTTTTTTCTCCATCTATCAGATAGTTCCCAATAGTGTCTGCCGTAAGTCCGTTAATAAAAATTTTTATATTTGGAATGCCATCGCAGAACGAAGACCCAATAATAAAATCCTGTCCCAACCTGGCCGTTCCCAACCTTAATTGTATCGTTTCTGGTAAAACATACTCTGGTGGAGGAATCTCTGAAATTTCAATTGACATATCCATCAGTAAGGATAGCCATTGTTCCGTCAGTGTCCAGTTTCCAAGAATATCAGACAATTGTGGAATCATGGCATATAAAATATGCTTTTGTTTTTTGTCTAAAGATACATCTGCCAAAGGAGTATATCCTTCATAGTCTTCGGACAAAAATTGCCCCCACCATTGTTTCTCTAAATTTAGTTCGGACTTAGTTTCTCTTTGTTCATTACCTAGGCGTAACCAATAAAATAATTGTTCAAATGGAAGGCAAAATTTTCTGGTTGCTACCAATTGCTCATCTGATGCCCCGTCTCCAGCGTGATCAAATAATTCTTCTGGAAGTACATCCATTATTCCTTCCCGACTGATATCAATCCAAACAACTGATTTATCTAATCTCAAAGAAAATCCATCAGCGACCTCCACCACATCTTTCCTACCCAACCGTTGAAAAAAGCGACCTGGACGCATTAATACCTGCTCCCAGTCCAACTCATGTTTGTCGGCCAGGAGTCTTCCAAGGACTTCTGCTCGAAGATCAAAAGGGAGTCTAGTAGTATTTACCAAATTTTTAATTTCCAAAATAGATCAATATTAAAAAGTTATTTAACAGGTTCTTTTGCATTCGTAATAATAGACACTCTATACGGCATCGTCCCAACGCTATGCTCTTTTAGACTTAATTCTATTTCTTGCCCTAACTGAGTAATATAGTCCATATCCACCTGGGTATTTACGGTTAGGGTAACTTGCATGGCCCGTTGGATACCTCCTTCTGCTGGATCTCTATTCGTTTCAAAAAACGGTTTTAGATCTATTTTTTTCAAATCCTTTCCAATGATTCGGTGACAGTAGCTTTTAATGTCTAGGGCCGACACAATTCTTTCTCTTCTGAATAAAACATCTTGTAGGACTTGTTTTTTTTCGGTGGGTGAAGCATAATTTTTCCCGCCATTAGGAGAAGTGACCAAGCTGACTCCAGTAGTATCAATTCCAGCCAAAGCAGGTTCTAAAACAAGGGTTGCGCCCGGCATTAATCCGTTGGCCAACTCACCATTGGTGATCCAATATTCAATCTTAACTCGTAGTTGGTCAGTCTTTCTTCCCGGTTGAACAAATAAATAAAATGGGCTACTTCTTTTTTCTTCCTCTGCTTGTCGAGCTTCCACTTTTGAAACTTTCGAACCGATCGCTTCGTGTAATTCTTCCAAGGACATTTTATCAGCAAGCCGATCGTAGAGGTCTCTAAGTTTATGTTCCTCTCTAAATATTTTAACCAAATAGGACAATCGTTTCCAAGCATTATAATCATCCTGACGACCGACACCTCCCATTCTAAAACTATAAGTCGTAGTACTTCCACTCTTGACTAAATCTTTCAAAGAAACAGCAGGAATAGGTAGATTTTCAATTTGATTGGTGACTGCCTTAATACTATGAAACAACCCCGTTTCAGGTCGAATCTCGATTACTTCTAGTCCTAAAGACTGACTGAAATAAGTATCATTATCATCTTTTATTTGAAAGGATCTATTGACCACGATAAAGTGGTTTAGCGCAATCGTGAGGTGACGGTCCACATCGGTCAACTTAACCCGATAAGGCAATTCAATTTCAATCCAAATAAAATTACCTTCCGTTTCTTCCGCTTCCCATTGGGTAATCATGGCTTCTTCT
Source organism: uncultured Saprospiraceae bacterium (assembly GCA_937928405.1). Classification (GTDB taxonomy): domain Bacteria; phylum Bacteroidota; class Bacteroidia; order Chitinophagales; family Saprospiraceae; genus JALZUU01. Next base: position 53,041 of record CALFWZ010000026.1, read on the forward strand.
TTATCGATAGAGGCATCGGTGATTTTTAACCAATCTTTCAAAACCTTACTGACAGAATAATCAGACTTCACTAAAAAAGGAAAATCTAAAATTTGGTGAAAATTCAATTTAAACTGCGCATCTAATCTTTTAGCCATTCGTTGTTCTGGATCGAAATGATCTTTCCAATTAGGTAATTGATGGTCGATAAAACCATTTTGCCTTTCAATTTTTTCTCCATTACAAGTCCATTTACTTTTAGCCATTGCCACTAGTAAATCTCTTTTTTCTTTTGGGTCACCACTCCAATTGAGATAGAAAGATACATCTTCCAGCGAGTCAATTGCTTCCGTTGTTTTAATTCCTAGCAAGAAACGAGAGACCTCTTTGGTTTTTTCTTTCACCAAGTATTGCGGCGCTTTATTTTGTTGATAGATTTGCGTATCCGTTCCGATATATCGAATGGCACCGTTCACTAATTTTGTATCAAACAAAGGCGTAAAAGGAACTACCTTTTCGGAGTCTCTAAAAACCATACTTTGCTGATTAGACAGCAGACAGGTCGTCGTGCGAGGAGTCGCCTGAGCGACCGCTACGGCAGGTTGTGGCAAGTGAAAAGCTTCCGGTAAAAGATACCGCAGCAACCGATCGGTCAGTCGATCATCCGAAGCTTGTATATCTTTGTAAACCTTGTCGGCTTCAGAAGCACAAGCCCCCACCAAGAGATGCACCAAAGGGTCAGCGTCCAAAGCATCATAAGACCATTCATCCGAAGATCGAATGTACAAATGGTCTTTGGCCCATTGGAGCATATCCCGTTTTATTTTTGTAGTAGGTCGATTGATAATTCGTAAATTTTTAGGTTTCTAGAATAATGAAATCGTATCTTCCAAATCCAAGCTATCTATCTCAAAAGCATACGTATCTTTCACTTTGGCTTTTATTTTTACAATGATTTGAATCACATTTCCTTTGATTTTTTGTCTTTTCGGAGGCAACCATGCTTGGTGGTCTCCTATCGCGTACCGAAGGTCGATAGTCACTTCTTTCAACTCAATTCGTGGTTCATAGCGTTGGATCAGATCTTTGATATTTTGTTCTATCTTTATTTTAAAACTATCTTCCAATCGAATCTCTTCATCCATCATTCTATTACTCGTAAGAAATTGACTCCAATGAATTTTACAGCCATAATTCGGCGCAAATTCTACCCGCATCGGTGGTGTAGCCAAGAGTAGGCGTAGGTTTTGTCGAATAGAATCTACCAAATTCGTTTTTTCAAGTCGACCTTGTCCACCTACCAAAGCATGGACATTAAAAGGCATTTTATAAAATACTTTTTCTCCCATTCTAATTTAATTTTAACATAGATCCGGAAACATTGGTAATTCCAGGAGATTCTAAATTTAAGATAGCGCCGCCTTTAACATTGGTATTGGCTTTGCCTTCAATATTTACTTGACCACCTGTTCCATTTAGTTTCGCCTGGGCATCCATATTTATGGTAGGAGCTTCGAGGTTGATAGAAGTTCTTCCTTTTAAATTAATATTGGTTGCTTCCAACGTAATATCTCCTTTTGCATTGATGGTGATATTTCCTTCCGCGTCGATGCAAATATTTGCTGGTGTAGAAATGGTTATATCGCCACTATCGCTTTTGATGGTCACCGTTTTCTTGGCAGTCATCTCCATCTTCCCTTCGGTGGCGGTGGCGGAAAAATCTACTGGACTGCTTAAATCCATGGCCTGTTTTCCTTCTTCATCGTTCATTAGGATTTGATGACCACCTTTGGTTTTTAGCGCTTTCTTATAATTTTTAGGATCGTGGTGTTCTGGCTTCGCTGCTCCGTTATACAAACTAGTCAGTACAAAAGGTCGTTCGGGATGATTGTGCTCGAAAGCCACCAGCACCCGATCTCCTTTTTCGGGAATGATATACAAACCTTTATCGCCTCCACTCGAATGCGAAGCCACCCGAATCCACGGCGTCATTTTATCTTCCCCTTGCAATTCTTTTTGCCAGATAAATTGTACTCTGACTCGACCGAGTCCTTTGGGGTCATTATTTTCAAAAACTTCTCCTTCTTGGACTTCGCATTGTGGTGGGTCGGGAGAAATGCTGATTGGAGGAATAACTGCTTCGTAAGGAATTGCTTCAAAATGATTGAGGTAGGCCTCGCGTTCACCAGTAATATCATGAGACAAACTGATGATTACATATTTTCCATAGTTTTCAGTTCCTCCTATTTCAAGAATAGACCGAGGATCAATTACCTCAATAATACTCCCTAGACGTAAGTCAGGACGAGAAGAAGTACCAGTCATTACCACCAATTCATTTAAATGGAGATTTTGTCGTAATGCAATAATTTGATCTAAATCTTTTTCACTCATACTGAAGTGAATTGGTAGCTCGGTGACTTGGGGAAAAATCTCTTTTTTAGATTTATCAAAGGCGATTTTTGCAAATTCATTTTTAACATCACTATAGTCAGCACTCTTTTCCGGAAATTTATGTCCTTTATAATCATAAGCTTTTAGCTTAAAATTAACGGGTAATGTTTTTAAAGAAATATCGAATTGAGTCAAGTCTCTTTCATAATTTAGTCGAATAATATCTGATTTTTCTAATTCGCCAAAGTTTAACTTTTGCCCGTCATAAAAAAACCATTCACCATATCTAGCAGCTAATCGATTTAAAAAAGAAAAATTGCTTTCACGGTATTGCACGCAGTATTTTAAGTTCTCTTTGTATTGGGGTTTGGTAGTAACCTCTTCTAATTTTGAATTATAAGGCTTTACAACCTCGTCTACAATTTGCTTTAGATTTTTCATTCCAAAAGACTTGGCTTGAATTCCATCATCGAAGATGATGGTTGGACTTTTTCCTTCTACCACAAAATCACTTCCTCCAGTTCGTGCACGAGACAAATTTAGAGAGGTTATAATTCCCTTAAACACTCCTTCCACCTCAAAAGGTTGACCGATCCATTTTTTTGCATTTTCAAAAAGATTCCCTTTAAAAAACGAACCTCTTTCTTCAGTATTCAGAACTAATTGAAAATTGTGATGTGCACCAATTGACTGATCAATTTGAAGTCCACCAAATTGAGTAGATATATCTTGGCTTCCAATTTTTACTTTGAACTTATTATAATTCATAAATACTTTTTAATTAAATTAAGATGAAGGCCATCTAAATCCTAAAAATTTAAGGTTTCCTTTTTCTTTTGGAAAGCCCGATATAGTTACACCACTTTGACCACCTTGATTACCTCCAAGAATGAAATACTTTTCATCATCCTCACCAACATAAAATCCAACATGACCAGGTCTTTTATTATTTTTGGTTGGCGGCCTACTAAAAACAGTGATTGCTCCAAAATAATTTCCAATCTCTTCCTTATTTACTTTGCGTCCCCAATTCTCAAATGATCTAGCCCCCATATTTTCACCAGTAGAGCCTTTAAAACCACTATTGACCAGAATAAAATTTACAAAGGAAGCACACCATTCCATATTGTCATGGGCAACTTTATTAAAATTATCTGTAGGATGAGAAAATTCCAATCCCATATAACATGCTGGATGTAAAACTGTACTATTACTTACGTTCAAAAAATTCCCATTTGGCTTTTTAGCTTTAAATTCAACACCTAAAGTAGTTGCAATAAATTGTACAATAATTGGATTACTTTTCTTTCCTTTTATCCGTTTTACACCTAAATACCTAAATGCCATCTTCATCCATTGATAACTAATCAAGTTTTTATGGTTGTCAATTAAATTTGATACTATCGAATAATCCATTACTAAGTAAAATTTTTAAATAAAAAATCAGAACCACTCCTGGCATAACTACCCAAAAAGTAGTTCCGATTTTCACTAGGGTTATTAGCTAAAGAAAGTCCTAATTTTTAGGCCATTTAAAATCAAATTTAGCAGATCCGATATTTACTTTCTCGGCAGTGATTACAAATGTTTCTTGAACATTTTCGTCCATTCCGTAACCGAAATTTTCACTGTAATTAATCAAAAAGCCATTTTCAAAGTCAATCGTTTTAAACTCTTTTCCTTCTTCGTCCATGATCACGATTGATCCTTTTTTTCCTTTTTTAGAACCGTTGCCTTCGGCTAACCATTCGATCGCGGAATTTTTTAGGCCGTCATCCGAAGCGATGGTCACGGTCAATTGACACTTGCGTACTAAGGTAGAAGGCTTGCCTTTATCATTGGTCCCTCTTTCGAAGTGATAGTTTAAATTTCTTAGTTCGGCTTCTTTGCCGTCTAATTTGAATTTTCCTGTATGAGCCATAATTTTTGGTTTTAGTAATAAAAGATTAAAAAATATAATTAATGAAAAATAATTTATACATTTCCTTCGCCTTCCACGGTTCCGTTTTTGTCGATACCAATCGTATATTCGAAAGCGCTGGTGACAAACATTGGAATCACTTCTAGCTTAATATCAAAACGATCTGGACTGTCTTCGTTTACTTCAAAGTGAGTGATGCGACCGCTTTTTAGAATCTTTAATTCTCCAAGTCGATCTAGCATATTTTTAATCGTACGATGTACATGCTGTCGGATATCCGAATCCTCCATCGAGGTAAAGACATATTGATTTAGAAAATGCTTGAGCACTCTGTCCACATAATCCAAGGTTCGAATAACATTGTATTGTCGTAATTCTATATTTTCACCTTTAAATAAAGTCACACAATTAAAAGGCATCAAGGCGCCAAATGCATTGGTTAATGGATTAAGGTTTTCGCGATCCAGTACATTCGCCTGTGCTTGTGAAACTGGGAACCGAATTCCTTTGAGTCCTTTTAAGGGACCAAACTGCGCTCCAGCAATCGGTTGAGCGATATTATCGATGGCGTATAATTTTCCAGCGACGGCGGCTACGGGAGAACCATACAGCTCTCTTTTTTCTTGCGCATATTTGTCTCGTAACATGGCGTAATTCGTGAATACTGCCGTTCGACTCCAAGATTTATTGTTGCCTCCCAATTTTGGCTTACCTTCTTCATTAGCCGCATCTACGATTTCATCAACCGATCTTTCATCCTTGTAATCCGTTAGAAAAAGTACCTTATTCCGATGTGCCACATCAGCAAATCTTTCAATCAATGGTTGCCCCATATAACCAGGTGCTACTAAAAAGGAATAGCTTTTTGATTGGTCAATCGCCTTGCTATTGGCATCATCTAGCATACTTCCAATTTTATTGACGAGTACCGATTCGTCTACCTTGGAAGGATCGGTATTGATGATGGTTAAATTTCTAAGTTCTGCATCGGCTGCATTGGTAAAAAACAAATCCAATTCTCTCCAGGACTTTTCTAGTTTTCTGGATTTTTTTAGAATCTTAGATAAATTCTGATCTTTGAGTGCTTGGATTTTTTGTTTTTCAACACTAGCTGCCGCTGAAACATCGTCACTACTTTCGAGCATATTCACCAGCATTTTCAACTTATTCTTGGTATCCGTTCTTGACTTTTCGAATTCCTCCCCTTCCAACCAGTCTTCTCTCCGCTCTACAGCCGCTTCTTTTTCTGAACCAAAGTATTTAAGATTGGGAAGTTTTAATTGTGCTGCTAATGATTTGCTAACGGTAGATAGGCCGCCGAAAGCCGTTAATTCCTGCTTGGCTTTTTCGCGGACCGCCACGTTATTTTGATTTAGTTCTAAATTTGACATTGATTTATTTTTTTACAAAAAACGTATTTGTACTTAAAATTGCTTGTCTCTTATTAGTAAGTACAGGATAGTTTTTGTTCGTTATTAGAATTAGGATTTTTTTTGAACAAATAATTTAATCGTTTGATTCTGTCGTTTCGATTTCTGAAATTACTGACTTTAAGAAACCGACAAGCGCCTGTTTTTTACTTGGGTCATCCATGATTTTTCGAAAGGCTTCTTCTCGCATTAACTGTTCTAGACGTCCAATCAACGTTTGTTTATCTTTTAAATTCGCTAATAGCGGAACCCGATTCATAATTTCTTCTGGTTCAAAATCTTTAATGGATTTAAAAGAAATCGTTTCATCTTGTAAGGGATTGGATTCATCACCTGTGCTAATGGGCACTTCAATGGAAGGTTTTACTTTATTAAAAAGTCCGCCCAACGTATAGGTAGCTTTTCCTTCGATGACCATTTCATCAGGATCTGTTGGACAATCTTCTTCCAAGGGAATTAACATAGCGGTACGATCTGGATTTAGAAATTGTATCCCGACTTGCGTATTGATACCATCTTGGCTTTGAGCACCAATATTGTCTTTAACTAATTTTGCCATAATTTTAATTTTATTGTTAAATCATTTTTTTTCTTCAAAAAATTTATAGAGTAAGAACTTAAGTTATCTTTTATAAATACCGAATGGAGGAATAAATTTGACAATCCTGCATGGGATAGCATCTCTTTTCATGACAAATTGAGGCGACATTCCTCCTGGTGGATAATCCGTAGCAGAAGGAGCAATAATTTTCACCAATTTTTGAGCACCAAAACTATTATGGTATTGCTTTTTTATTTGATGAAAATCAACAGGAATTACGGAATTCTGAGAATACAATTTTTTGAATTTCTCTGATTGATAAATGGGTTCATTACCACTGTAATCCATAAACTTATCGGTGGAGTCATAAGTAACCCCTCCTAATTCAAATTCGTTCATGCTTGGGATTCGAAGCGGATGAGCAATATAGACACCTTGAGAAACCACCTTTAATGGCAAACCCATTCTACGAGCTATTTCAGTCAAATTTTGATCTAAGATATAACTATCAAAGGTAAAGCAACCACCTAAATTGATTCTTTTGCCTACTCTAAATCTTTTTTCCCAAATTTCATTTTTCATACTTTTTGATTTTTTATATTCCAGATAAACATTTCCTTTTTCGTATCCCAATCGACGGTTAAGGAAGAACCTTTTCCAATCTCTTGACTAATAATTTTTTCAGAAAGCGGGGTCGCCAGCCGTTCTTCGATCGTGTCTTTTAGAGGACGAGCGCCATATATTTCTGAAAAGCCTGAGTCAATGAGGGTTTCTTTTGCCGCATCGGTATAATCGAATTTGATTCCTTGCTGCGATAATCTTTGCGCAAAATTTTTAAGGTGTATCTCTAGAATCGTTCCCGCCACATTTTTGGTAATTGGCGAAAAAGGAACTAAGTGCAATCCCCTCCCAAGCATTTCCGGCCGAAAGGCTTTGGTTCCGTCGGGCATCCTGGCATCCGACATAACTTCTCTTAGTTCTTCGTGGGTGGGTGTATGGTTATTACTGAATTGTTCTCTTATCCAGTCGCTACCAATATTGGAAGTAAAGATGACAATGGCTTTTGTAAAGTCCCCTTTTTTTCCTTGTTTGTCCGTTACTGTTCCTTCATCTAAAATTTGAAGAAAAACATCATAGACAGATTTATGTGCTTTTTCAATCTCATCAAATAAAACCACAGAGTATGGCCGTTGTCTTATTTTATTCACCAATAAACCACCTTCTTTATAACCAATATATCCCGGAGGAGAACCATATAATAAAGCGGCAGAATGTTGTTCCTTAAATTCCGACATATCAAAACGAATCAAAGCACTAGGGTCATTAAACAATAAATTGGCAATCGCTTTGGTCAATTCTGTTTTTCCCGTCCCTGTAGGTCCAAGGAAAAAGAAAGCGGCCGCCGGTTTGTTGGATTCTCGCAGTCCTGCCCGAGAACGACGTAACGCCTCTCCTACCGTTTTTAAGGCTTGAGTCTGCCCTACTACTTTTTGCGCCAAGATGGATTCCATTTCCAATAACTGTCGTTGTTCTTCGGCTTGGATTTTCCCCATTGGAATACCCGTCATATAAGCTACGGTAGCCGCGACATCTTCGGCAGAAACGACCTCTTTAGGATCGGATAACCAAGTCTTAAGTAGGCTTAATTTATTTTCAAAATGCTGTATTTGAGCATCCTTAGAAAGAACTTTCGTCTGTCCATTTTCTTTTATTTCTTCCTCCAATCGTTGCGTCAACAAATGCGACAATCTCTGCATCAAGCCTGCTTCTAAACTTTTCAAACCTTTATCAAAAGTCGCTTGATCCGCTTTTTTAATTTCTCCATTCCATGCTCTTTCTATCTCCTCTAATTCCGTCCCATTCGTTTGATTCATTACGATCACGGCGGCCATCGTCACATCCATTATTTCTAAAGCAGACGTAGGTAGTTTTTTATTTCCTACATATCGTTTAGCCAATTGCACCGAAAGTGGGATGGCTTCTTTTGCTAGTTCTACTTCATGAAATTCTTCATAACGTCCCACTAAGCCTTGCAACATTTCAGTTGCCAAGGCTTCAGATGGTTCGTTGATTTGCAACTTGGTAAATCGCCGTTGGAAGGCAGCATCGCTTTCAAAAAATTGGCGGTACTCCCCTTCTGTGGTGGCACCGATAACCGTCAACTCTCCACGCGCCAATTCTGGTTTTAATAAATTGACCGCACCAGAACCGACCGAACCATTTGGATCTAAAAGGGTATGTATTTCATCAATAAATAAAATCGCATTTCCCATTGCTTTTATTTCTTGCAGCACTGATTTTAAGCGTTCTTCCACTTCTCCTTTGTAAGCACCCGCCACTAATCGACCGTTGACATCCAACTCATAAATTGAAGCATTCTTTAATCTTTCCGGTACTCGATCTGCTAAGATATTTAGTGCCAAGCCACCAACGATGGCGGTCTTTCCGACACCGGGCTCTCCAGTGATAATGATATTGGGAGAAGTTCGTTTACCGAGATATTCCACCATTTTTTTCAGTTCCTCATCTCGACCAATGACAGGATCGATTTTTCCGTGACGCGCTCTTGCAGTTAAGTCTTCACAATATTTTTCAATGGCTTTGGAGGTAGATCTTTTAGAGGAACCATTGGATTTATTTTTGGTGTTGCTTGGTTGATTTTGCTTGGCGGCGGACATGGCATCGTTCAAAGCCTCTGCTACTCGGGCCTGATTATTTCGACCTTCCTGCACTTGAGAAAGTCCTAAAGGGAATCGTTTTAGCTGTCGGGCAGAAAACCCAACTTCCGGTGTACAGATCGCTTCGAGTAAGGTGAGCGGCGTTACGTCAAACTCATATCTTTCGGTTCGAAGACGATAGGCTTCTTGAATTACTTTTTCCACCGAATGATCGCCCGTTGGTTTTTCGACCATTCGTGCGGACTTAGGAGCATTTTCTAAACGTAATTCTGCCCAAGCACTGAGGCGATGGACATTTTGGTGGATGTCTTCTAAGAAAGGATGCAATCCAATTTCTTCTCGCAATAAACCATATAGCAAATGACCTACAGAGAAGTTGCCCTGGTGGTATTCATGTGCTTTAGTTTGCGCTACGATAATCGCTTTTTGGACCTCGTTGCTTAACGGTATTTGGATGGTGCTTTTCATGTAGTATCGGTAATTGTTTTTTGTATCGGTATAAGGGATTCTATTTATTTTATTGGATGTTTTTTTTTATAGTTGAATAATGGGTTATTGTATCGGAATTAAAACTCATTTTAAGTTCCCTCTAAATAGATCTATTATAATTTTATCTTCGGTAGTATCTTCCATCAGGGTATTCATTCACGATACCTACTACTTTCATTTCAATTTCTTTGGTTAGGTTCCATTGAGGAACACCTAATCCAGGTGGGTATTGGTGATCATCGGACATTGCCAAATCATGTCTAATATTTGGTAAAACTTTTACTAATCGATTAGGCCCATGAGTCTTAAAGACATTCTTAATAATATTTTCTTTAGCCTTCGATTCATCTAAGGCTACTCCTCCATAATTTTCTTCAAAATGGTGACTAGCTACTTGGGTATAGCCACCGAATTCGAACTCATTAGCTTTAGGTTTTCGAGTCAAAGCAAGAACCACCATACCTTTTGCTAATCGACCTTTATGAAAACCTAAAATGCGTTCTATCTCCGATAGTGTGCGACCACTTAAACAAATTTCTTTTGTGATACATCCTTTAATTTTTTCTTCATCATGAATTTTCATCGGTTAAAAATTTTAGTATTTAAAAATTTTATTTCATCCTCCATTACGCTGTTGCATAACTTTTTCAAAAGCATTCTTTTCTATGGATTCTAAGTTCATTTTTACAATCATATCTACCGGTTCTTCTATACTTTCTGACACGATATAATCAATCGTCTCCAGCGTAACTTCTTCGGCAACATGCTCCGCAATTTCTGCTGAGATATTTCCTGTTACTTCTTCAATGACTTCTTCGATGCCATCATCAATAAATTTTATCACTGCTTCTTCGACCGCTTCTTTGGCAGCTTTAGAGGCAAAGTCTCTGGCGACTATTTTAGCAACTATTATGGCACTAATCTCTACTACTTCTTCCGCTATTTCTTCCGTAATTTCTCTAGCGACCTTACCAGCCATTTTCCTTGTCTTACCCACCATCCACTCTGTACCTTTTTGGACTTTTTTTAAATTAAGCACTTTCTTTACTATCGTTCCAATTATGGATATCATCAATGCCCCAGAACCTACTATGGCCGGCAGACCTTTTGGAATCGGTAGCAATACCGATGTCGGTAGCACCAAGGATTTTGGTTTTGATTTACTCATCCGATTAGGTCTATGTATGGAAGTCATTCCTACATCATGACAAGTTAAAACCGGATTCCCTAAAAATGCCAAAGGTTCAAATTCAGCATTCACCGTCATACTCCCCATAAAAATTTCTCCATCATTGGAAGGAACTTTTACAAAAAATCCTCCGATGGGAAAATGAGGTGGCATTCCTTTTACGGTTGTTCCTGCTTGTGCTCTCGGGATTCCATTTACCAAAATGGCCGCTCCAATTTTTGGTATAAACTCAATCGGATCAAAAACGATCCCAATAAATGGATGTGGTATGGGCACCGGAGGGACAGGTCCCGGCGGTTGAATGATGTGAATATCCACTCCCATAATCAAATCAAATTGTTTTCCTACGAACATTTATTGGTCATTGTCTTTAAAAAATCAATCGCTTTACGCGCTTCTTACCAGTAAGTACAGCTTTGTTGGAAAGCGTTACCAGATTTTATGATTTTTTTTTAATTAGTTGCTTTGAACGCCTATTCAGACCAATCTTCCCCCAGTAATTCTTCCATTTTTCCTTGTACTTTCCAGTATGCTTTTTTCATCCCTTCTTTGCTACAAATGTTCAACATGGCTTGGCCTACATAAGGCAGCATGGTACTAGCGCGCATTTCAGGACTCATCTTTTCTGCTAGGGCAACTGCTTTGGTGTAGATTTTTAATGCCTGTTGGTTTCTACCTAATTTTTCAGAACAGAATCCAGTCATCCGTAGTGCTTCGGAACGATGGAAATGAATGATTCCTCCGTTTGTCCAATCTGTTTTAGTGGTGTTTGCTTTATTTTTTGTTAGCATATTTGCTAACCGTTCGTCTGCTTGTTCGTAGGTCTCCAGTGCTTGTTCATAGTCTGGCTTTTTTAAGGAAAGAAAACCAGCTGCTTTAAAAAATAAGACTTGTACCGCTAATTGTTCATAGAGATTTCCACCGGGTAGATCCATGACCAATTCGGGCATATCGATTACTAAGGGTTGGTCTTGATTGGCGTCTGCTATTTTTAGGGCTTCGTCGAAAGCGATAATTCCAGCACTTGATTTACCACACCTCATAAAACCATTGCCAGTGGTAGAAAGCACCGTCACTTCCAAATAAGGAAAACCAATTTTCCGGGCTAATTTAAGCGTCGTTTTTGCGGTTTGTTTTATTTTTCCTGAATCTTGTGCGCCGACTGCTGCGGTCAATTCAAAATATGCTTTTCTAAAATTGGTAGAATCATCCTCCTGATCTCCGTATTCAGACAGCAATTCTCGAATGGCATTATCCATTTCCAATCTTGGACTAAAAACCTTCATTTTAGCCGGAAACGCTTTTGCTATTGAGGTGAAAAAACTATTCTCTTTTTCTTCACAAACCATCAGCAATATTTTATCTGGAATGTTAAGGCTCAAAACATCTTTCCACCATTGTTTCCAAGCTTGAGGATTGGAGATACTGGCAGGTGATAAAAAGACAACTACGCTTCCTTCCTCTACATTTAAGCTATCAGAAAAATGAAAGAACTCCCGTAAGAATCCGACAGCTTGATTCTTATCATCCGCTCGATATTTTGATTCCCAATCAATAAAAATATCATTTTCCGCCAAACCATCGCGGTCTGCCTCAACCATCGCAGCTAATTCCTCAGAAAGCAATTGGCTGTAGGTATTAATGTCCTGAAATGGGGATTCTAAACGTATAAAAATGTCTGGTAAGTCACTAGATTCGTGTGCATTAACTTGAAAAAACGTGTTTATCATACTAAGCTCATCCTCAGAAACTGACCAGCAACAGCAACGAGCTTGAGGGGCACTGAGAAAATCCTCCCATAGGTCTTGTAGGAGATCTACTCTACGCGTGATGGCGTTTGTAGTTTTTATCGGCTTTTGAAGTATCATCTATTAGTTATGTTAGCGTAAAAAGTCGCAAATCATAGATAATTTATTCTAAAAAATACTTTTTAAAATAGATCACATCTTGATTTGATGACAATATAGCAGTCGTAATCATAGATGCAAAACCATGATTATTAAATTCGTTTAACTATGGATGTTTCCCTTAAAAAAATCGAAAATCAAAAAAAATAAGGCTGATTAGAATAGTCAGCAAGATGGGTTTTCAAGTAGTATGCAGATCAATGATAAGAAAGAATTTTGAATACACCAAAAAAAAAATGAACTTTTATTATAATCTTAACAATAATAAAAACAACATATATATAGGAATTACTTTCATGGTGTATTCCTATCACGCGTTCTTGTTCGTTCTAATTTTACTTCTTAAGTTAAGCCTGTAATTTAATAAAGGATACCCATAATTAGGAAAAATTAAAGCAGCATTTATTAAACAATAGTTCGGTAATTATTTCATCTTTTTTTCTTATTCGAAAAAGGATGATATAATTTGTTGCGTTATACCTGGTCATGAATTCTTCAAATTTCCTGTCACTCCTACGGGGTAGGATGTTCAATTAACAAGAAAAAGCTATTGCACTTCTTAATCGAAGTTTTTCCAGAAAATCTTAGCTTTTTCTTTTCCTTCTGTTCATTTTTTTTGGCAGAAAAAAAAACGAAACCCCGCCTGACTGATCGTCAGATCGGGCAGGAAAAAAATCTGCCGCCTGTAGTATTTTTCGAATTCGGCACGTCTAATAAAATATCAAGCCGAATAAACTCGCTTTGAGATTCTATTCTTTAATTAAAATTATTAATTATCAATCATTTACTCTTTATTTTGCAGCTGTTTAGCTCACACAGTATTCGTCTTAAGACATTTTATTAATGAACCGAATGGAAAAAAACTAAAGGTCGGAAACTTAATCAAGCGGGAACAGTTTCAGTCAATAAAAGAAAAATTATTGTTATTAAATACATTACAAATATTTAAGTTTGATACAAAAAAGTGCAGGAGAAAATTTTTACACCGCTTAGCATAGATTGAACAGCCTACCCTGAAAGGGTGATATAATTCGCAGTAACTAGCAATTTTTTTTAATCACTCAGTCTCAAAATCAAAAATTACCGAACCACTGCTAAATATAATGTGCATTAATACTACTGACGTATTTGGAATTTTTGGTCAATCGAAAGGGGATCATTTGAAAGATAGGTTGCATTTGATCATCATAATCTTTATCGTATTTTATTTCCAAAATAATTCCATGATCGATCGCAGGAGAATGTTGCATTAGCAATCGTCCTTGGTATAAATAATATTTCAACTTACGATCAATAGTAGCACGAACTTTTCCATTTTGAGAAACATAATAGCTTCGTAAATATTGAATGATAGAAACTGGGAAAAGACGTTGTTGGAGATTTGGTATATGTGTTTCTATAAATTGGACACAATCAAATGCTGGTGTCAAGGTAAAATCAGGTAGCTTGAAAAAATCTTTTGTATTCGTAAAATTATTTTTAATCTTAATTTCTAACGTAGGTTTTTTAACCTCCGATAAAGTATCACCATACCAACGAATGCGAAATTTATTTCTTTTTGAAATTCCAGCAAGATTTTCATTTAAGGAATTAAAAGCAATATCATCCAAATAGATACTATTGATCCAACGATCTGGAAAGGCCATCTGAAAACAGGCCGGGTTTTGTCGGATGACCCATTCTACTTGAGAGAGACTGGCATTTTCAATTCTATATTTTCGTTCGTATCGCATCGTTATAATTCTGATCTGTTTATTTAACGTCAATCTTTTTATTTTTCAAAGTCAAATTAGCGCCTAATTCTAATACATGCAATTGACCTACTTCCTTGGCACTAAAATCTCTGACAGTTACATCTGCAGGACCATACTCGGGAAGTTTTTGAAAGACGACCAATCCTTGTTTTACTTTTTCTAAGGTAATAAAATTAGCGGTCAACTTAGATAAGTCAGATGCCATAATTCCTTTCTCACTATTTTTTATAGTAAAATTGTTTGTTAATTCAGCATTACCATTTCTGGTAATATTTAATCCTGCCCCAAATACTTTGTTTACCGTTACATCTTTTGCCTGCAGATAACCTCCAGTTATTTCTACTGCATCCTTACCAATTTGATCCGCCATAAAATTAGCAATCACTCCCGAACTTTGATTGGCATCTACTCCATCTCCATTGGCATTTAAGATGATGGATTCCTCCAGGCGATACTTCGATTCTATGATCGTTAAAGCATCTTTTGCTTGGCTATTTTCAAAAACGCAACGAGTACATTCAAAATCAGATTGATAAAAAGTAACACCGCCGTCCATTATTTGTCCTCCTTTATTTCTAGCATTTAATCCAAAAAAAGTAGTATGCTCAATAACGGATTTTTTATTAGCATTAAGAACGGCCACTCCTTGTCCACCTTGAGAAGAATTGATAATAACTGGATTTGATTTTGTCCCTTTGATAAAAACAGGACCATAAGCGACAATAGATGATTGATTAGTTAATTGTATAGTCGTGCCAGGGGGGACATGAAATTCGTACCCTGCGGGGATCATCAAATCTTGGGTAATGGTTTGAATCCCAGTTTTAAGATAAATGCTACTATCCTTAATAATTAAATTTGACTGATTCTTCAAGTCATCTACGGAAGAGTTTAGCGTAGCTATCTTTGATACTGGAGCAGGCCAATTAAAAATCGGTAAACTTACTACCTTATTCGTTCCTAAGGTTTTACAAAAAACATTCTTAGCTTTTCCTTTGACAGGAACCGAATATCTTTTAACTGGAACTTCCAGATTAAAAGATTCTAAAATTAATCTATCAGACGGTTTGTATTGAATACTTTTATTTCCAAAACCTACCACTTCAATAGGAAGGGCATGATAATTTTCTAAAACAATTTCCCCATTTAATTCCTGATAGGCTTTTACAGTAACATTTTCCGCAGGATAAAGTACCTTTTGGATGGTTGCAGCATTTTTAAACGTTTTTACTTCATCAAAAAAATAATCTCGATACTCTCTTTGAATAAATTGCTCTCGACTATTAATATCCGCAAAATGTTTTTCTAGAAAATTCTGAATATAAGAGGCGGAGGTAAAGGTCTCTAGATAATGCACATACTTTTCTACGAAAGCCAAGTCATTGAATAAAAAATAATTAAAGAGCGCATCGGCATTACGAAATTTGGCCGGCTTAGAAACTCGGGAATTAATATTACCTCCATACATTAAAGGAGGTTGAAACCATTTAATTCCATCATCAGAATAACCATCATAACCGATAGGTTCTAACTTTCCAGTAACGCAATTATAATAATATCTTTGATTAGCAGTACCGAAGGCATGCCATGCCATACAGACATCCAAAATAGCCATAAATTTAGCCATCCGATCCACATCAAAAATTTCACTAGGCGTTTTATTTCCATTGACATAATCGTAAATATTTTGTTGACCTTGAATAAACTGTTGAGTAAGTTGCTTATCTTTTAAAATTTCTTTTGCTTCGAATGCTTCAATATGTGCACTTTCAAACCAAGGAATTTTATCAGAAATTCCAGCGGAGGCATATTGCCAAAATCCATCTTCGCTAATGCGAATAATCGGTCCTCGTTCTCTATTTTGTTGATATAAAATGGGATAAGCAAAATGTTCTTCGTAAGCATAAATACCTAAAATTTCTTTATTCAACGCCAATTGAACAAAATCATAGCGAGTAGTTAAAATATCTTCATCGCTCAACATTTGATGAAAAATCCATTCTAATAAATGGGCACGTGAAGCAGTATTATGAACAGAAAATTCCCGCATATTATTCCAAGCCTGTCCTTTGTTTGGCACCACTCGAAAAGACCATTTTTTTCCCTGCAAGTGGTCCAATAAATCTCCCTTTAATCGAACTTGTACATCAATTTCCTTTTCCTCATCATTTAATTTAGCTTTTACTAAATCCCTTCTCCCCGTAATCAAATTGCCACGATTCATGGCCTCCGTTCTTTTGAGCCTCAACTTGGATATATCCTTCTCTTCGATAGTCAGGTTTATACTGGCACCATCATACTCCTCCTTTTTCCAAACAACATTACTCTTTCTTTTGATGTGTTTAATTTTAAAATCATCGAAATAAACTACTCCTTTTGGGGAAGATAAGAAGGGATATATTTTTAACTTGGCATTTTTCACCCCTAAAGGAATTGTATCAATTAAGTAAAGTTGTTCCCAACCTTTGTGAATTTTTTTGGCTTTTTTTGACATCCTAAAATAACCCCGCCAATGTCCTTCGAAAGTCAATGCGCCATATCCTTCATCGCTCTGTTGCCAAATGGAGGCTTCGATAATATCTCCTGAATTTACATTTTCTAATTGGTAGGTAGGACCATACTTTATAGACTCGTCACAACGAGCTGAATATTTCCCATTGAAGGCTTGGTCTGAGTTTTGCGTTTTCCCATTTGAAAAATAAAACCATCCATCTTTAAATCGATGACCATTTTTCGAATCAACGGTTTTCTCCATATTACAAGTAATCACAGTTTCTTTTTCCTGATTGGCCAGCAACATAATAGCCATTAATCCTACCAAAACGGCCATTGCAAAAATTAATGGAAGCTTGCTCCATCGACTTTTTTGCCTTGTTTTATATTGACTAGATATTTGCATTGAATAGTATTATTTAGTTCTCTATGTTATCAAGTTGTTTAAAGAACAGTATGTTTTTTATTATTTTGCACAAAAAGCAATCCTGCTAATAAAACGATGGCTCCTAAAATAATGTACATCAAATTATTATATAATTTTTCCAATACATTATCTTTTAATAACAACGACATCTTATTATACTTGGGCGTTTGATCTTGTTTTAAAGCTGGAAACTGCTGTAAAATTTTATCTTTTATAGATTGGTTAACGCTTTCCATTCGTGTACGTTCTTCGGCATTTCCATCCGTAAAACGAATTTCATTTAATTCTAATTCTAGTTCTGTAAAACAAGGATAAGGAAAATAAAAAGAGCAGACTTCGTCAAAAGTCATGGTCAAGAATGGGACTCCTTTTTCTGACACATAGATTCGTTTTCTATCTTGTCGTACTTTTACGGCTGGAATTAACGTATTTCCAGTCAAGTCATGATTTGCTAAATAAAAATTTACTTCCTCTCTGTTTTTTGGTCGTACATATCGCCAAAACGGATGCATAGCCTGCCGATCCGTATTTTTTATTTTGGTGTAAACATTGAATTTAATTTCTTGCCTAGCAACTCCCGTACTATCATTTAACGGCAGTTTTAATTGCAATAATTGCTTGGCTAAGGTATCTGCCACAAATCGTTGACGAAATCTTGCACCTGCCTTGGCCTTAAACAAAGTTTTATTTTCATCATCAAAATATTGATCATAAAAAATTTCTTGTGCAACGATGGCAGAAAAACTCGTATCAATTTTTTTTATCCCAACACTGTCAAATTCTTGGGTCAAGAATTGCCAGACTTGGCTTTCTATTTCCTTTGGAACACTCAATTTATATTCACTTTCAATTCGTCCATTGGCCATAGTATTGAATTGAGCAGACAAAGCCGTGCTATCAAAAAGCAGACAAACCAAGCATAAAAATAGGTATAAGAAAAAAGAAGGGAAAAATACTTGAACAAGATAATGCTTTTTCATTTTTGCGCAGTTTGACCCAGTATGCTTTCAGCTCTAAACAGAAAGATTTCGTTGTTCAATAAAAGAAAAATTCAGGTTAGGTGCTTTTCCAATTAGCTGATCTTTTGCCTTGACAATATTTTTAATATCGTCTGTTTCAATAATATAGGAAACATCCAATTTACCGTTAAACTGGTCGATGCGTTTTAATTCAATAAATGGAAAGTGGGTGGACAGGACCTCATTAATATCTGGCACTTCTAGTTCGGTAGTAGAAATACTAATAAACATATTTTCTGGTGCTTTAATGGCAGGACGTCGCATTAACATGGCACGGATCATCAATAAACTCATGATCAAAACGAAAGCCAAAAAGGTGACCACCGTTTGATTAGCTCCCATCCCAAGACCTATTCCAATGGTAAAAAATAGATAAATCAGCTCTTCTGGTTCCTTAATCGCTGCTCTAAAACGAACAATTGATAAGGCACCCACCAAACCTAAGGACAAGGCAATAGAGGACTTGACAATATAAATGATCAACATCGTAGCTAAGGCCAATAACATAAAATTATGGCCGAATTTCTTTCGATTACTTACTGCTGAACCATATCTAGAATAGAATACACCTAGAATATAGGCTAATACCGCTGTGGCAAGCGCATTAAATAAGAACTGTTGATGGCTGGTAATATCCCCAGAAAATTCCAGTAAAAAATCCTCAAATCTCATGTACGATGTTTGTTTGCTTAAGGAGCTATTTAGGGTTATGAAAACCAGCTGAGTTCCGGACAAAAGTCCTAAAAACATTTTTGGGCCACAAACTCACAAAAAAGGAAGATTTTATGGCATTTTAATTTTCTCCTGTACTTAGAAAAACTAGTTTAAAACTAATAAAGCCTCCTAAATAGACCGCTTCAAAATTGAGTTCAAAGGTACAATTAATTTTTGGTTTCGCTCTATAAATATTCTAGGTTAGATCTAGTAAATGTGAGGATTAAAAGAGATTTTAAAAAGAGGCCATAGAGGGATCATTTTGAGTGGACATAATTGTTAAGATAACCGACATTTTATATTGATATATGCTTATAGATGATCTAATCATCGGATTAATCTCGTATTTATGTTGACTACTTCATAACCAATGGTACAGGCTACTCTAGCTTTACCCTATATAACGCTAGAACATTTCTGATTAATATTGAACATTTATTAAATTCTGATAGTTCTATCTAGGTTATATAATGCACCCTATTATTTTTTTCCTATGAAATATTTCATAATTATTTTTTTCCTAATCTCTTCGCAAGTTTTAACTGCCCAAAAAATAATTGGAAAAATAACTGACCTCAAAAAAACACCTATTGTCGGTGCTTCTATCCACGCTAACCAATTCAATAACCATAGTCACAGCGATACTTTCGGTAAATTCATCTTAAATAAAGTACAACCCGGCGACACCATTTCAATCACTTATTTAGGGTATGAAACCATTACGCATAGGTTGGAGGAGACAGATTTTGGTCAAGAAATTTCATTTTCAATGGAAGAGGCCTCTTTTAATTTAGAACAAGTTAGCATTTCTAATTCCGTTAAAAATATCAATCGCGTATCCTCTATTGATTTAAAGATCACTCCCGTCAATTCTTCTCAAGAGATTTTAAGAAAAGTACCAGGGTTATTTATTGGACAACATGCGGGTGGAGGAAAAGCAGAGCAAATATTTCTTAGAGGTTTTGATATTGACCATGGAACTGACATTACCATCTCTGTGGATGGAATGCCCGTCAACATGGTTTCCCATGCACACGGACAAGGTTATGCCGACCTGCATTTTTTAATTCCTGAAACCATTGATAATATTGATTTTGGAAAAGGCCCCTATTATAGCGATACCGGAAATTTTAATACTGCGGGTTATGTGGCATTTAAAACAAAAGACAAATTAGATGAGAATAGTATTGGTTTGGAATATGGACAATTTAATACTTTTCGATTATCGGGATTATTGAGTGTATTAGATCACGAAAAACACCATGCCTATTTCGCAACAGAATACCTCCTAAGTGACGGGCCAGTAGAATCTCCACAAAATTTCAACCGAATCAATTTAATGGGTAAGTACACGGGAGAATTTGATAGCAATGATCGGATCTCGATCCTCCTTAGCCATTTTCAAAGTAAATGGGATGCCTCTGGGCAGATCCCAAATAGACTCGTTAACGCTGGAACAATCACCAGATTTGGAAGCGTGGATAATACGGAAGGTGGAGCCACCAGTCGCACAAATCTAGCGATCAACCACACCAAATTTATTAACGATTATTCTTTTTTAAAAACTACCCTATTTTATAGTAAATATGATTTTGAACTTTATTCAAATTTCACTTTCTTTTTAAACGACCCCATCAATGGGGATCAAATTAGACAACGAGAAGATCGAAATATTTATGGGTTACATACAAAATTATTTCAAAACTATCAGTTTGATGATTACGCGCTTGAAATGAGTTATGGGTTGGGAGTTCGACATGATAATATTGATGATAATGAACTTTCTAGAACAAAAAATAGGATTACTACCATCAATAATATTGCACTTGGTGAAGTCGACGAAACCAATATCAGTGGTTTTATCAATGCTTCTTTTGATTTTGGAAAATGGTTGATAAATCCGGGAGTCCGTTTAGATGCGTTTAATTATAATTACGCAGATCGGCTATCATCAAGTTTCAATCGACAATCGACGGCTAAAGCAATGGTATCTCCCAAACTAAATCTTATCTACAACCCCAGTAATCGATGGAAAGTCTTTTTCAAATCAGGTATAGGTTTTCATTCCAATGACACAAGAGTTGTTTTAAATCAGGATGCCCAGGAGATCTTACCCAAAGCCTTCGGTTTGGACATCGGCACCATTTGGAAACCAATCCCAAGAATTTGGATTAACACTGCGGTTTGGTATCTTTTTCTGGAGCAAGAATTTGTTTATGTGGGTGATGAGGGAATTGTAGAGCCTAGCGGAAAAACCAGAAGAACAGGAATCGACCTTAGCGCAAGAGTACAATTATCAAACACGCTGTTTTTAGACACAGATTTTAATTATACCATTGCCAATTCGATCGATCAACCAAAAACGAGTAACCGAATTCCATTGGCACCCTTGATGACCAGCACCGCAGGTTTAACTTTTAAACCGCTACCCCAGTTTTCGGCAAATCTTCGATCTCGATTTATTAGGGATCGACCAGCCACAGAAGATAATTCTATAATAGCAGATGGCTATTTTATTATTGATTTTAAAACCAATTATCGTTTTAAAAATGTCAGTATTGGATTGGGAATAGAAAATTTATTAAATACAGACTGGAACGAAGCCCAGTTTGCCACGGAGTCGCGTTTAGCGGAAGAGGCCGAAAGCTTCGAAGAGATCCACTTTACCCCCGGAACACCATTCTTCATCAAGGGCAACCTGAGATTTAATTTTTAAAAACCTCAACCTCAGCCCCAAGTTCAACCTCAAATAAAGTAGGCATAAACATATAATTGACTGATATTCATTTAATTAAAAAATTTAGTTAAAGTCTTTATTAGGGTTATTTCCCTAGTAATACCCATTGAGCCTTTGATCCAGCTTTGTGCAACATCAAAAAAAATACCCCGTAAATAATAGTGTATTATTAAAATTTTTACTCCGCCTTTTACCAAATCATTTAAATGTGTAATTTGTGCTGACTGAAGAAAAAATCTTCATGTACACATAAATTATCACTCAACATCTAAAAATAATAACATGGCAACGCTCAATAATGATATTTTAGACAAAGCTCAAGCCTGGCTTTCTCCTGTATTTGATGAAGAAACACAAGCCGCTATCCGAAAAGATATGGCCGATAATCCAGAGGATTTACAAGAATGTTTCTATAAGAATTTAGAATTTGGTACAGGAGGGATGCGTGGAATCATGGGTATTGGGACCAATAGAATCAATAAATATACCTTAGGAAAAAGTACGCAAGGGTTGAGTGATTATTTGCGAAAAGCATTTCCTGACGAACAACCTAAGGCAGTGATTGCTTTTGATTGTCGTCATAATAGTCAAACATTAGCGCAAGTAGTAGCGGATGTTTTTTCTGCCAACGGAATCGAAGTATACCTTTTTGAAGATCTACGAACGACCCCCGAATTATCCTTTGCCGTTAATCATCTAAATTGTCATTGTGGCATCGTCCTAACAGCCTCTCATAATCCACCAGAATATAATGGATACAAAGTATATTGGCAAGACGGTGGACAATTGGTTCCACCACATGATGCAGCCGTCATTCAGCAAATTGACAGCTTGGATTATGCGGATATTAAATTTACCGCTAATCCCGATTTAATTCATATAATTGGTAAAGAAGTGGATGATGTCTTTATTGATGCTTCTGTTAAAAACGGTAGTACGGGTGCTTCCCAAGCAGCGAAAGATAATACAACGATTGTCTTTACTTCTTTACATGGGACCTCCATTACGGCTATCCCAGAAACACTCAAACGGGCAGGATATAAAAACGTGCATATCGTAGAAGAACAGCGCGTACCTGACGGAAGTTTCCCAACGGTAAAATCACCAAATCCAGAAGAACCAGCTGCCTTAAAAATGGCCCTTGAATTGGCCGACAAAGTAAATGCAGATATTGTGATTGGTACCGATCCAGATAGTGATCGCCTTGGAGTAGCGGTCCGTAATGATAAGAATGAACTCCAACTATTGAACGGAAATCAAACCATGCTTTTGATGACCGACTTTCTACTCAAACAATGGAAAGCAGAAGGTAAGATCAAAGGAAAAGAATTCATTGCGACAACCATTGTTTCTACACCGATGCTGACCAACTTGGCGGCCAACTACAATGTAGAAAATAAAATCGTCCTTACTGGATTTAAATGGATTGCCAAACTAATTAAGGATCATCCTGAATTGAATTTTATCGGCGGTGGTGAAGAAAGCTTTGGGTACATGGTCGGTGATTTTGTACGAGATAAAGATGCGGTTACCTCTACTCTACTGGCGGTCGAAATCGTGGCACAAGCCAAGGCAAGTGGAAGCTCTGCTTACCAAGCACTTCTTGAATTGTATGTTAAATATGGTTTTTATAAAGAACATTTAATCTCCCTTGTAAAAAAAGGAATCACGGGTGCACAGGAAATCAAACAAATGATGATGGATGCTCGCGCTAACCCCATGACAGCCATCAATGGTTCTAAAGTCGTCAAGATTGATGATTATAAATTATCCATTTCTAAAAATACAATTACCGGAGCAACCACTCCGATTGATATTCCTAAATCGAATGTTTTGGTATATACCACCGAAGATGGTAGTCGGACAGCGTTGCGACCAAGTGGTACGGAACCAAAAATTAAATATTATATGAGTGTTAATTTACCGCTGGCATCCACCTCAGCATTTAAAACAGTAGAGGCAGCTTTGGATAAAAAGATTGCTGGGATAATTAAGGATTTAGGGATGTAAGTAACATTCTATATTTGTCTATTAAAATCCCAACTTTTGTAATTCGACAAGGGTTGGGATTTTTTTTATTTTCTCTGCTGAATATTCTTTTTGTTAAAATTCATACCTAACTTACAAGATTATAATACAGCGTAAAATCTATGCCTAATAAAATTTGTCTTTTAGTCTTTTTCTTCCTGTTGTGCTCGTTTCCGCTCTTGGCCCAACTTGGGTTTGATCAACATTATTTTTTACCAGATCATGATCAAAAAAAAACACCAGCTTCTCACAGAGATTTAACTGTAGACTCGATTCTCCATACGGACTATTCGCAGATAATTTACCAACTTCCTGCTGACTTAGACCAAGATGGGGATATGGATTTGATAGTGGTTTCCAATGTAAAAAAACAATTAAAAAAAAGATTAGGGTGGATAGA
Source organism: uncultured Saprospiraceae bacterium (assembly GCA_937928405.1). Taxonomy (GTDB): domain Bacteria; phylum Bacteroidota; class Bacteroidia; order Chitinophagales; family Saprospiraceae; genus JALZUU01. The sequence goes on from CALFWZ010000026.1 coordinate 77,141, forward strand.
AAATATGGATGGGAATGGAAAATTCTCTACTCCTCACTTGATTTATCCACTGCTTAAAGTTAAGAATTTAAAATATTTAGCGCTATTAGATAGCCCTGTCGACCATCAAAAATACTTAATAGTCGTTTCAGAGCCATCACCTTTTCGCAAATTGGATACCGTTTATTTTGAGATAAGCAGCGATCTGCAATTTAATTTATCCGATCATGTTCGTTTCAAAAAAAGATCTAACCCTTTTAATTTTCAAAAAGATAGCATCAAGATTTCTAATGCCCAATACTTAGATTTTGATAAAGATGGTGATAAAGATATTATCGGACTCCAATTTTTTAGACCAAAATTATTCCCGTCATATGAAGCGGTTGTGCTTATGGAAAACAAAGAAGGCAATTTTCTCAAGCCTGTCAAACTAAGTAAATATACATGGGTCGAGACATTTGAACTGTTAGATATCGACAGGGATGGATTACTCGATCTTATTACGAAAGGTAACGAAGGAACGGTATTCCTATATAAACAAAAGAAAAATACTAATAGATTTGAAAAAGGAACACCAATAGGATACAAAATTCATAAGATGAAATTCTTTGATTTAGATCAAGATGATGACCTAGACTTAATTGGAGCCAGCTCCTCCAAATTATTCTGGAATGAAAATATGGATGGTAAAGGAACCTTTGGACTACATCAAATCATAGCGGAGTATCCTCGACTAAGTAATATTGAAGTAACGAAAATTAATAATGATAGCCTGTTTGATATTGTTTTAGGAAATGCTTGGTATAAAAACAGAGGAATCGTTTCGAATAAAATTTCAGGCAGTGTTAAAGTTGATAAAAATAAGAATGGTTGTGATAGTTTAGACAAAAGCCCTACTGATTATTACCTATCTTTCTTAGATATACAAAAAAAGGAAGAAAGATTTTTAGAAATTCAACCAAATGGATTTTTTCAATTTTTTCCCGGTATTGGAAATTTTTCAATTATACCAACTGTCATTGATAAATTTGAAGCCCATAGAAAAGAAATATCATTTAACTTTGATAGTATTGGGATAGCTAAAAATATAGCAATCTGTTTAGAACCAATTGATTCTTTTATCGATTTAGCAGTAGATATTTCGAAATCTTCTTTAAATAAACATGAAAACGGAATTCATGATTTTTTAATTACTGGATATAACATTGGAGATTTATTAGCTAAAAGTGGTCGTATTGTATTAAAATTTGATTCAAATCAGATATCCATATTAGAGACCAATCAAAAATTTTTCAAATCTAAATCAGATGAAATCACTTTTGACGTTAAGCATCTTCTTCCTCAAAAAAAACTTGCAATTAAAATAACACTAAAAATAATTAACGCTAACATAAATCCTATTACTTCAATTCATGCAAGAATAGAATTAGACCTACCTGCTATTGATATAAACCTAAAAAACAATATTGACTATCATAGAATTAGATTAAATTAGTGTTGTATAATTTCAAGAGTCTACTCATTTTCCGGCAAACTCTGCCACAGCACATTTCTAATCTTCCACTTCCCATCCACCTTCGCTAGATGAAAATAATCCATACCCCAACTGGCCACAAGTTTGGCGGAAGCTGTTTTATCTGCAATATCGAAAATGGTAATTTCGCTAGGAGATTCTGGAGTGACTTTATCTCCGTCCTTATTCCACTTTGCCGCTAGATCAACTAATTGTGTATACGTCATTTTAAGATTATCGACGTAGGCGTTCGTTTCTTTATTAAACCAAAAACCCGTTTTATGAAGTGTGCTATCAACGCTATTGACAATCCGCTGTGCATCCACTTGATATAGACCAAAGACATAATCTTCAATGGCCGCTTTGACGGCACCAAATTCTGGATGACGCTCCATATCTGTTGGATCGCTTGATGCTTTGGGAGGACGAGGTGGTTCTATATTATTCCAAATATCCAAATAGATTTTCCATTCTGCTCCTACCTTTTTCCAGACAATCACATACTTTCCTTGCCAGGCACTTTCGTTCCCGTTTGGTAGTTGGGTAGCACCTGCATAGTATCCATAATCATAAGCATAGTCTTCTACGATCCGAATTTCTTCTGGTGTTATTTTGTGTCTTAGAATTTTTAACCCAGCGGGTAAGGTCCACTTCTTTTCGATCGCTTCGTGTCCTGCGATAATCTTTGTTCCATTAGGAAAAATCTTACCGTCCGTCGTATAGCAACGTGTCAGTTTATCAATTTCACCGTTGATATAGTATTGAGAAAAATTGCTAATATTCTCTTTGATGATGGCCAAATCAGCTTCGGGACCTTGGAAGTTTTGGGCAGAAAGAAAGCTTGAAAACAGGATGGCAAGACTTAGGAGAAAATTGATCTTAAAAGGCATGGTTGTGGTTTTATGTGAATGGTATTTTTTTAGCGTTTATAAAAATACGGATTTTTTTCACGATAGGTAATCTGTTTTTTATTACCCAAGGATAACGGAGCAAAGATGCAACAGATTATTCTACGGTCCCACATATTTTTAAAATAATGAATATTCAATACACTGTGTATTAAATATCCATTAAGGAATTTTCATTGCGTCTTCAATGGAGTAAACTAGGGTTTATCCTATAGAGTTGCTTTATTTAGAATGGCAAAATCGGTTGAACATGCCTTATTCCTAATTCACCTTACTCATTAAAAAACACCACTCGCTCACGACCATAAACTTCCCCATCTTTTCGAACGATCAAAAAATAAACACCAGTTAAAGCATTCTCCATGAATAGCGTTTTTTTTATTTTCATAGATTGCCCAAGGGTGGTTTTATGCATTAGTTGGCTCACTTTCTTTCCGTACATATCATATAACTCCAAACTCAATTCCGCGGTCGATGGCCAATCCATTTGCACCATAAATGCTCCGTTAGTCGGATTTGGGAATACGTGGATTTTATGCTCCCGGTTAATTTCATTTTTAACACTCGTGATATTATCTTGGAAATAAACCACGACATCTTCTGGTCCTTGATCTTCGACTATTTTCTCCAACGTATTTCCTTGCTCATCTATAACATTTATGGACATTAGGTCTTGTCCATTGGATACTATTAAACCAAGGTTTTGCGATAAGTCTAGCGCTGAGGTCAATCGAATGGTTAACTGACCATTCATTACTTCAGAGGTAAATGCTTGAGCTTCTCTGGCCAACCAAAAATCTCCGAAATGCTGCATTTCCATAATCGCCAACTCAGCAGGAATTCGATTTAGATAGTAATCCAACCCATCTAATTTATAATGTCGGTTGGGATGAATAAGCAGTACGGTTGGTGCACCGTTTTCTAAATTTTTATGCGTAACCGCTAACCAATTATCTGCTTTATCAAAAACATTATCTGCTGAGATTGGATCATCGTGGTAAACATCCGAGATGGTTACTGGAATTTCATACACCCGAGCGTTTTCACCACTAAAACTTTGATTTTTTTTATTTTGAAAAGGAAAATTATTCAAAACATCACTAGCCGAAAAAGAACTATTAAAATTATATCCCAACTCATCCAATACGTTGATTAAATATTTAGGATACGCTAAGTGACCAGAACGAAAAGTTCGAATTGAAAGGCCAGGAATATCGGTTTCCAAAGCATTTTTAGAAACTTCACACTCCCCATAAATAGTTCCACCCGTAGTGATCGTGCCATTATTATACGGCATATAATTAGCTTGCGTATTTCCAGGTTCACCCATCGGGAAAATATCTGAATCAGCAAAATCAAAAAAATGCCCGACCGAATGCGATGCAATATTATGTCCTTGGTCCATGATATAATCTAAGGTAGATTGACTACTTAAATAATAAGCACCCATTAAGGCATCATTAAAATAACGAACCGTCATATTATAAGTAGCCTCAAGGTTATTGGCAGCTTCGTAATCGACAAAAGCATGTAAAGTATCCATTCCCGTTTGACTGTCAATATCATGCGTAATCATCAAAGTCGCCGCGGAATTTCCCGGACTGGTATTTTTCCAAACAGCGAAAGGAAAATGCTCTATAAATAAAGCACGGATAAAAAGTGCTAGCACATCGGAGGTCGGTTCAAATCCATTGGAGCTAACTCGTTGGGCTTCATAGTCTCGATTGAGTTGATTTCTTAAAATTACTTCTTTCCAAGATACACCGATTGCAACGGCTGCGCCTTCTCCAACCGTATTTTTTATAACCGCAGCAGTTCCATCCGTAAAAGAAGCCAAGGTGCTGGCGGTTGTGGTCGTATAACCAATCGTCTTAAAAATCGCATCATAGGTATCTCGTCCCAAAGAAAGGGTCCGTTCTTCTGGTTGATTAATATATTTAAGGGAAGCATCGGTCAAACTAGGCTCCCAATGAATCGCAAAGCGACTATTACTATTTTCGTAATCCGATATTCCAAATAATGAGAAAAAATCTTCCTCCTCAATTCTTGGTGCGACCAATAGTCCTCCATCCGCTACATAAGTTTCTAGTGCTAGTCGTTCCGCTTCAGAAAATGTATTATTTTTGATCAACGAACTGGTCAAAATCATCCCATAGTTTTTAGCCACCGATATTTCGTCCGTCCTAATAAAAGGAATACCCGTCACCTTCGCCAAATGTTCCACTGAAAAAAGGCGGGCATCATTGGTTTCATTATTTCTGATCGTCAGGTCCAAGACAGCAATTGATTTTTGTAGATCTTGCGCAGAAAGGTTTTGGGAAACTAACCCGTTTACCATCATCAATAATACATAAATTGTTTTCATCAAATCGGTTTTTAAGTACGGTTAGTAGATGACAGTTTAATTCCTCACATTAGAGGAGTTATCATTTGCCAATTAGGACTTTGGACATACTTATTTATCAGGAAAGAGAAAAAATAGGCATAAATAGGGCCATCTGACCGTATATAGTCAAAACTCGAGCCACGAATGGGTTTAGAAGGTATTCCCAGAATAAGATTGGATTTAATGAGAGAAAACACCTAATATTTTAGATTAAGAGGGGATTTTCAATTATTCATTCAATAATTTATTGGTCATCTCTAAAAATTCTTTAGGCTTAGGATGATGAGGATCAATTTGGATGGCTCTTTCAAAATACGCTTTTGCCTCAGGATATGCATTTAATCTTAGATAACATTCTCCGATAGAAAATATTGGTAGTAAACTGTTGGGGTTCACTTGAAGAGATTGCTGAAATCCTTCAATGGCTTCCTGCCATTTCCCTAAATCCATAAAACAGAATGCCCGATTATCAATTGCCTCGAAAAAGTTAGGCATTAATGCAATGGCTTTGTTGTATTTTTCAATGGCTCCGAGATGGTTTTTCTGATTCGTTAATTGGTGCGCTTGTTGGTAAAAACTTTTAGCGTACTTGACGATTTCGTTATGATTTTGAGTTTGTTTTATGTATTCAAAATATCCGAATAGATCATCTTCTGTCACACTTTGATTGGCTATTAGCTTAGGGGTGTCAAAACCATTTTTAGAAACTGGAAAATGGCCGATTTGAATTTTTAAATTACCTATTTCATTTGATGTAGGAATTTCTGGTTGTTCTTCAAATGCCATTACATGAAATGAATTAAATTCATTATCTATTGTAAGCATTTTAAATACTTGATATTTTCCTTCTTTTTCCGTGTAGAAAACATCTCCTGCTTGGAAATTTTTATGCTCAGGAGTTTCTTGATTTCCATTTCCGCTTCCAAATATTTTTTTAAAAAAACTCATGTTTTATTGGCTTGATTTTTTACTTATATATAACAAAAGGTCAACTCCTCTTAACAAGAAAAGCCCAACCCAAAAATCATCATTAATGAAAAAACTACAAAGAAACCAACCTAAGATTATCCAAAAAGACCTCGCCTTTATCCTCCATCGTAAAATAGACTTGTTTGATCTTTTTTAAATCCAAATTCCCGGAAATGGTAGACAAAGGAATTCGAACCTTCCGCCATTCCGTATCGTAAGTACCACCTTCTACAAACTCAGTGGTTAAAACGGTCTGCCCTTTCGCGCCGGCATAATCGTCAAAGCCAACTTTTAGAGGTATAAAGCTAGTAGATGCGGTGGCCGTTTTAAGATCAAATTCTAACATCGCAGTTTCGCGAATAGAAGTCACATCGACGGGATGCCATTTATTCCAACTTATGCCAAAAACATTATAAGCGCAGTTATCTTCCCCTACATTCCATTTTACGTGCAGCGACTTTTCTCCAGAGGCCTTTTCTGTATTGGTCCACTCTACCGTTTTACAATTATTCTTTACCAGACCCCAACCATTATTATTTGCAAAAGCATCATCAAAAATCGTTTTCGGCAAGGCAATAGGATTCGCTAATTTTTCTTCTTCCATCCAAGCTGTCTGTGGTTTTTCTTCATAGAAAACTAGACTAATATCATCTAAATAAACACTGCCGCTTTGCTGAAATTCAATTTGCAGTTGTTTGATATTCGATGGATCTAAATTCTCTTTTTCCGTTTCAAAAGCACTTAACGGAACAACCACTTTTTGCCATTCTTCATCAATCGCCACGCGCTCAAAATATTTATTAGTGGTATACAAAAAACCCATTCCTCCACTATAATCGATCAAGGTCAAAACCATCGGTAAACCAAACGCTTTTCCTTTTTGGGTACGTACATACATTTGAATCCCCACGGAACTCATAATGAGCGACAAATCCTTTCCTGCCCAATTATCCCAACCGATTCCAATACCCGACCATTTACAGCCTTTGGCATCTCGATTCCAAGAAAGTTTCAGCGATTCTTTTCCACTATACGCAACGTCAGAAACACTCGCCTCCTGACAAACATCTTTTTCTAACCCCCATACATCGGTCGCATCTTCATCGTAAATCCGTGGCTCTACCAACAAGGAAATATCCTTTGGTATGGTTACTTTTTCAATTGGTGCTTCGCCATCATATAAGGTAGCTTTCTTTAAGGATACACATCCAGATAGAAAAACAACCGCCAAGAAAAAACTATATATCTTAAAAGTAAAATTCATCTCTTTTAGTTATTAACGGTTCAACTAGAAAAACAATGGTAGCACTACAATTCCAATGGACCACCTTCGGTAAAGATCACAAAATCGATCCCAAAACCAACCTCTAAAGGTGGATTCGGCTGGGCGTTTTTATCTGAAATTAATAGTAATCGAACGGCAACTACTTTTTCTAAATCTTCTTGCGTCATGGAGGTTTGACTCATTGGATAACTAATCTGTCGCCATCCTTCCCAGGTAGCCAAATTAATGTCTACTGGATCCCGAAAGGTTTGTGTATCTTGATCCAATTCGTAAGTTCCTGTTCCGTTTCCATCTATAAAAAATTCTACGATCGCTAATCCATGTGGGCCACCATCTGAGTGCATAAAGCAATTAAAATATAAATCTTCTGGGACCGTGGTATCAAATTGAAAGGTTCCGCTTCCTGCGATCTCCGCTTTGAGGTCAATCAATCCGACGAAAAAATTAGGCACTACATTATCTGTTCCTTCTAATCGATAATAATAATCGCCTTCTGCAGGAAAATCATCTTGACGGCCTGTTCTTGAATTAAATTCGAATTCAAAATTACCGACAAAAGCATTTGGTCCCAAATCTTCTTCAAAGCCAGAAAAATCCAACCCTTCATACACTTTTCCTGACAAGGTTTCTACCGTTGTCGTCCCCAAATAGTCAGGTTCTTCAGGAATGGTTAAGACAACATTACATACCTCATTTTTAAACAAAGGTAAGTTGGTGGTACCACCATCCCAAGTCGCTGTGCTCGCATCCAAGATGTTTGAGAAACCTTCGATTCGCTTCACGGAGCCGCTCACTGACCCTGTGATCTCTAAGACCCAAGCCACATTTTTATTAAATTCAGCCTTAAAAAATACCGTTTCTCCTTCCGCAAAATCCACCGTTGGTTGACTTGCCGTTAAATCTGATAAGGAGGTAAATGGTCCAAAACGATCCACCAAACTTGGTCCATCAAAAGTGTCTTTATCGTGTTTACAACTACCGATACCTAATACTAATAGCAACACAAAACCCAGGTAGAAAAAATTTATCTTATTCATAACATTATTTTTTAGAAAAAATATCTTAATGAAGTTGTTTAAAATTTCATATTATAAAGTACAAAAAATTGCTGTAAGTCGTAATTGTTTGGATTATCAGGTCCTAATTCAGAATTAAATGAATTGTATTGAAGCGTCATATAAATATCTTTTTTAAATTCGTATTTAATTCCCATTCCAATTAAAGTCTCTTGGTCATCGGCTATGTAAGGAGCAGGAAAATCTTGGACATCATTAAAATTGGATAGCACCGGTACATAATCTCTTCCTTCAGAACTAAACAATTTCGCCCCCAGTAATACATCAAATTTAGGAAACAATTCTACTTCCAAACCGAGATCAATTAAGTTAGAACTTAAGTCCACTTGTTCAAATTCTCCGCCACCACGTTCGGTCGTTTCTAACTGAACACCAACGGTGGCTCTAAGTTCATTTTTCCAGTTCAGGAAACGGTGAAAATTAAAATCTGCAGCTGCTTTAATCAAGGTGAAATTTTTCAGTTCGTTCGTTCCTTGTCCTCGGATCTCACTCAAGAAAGCACCATTCACTCTTGCTGCGATCTTATCTGAATCATCACCATAATGAATTCCAAATTTAAGTCCTTGACGGTTTGGCGTCGCATCACCATAAGGCATCGTATTACTATATCGTGGATCGTATGCCATTAGGCGATCTGAGGTTCGGAAAGTGTAGAGTGCTCGGTCCCGCGACAAATCAAATAAACCGGGTTGTCTTAAATTACGGTCAGTACCAATTCGATTATAATAGGATTTGTCAACGCCATATTCAATCCGTTTACTTTGCGCTCCTGTGCTAAAAAAATCAGGTCCGATATCAATAAAATTAGCAGAAACGGTCAGTTTTTGTTTTTTTAATTTAAAAGTTAAACCAACATCCATGAACGTATCATCTTCTTCTGACAACATGATATTTTCTTCTTTTCCATCCGCATTCGTAATTCTTTCTGCGCTAGCAATATTAGAACGCCCTGATTCTCCGGAGAGATGTAGAGACATGTTCTGTTTGTCCATTACGGTTACATCGTAATCTATGGTAGCCACGGTATTTCTAATCCCCGTAACAGCATTTCCGGATTGCAGATCATCAAAGGTATGTACTAGGTTCACTCCAAAATCAGCTTTGAGTCCTAAAGAGTCATTAAACGTAACGGTTGAAAAGTCTAACGTCCCTCCACTAACTAAACGACTAGGAACTGTAAAAAAGTCTGTCCCTCGGATACGGGCAATAAAAGAAGAAACTTCTACATCTTCTAGCACGGACCCAAAGTTTAAACCAAAATCCACTTTACCACCCTGCAACCGTCTGGTATGATCATCTGTATAAAACTGTTCGTAATCAATCACCTCTTTTAATGGTTGAAAAACAGCTGGTTCATTAACAAAACCTTCTTCATCTGGACTGTACAATGTATAGGGTGACATCACCACATCCATATCTCCTACTCGGTATTTCAGAAAGTCTGCAATAATACCTCGCGCCCACAACTCTCGTACTTCAACGGTCATTCCTGCTCCAAAAAACCCACCAAATTCATTTCTTAGTCTGACAATTGCTTGCACCTCGGAGGTTTTATTAGGTGTAGCATTAATGGCTAAGTCTAGTAAAAATTCACCGTCGGTCAATCGACCAATCGTGGAAGTATCTTCCATAATTACATCTCCTTCAATCCCTGTTCTTGATAGGAAGGTTCTTCCCAAGCCATTAAACCGAATGGTTCCTTTTTCTTCTTCCGCTTCGGTAGCTTTTGAACCGCCATCTTGCGCAACAAGTCCAACTTCTGAACAAAGAAAAAAACTACAGATCAACAAAAATTTTGTAATTATATTTTTCATAAAAATCTTTCTAAAAACTCGAAAAAATAAATTATTAATTCAACAGAATAATGTTTTCAAAACCTACCTACTACTAAGTAGACTGGTTAAAAGAAGGTCTTCAATTCTACGGTTACCTCTCGTCCTTTGAAGCGATCTAGTCCAAAATTCTTATCTTCGAAACGCATCCAACGATGACGGAAATAAAGTCCAGTTGATTTTGAAACGGTCCAATCAAAGCCTACTCCAATCCCGGTAGCAAATTGATCTAGTGGCAATTGTGTTTCTAAATCCCATTGGGTAAAAGCACCACCACGGGCATCCTCAATGCCCAAATAACCCGTCAGTAAAAATTTTGGAAATACTTCTATGTAGGCATCAAATTCGTGATATTGAACAAAGAGATAACTATCGTCATTGTAAATGGGTAAGGCCTCTCCTTTTCCACTGGCAGAACCAAAAGAACCCAAATAAAATAGATATAAAGAACGATCACCTATTTGAGTTTTATACTTTGCTTGTATATCCACCGCATTAAAGAATTTTTTATTTCTTGCCTCCGCAGTGGCGGGATCTAGGTCTGTGGTTTGTACAATTTCTGTTACCCCTCGAAAGAAGGAAATTTTTCTTTGATAAGGACCAAAAACAGTAGGACTAACTGCCCCTTCAGGAAACGGATTATAAACCCGAGACAAGGCTAAACCATTGATTCGATGGACATAGGTTAACTGCGTAGATGCTACATCAATTTCCTGAGAGATCCCCCAACCAAAATTGAATTTAAAATCATCTAAGGATATTCCTGTATTTATATTAATACCTCGACGATTATGAATTAACTGACCAACTTGCGATAGTTGACCACCTACTCCATTGGCACCTGCAGCCACTCCAAAGTCTTTTATAATGTCAGGATTGGAATTAGTAGCAATAGCTCCGTTTTGATTAAAGAAGTTTTTGCCAATTTGGTAAACCTGAACATCGACTGGAAGCACGGTATATTCTTTCGGTAAAAAGGCGTGTAACATTAATGCTTCTCCCCACTTCTTCTCATATGTTGGACTTTCATAACTCCCCATGCCCAATTCTCCTCTCAGTTTGACTTTTGCAATATTTAAATTTAGCGATAAGCTATGTACCTGATATTTTCTTGAAATCCGATTGATGGAATCTAAAGCTGTTTCACTATGTATTAGATTATAGAATACCGTGTTTCGTTTTTTTCCAAAACTTCTACCAATTTTTCCACCCGTAATAAAATTAGGAACAGCTCTATTGTCACCTGCAAATCCAAGATAGGCAGGTACACTTCCAGCATCAAGCGTCGGAGTAATCGATAAGGCAGGATCGACAGTCGCGTTGGTCAGCCCTCCGTTGGGTTGTGTTTTTCCCCAAAATAAATCAAAGCTAAAATCACCAGGAAGTTTGGCTCCATTAATGATCAATCCTTGAAAAGCCTGATTATTCCATCGCAAATCTCCGGCATTGGTCGAGCCGGTATTAAAGTAGCTGTCGTATTTCAGTTCATTGGTAACTCCTTCCCACGGTGTTCGATCAAAAATACTATATCTATCCAAAATCTGATAAACACCAATTGTAAAATCACTTAAATTATACCAATGAATACCTCCAGCTCGCACGCCAAAATTTCCATGTTTCGTACGAAAATTTCCATAAAAATTAATCCCTAAATTCATGGTAAAGACATTGTCTTCTGATCCTAAACCAGAATAGGGAGTAAACATGAACAATTCGGTTCCAAAAGTAGTTTTTCCATTAGGTCGACCATAAACACTCAGGGACATGGTTGGTTCTCGATATCCATCTCCAAAACCATAGGCTTTTTCAAAAGGCGCTAGACTAGGATATGGTTCCGTCATATTTCGGCCATAGCCAAATAACCGATAATAGCCAAAAATGGTTAACTTCTGTCCAGGCTTCCGCAATTTTTTACCAACAAAACTCGTATCATACTGAATACCAGCGATAACTTTCATATCTAAAGGAGCCTCATCAGTGATGACCTGATTTGTTGTATCTGTTGGTGGTGTATTGGAAGTCTGAAGAGATAGCTCTTGAAAAACTGGAACCTGGGCATCTTGCCCAAAACTGAAACCATTAGACCATAAAAGGAGCCCCAATATCAGATATGGAAGAGATTGTTTAGTTTTATTGGTAAAATTTGGCACCATAAATATTTTTTTGGAAAAGGTTTTATGGAAAAATTGTTCGAAAAGATTTCAACAAATGTAAGGGGATTAGGTTGAAACTAAGAAAAGAAACCTACATCATCCGTACATCGTGGCGTGTAAAGTTACATCATCACTACATCATGGTTTTAAAATTTTGTTGAATTTATTATTTATCCCTATTTTTTGGTAAAATAGGTTTTTACGCGTAAAATAATAGTTAAAAATGAAAAGAATATTCTTATTACTTACTTTGTTTTTCTTCTTAGGAAATCTTTCACTCAGCTTTTGTCAGGCACCAGCCCCTGGTCCTATCAAAGTTGAAATCCGTCAAGAAAATGGCCAATGGCAAATGTATCGCGGTGGTGAGCCCTATTACATCAAAGGAATTGGTGGACAATCTGAAATGGATCGAGCGATTGCCTACGGTGCTAATTCTGTCCGTACCTGGGGTGCGGCGGAAGGAATTGCCATTCTAGATGAGGCACATGCGAAAGGTTTATCGATTTCTTTTGGACTATGGGTCGGTTGTGAACGACAAGGATTTGATTATAATGATTCCAGAGCCGTACAAGCTCAATTAGAACGTTTTACGGAAATTGTAGAAACCTACAAAGATCATCCCGCTATCCTCGTTTGGGGAATTGGGAATGAAATGGACTTGTTCTATTCAGATTTTAAGGTTTGGAATGCCGTAGAAGATATTGCCAAAATGATCAAAAGAGTGGATCCCAATCATCCTACCATGACCGTCACGGCGGGATTGGATGTTGCGGAAGTCCAACTGATTAAAGAACGAGCACCTTCCATTGATATTTATGGAATCAATACGTATGGTGGCCTAATTGGTATTGACCAAGCCATTCGAGCTTACGGTTGGGAGAAACCCTATATTGTTACAGAATGGGGACCAAATGGTCATTGGGAAGTGGCTAAAACAAAATGGGGCGCTCCTATCGAGCAAACGAGTTCTGAAAAAGCTAAATCCTATGCTAAGCGTTATGAACAAGGCATTGCAGCGGATAAGGAGCAATGCATTGGTTCTTATGTTTTTTTATGGGGACAAAAACAAGAAACTACGCCTACTTGGTATGGCCTATTCTTAGAGGATGGCTCGGAAACTGAAGTGATGGATGTTTTGGAAAAATCTTGGAATGGTAAATATCCTGCGAATCGCTCACCAAGTATCGCCAATATGACCATGAATGGCAAAAAAACCAACGCGAGTGTTTATGTAAAACCTGGCAGCAAAATTCAATTTGATTTAGACATTAATGACCCAGATAATGATCCGCTAAAGTTTAGATATGAAATTCTAAAAGAAAGCACTGACATACAATCAGGAGGAGACAAAGAATCCCGTCCAGAACCAGTTCCTGTTATTGCTAAAAAAGGCAGTAAGGAGGGTAAACTTTTCTTTAAAGCACCTAGAAAAGAGGGCGCCTATAGATTGTTCACCTACGTTTATGATGGAAATGGTAATGCAGCGACGGCGAATTTTCCGTTTTATGTGAGTAAGGAGCAGTAAGGGAATAAAGGATGGAACTGTATCAATAAACGCTATCAAAACATTTTAAAACCTCAAGAACAACCTCAACCTCCATGGCAAATAAAATTCACTTTATTGACTAGACTTCATTAAAAAACAACTTTTGAAATAACGGGTATTTTGAATTTTAAAAATACAAAATTTATAAAAGTTCCATATCGATTAGACCTAGTACTTTAACGACTGGTATTTCTCCATCTCATTTTGAATTGGGATCTGGCCCTGATTCGCATTTATAGTATTTTAATGAATTAAGAAGGTGTTTTATCCAGTGATTAATCAAAAATAAAAAATCCCCACAACGACAAATCAAATAATCTATCCATCGATTACACCTCCATAATAAATGCGACCAAGTTTACTTCAGAGTCTATCGCTAATTTTTTCCGCAATCTATATCGGCTAATCTCAACGCCTCTTACTGAAATATTCAATAAAGGTGCAATCTCTTTGGTGGATAAGTTCATCCGTAAGTAGGCACATAATTTCTGATCTTTGGGAGTGAGTTTAGGAAATTTCTCGCGCAAACGTTTAAAGAAATTTTCGTGTACCTGATCAAAATAAGTTTCAAATTGGACCCAGCTTTCGTCTAGTTGAATATTTGATTCAATGGTCCGTGAAATCTGCTTAATTTTTTTCTTTACCTCTCCGGGGGTCTCCGTTTCAATATTCACCAAGTCATTTTTGATCTTATTGAGAATTTCTGTTTTTTGGACTAAATGCATGGTGGCAGAAGCTAGCTGACTATTTTTATGTTTAATATCTGAGTTGAGTTTTTCGTTGCGAAGTTTGATAATTTCTCCTTCAGATTTTTCCACTTCTTTTTTAAATTCAGCCTCTTTCCGTTCGAGTTTTTGGGTTTGTTCTTTTTTGAAAGCCATCGTTTTTTTCTCCTCCCGCTTGGAGATATATTTCAGCAAACCATATAATAACAAGCAGCTTAATATAAAATAAATTATTTTTGCTAATAAAGACCAATACCAAGGCGCTAAAATCTTAAAATCGAAAAAAGCTTCCTCACTTAGTTGACCATAAGCATTCCGCGCTTGTACACTAAAACGATAATTTCCAGAAGCTAAATTGGTATATTCTTTTTCAGATTTTGTGGTCCATTCAGTCCAATCTTCTTCAAAACCTTCTAGTTTGTACCGAAATTTTAGGTAGCTTATTTTTTCGAAGTAAGGGGCAGAAAAAACAAAGCGAAAATCATTCATTCGATAATTAAATTCAAAATCCTTCTGCATTTCATTGCCCCAATAAATAATGGAATCTTTCTCGGTTATAGAGGTAACTTCTCGAATTAACGCTTTAAATTTAAATGCTTTGTTTTTTTCTTCTAAAGGTCGATAGCGGGTAAATCCCTTTTCGGTACCGATAAAAATATTCTGATTATCATAAGTGAATACATGTTCAAATCCATCCACTAAATCATCTTGAATTTGATTAAAGTATTGAACTTTGAAGTTATTAAAAACGCCTTGTTCTTCAATTTCAATTACCCCGAATTCGTTATCAACAGAAAACCAAACATTTCCAACCTCATCCTCTATTACTCGGTGAAAATTCCGATTAGGACCAAATATTTCTAAAAAATCAGCATGCAAAGTGAAAGTATCTAAGGAATTCTCATATTGATAAATGCCATTAGGAGTAGCAAAGACCAACTCATTTCGGACCTTAGCAACATTGATAATCAGCTCTGCTGGCAAGCCCTTTCTACCCGAAAATAAAGTCACCGCATTGACTGATTTCAAATCTTTATTTAAGGTGACTTTATAAAGTCCTTTATAATTATGGGTGATCCAAATATTGCCTTCTGTATCCTCTTCCAAGATTCTGGCAGATTCGTCAAAGCCTTTAATCTTTCCCACTAATTTCCAATCTCCATCTTGAATTTCATACAAATACAATCCAGAGTAGGTACCTTGGATTCCGTAATTGGGATTAGATTTTAATTTAAAAAATTTCCAAGCACCTTTAATATCTGAAAAAGGTGTTAACTGGTTTCCATCAAGATAAGCAGCCCCTTGATGTTGACCAACTATTACTCTATCATCTACTTTGCTTATACTCCAAACCTGCCCTACACCATTTTCGACCAATTGAAATTTAGGGGTATTATCCGTCAAATTCTCGGCTTTTAAATCAGTATAAAAAAGGCCCTGATTTGTTCCTAAATACAATTTATTTTCATGAACAATAGAAGCGTATCCCGTGCCAGCAATCCCTTCTTCTGTTCTAATTTTAGAAAACGGTGAATGAATTTCTGCATAGTCGATCCCATTATCCAATCCCAACCAGAGGTTATTTTGAAGATCTTCCGCAACAGATAAGACCGTATTATTTTGTAGTCCTTTGCTTTTGTTAATATTTAAGATGGGGACACCTGTTTGATCCATCAGTAGTAGACCATTTTGAGCTGTTCCAACGGCATATCTTCCATCCGTCATCTGAATAGCACAAAAGGCATGGTGCTTTTTAAAAAACTCATTCGCTTTAACAGGCCAAGGTCGAATACCTTGCGCATCCATTAGATACAATCCACTGGTAACGGTAAAAATCAAAGATTGATCGACTCCATGAGGCAATATGGAAATAATTCTGTCAGGAAGATTTGTTTCACCAACCATTGCAGTCAAACCATTGTCTCCAACCTCAAATAAACCTTCTCCTAATTCCTGAACTAAAATTTTATTACCAATCTGAAAAAAGTTCTCAAAGCTCCCATTTCTAGGTTCAAGGACCGTCATGGTGTTATCGACCAAATGAAAAATGGCCTTTTCAGAACAAAAATATACACCATCTGCTTCAATAAAAATCTGCCAGACGTCTTCAAACCCTTCAAATGCTACAGGAACCAAATGTCTTAACGAGGTATACTCAAGCTGACCTTTTTCTCCAGCAGTCAAGTATCCAAACTCATTCTGACCACCCAAATAAATCCTTTTTTCATCTCCTATTCCAATGGAACGAACAATCGTTCCATTTGGCAAAGAGGTCGTCTTCCAATGGGTTCCGTCAAACGCTAAAAGGCCTTTATTGTTTGCAAAATAGAAAATGCCTCTATCATCCTGTTGAATGGCCCAGTTTTGAGTGCCTGCTTGGTAATCAGAGCGAGAAAAATTATTGATGGAAGGGGAACCAACATTTGAGACTTGTGCAATTAGTTCACCTAAGAACATTACAACAATTAATAATAACAAATGGATTCTCTTATTCATCAACAAATTTGGGGTAAATATAGTGTGATTTAGACCATGATGTAATACTTTTTGGTCGAAATGTCAAAATTAACCAAATAAATGAATGTAAATTCTAAACTTTCTTATAATAATTTCGATTACTGATGTAGTCGTGATGTAACAGAAAAGATGGGATTAAGTGATTTCATCCTTATATTTGTTCTCAAAATTTAATCAATTTTTATCTTATCAATAAGACCATAGACATGAAATTTAAAACCAAGTATATTTTATTTCCCCTCGTTATGAGTGTGGGCATCCTTCTTAGTTGCCAAAAAGTCAAAGAAGTTGGTGGCTGCCAACTTTCTAGCAGTCTAGATGGATACGAATTAGTGTGGAATGATGAATTTGATGGAACGGAGATCGATGCCTCTAAATGGTCTTATGACCTGGAAGATGGCTGTCAGATCAGTGAAAATCTTTGTGGTTGGGGCAATAATGAATTAGAATATTATACGGATCGACCAGAGAATTCTTACCTCGAAAATGGAAATTTAGTCATCAAAGCCATCAAAGAAATTCCATTTTACTTAGGTCAACATCAATATACTTCCGCCCGAATGGTGACAAAAAACAAGGGCGATTGGAAATATGGACGGGTGGATGTACGGGCCAAGCTTCCTAAAGGGCAAGGACTTTGGCCAGCTATCTGGATGTTACCAACCGAAAATGTCTATGGTGGATGGCCCAAAAGTGGAGAAATTGACATCATGGAAAATATTGGTAGTGAACCCAATCGAGTTTTTGGTACCATTCACTATGGCCACGATTTTTGGCGATTTAACAGCCAAGGTATCGAATTGGAAGAGGGAGAAAGTAATTTTGCAGAGGATTTTCATGTATTTACCCTTTTATGGGACGAAAACTGCATCCAATTCCAAATGGATGGGCAAGATATCGGTGAACCGAATACTCGTTCTACTGTTCTACCTACCACCTACCCTTTTGATCAAGAATTTCATTTGCTCTTAAACGTAGCCGTTGGTGGCAACCTACCAGGAAATCCAACGGGAGCTACTTCTTTTCCTCAGACGATGGAAGTAGATTACGTCAGGGTTTACCAAGAAAAATAAATTATTTAATTACCAAAAATTATAATTATGAAAAAAGTTTACCTCTCGTTTTCTTTACTATTATTAGCGGCAATGAGTCTTTCCGCACAAACCCTTTGGGATAACTTTGAAGATACCCGAAAAGGAACCTATGGATTTATCAATGGAACTTTTATACCGTATCAAGAAAATCCAGCACCAGGTGGTTCTAACACCAGCTTAATCGCCGCAGAATATACCCGTAATCCAGCCGAACTTTTTGATGTAATTGTTTATGATGCTCAGATGGCAGACCTATCCGATTATCTTTCTGGTGCAAAAACCATGACGATGGATGTTTGGAGTCCTGCTGCTGGTACTACCGTACAGATAACCCTAGAAAATGATGTGCTAGCGGAACCAGCAAATTTCCCAACTGGACGTCATAGCGCCTACCTTGCCACCACTAGCGTTGCTCAGGGTTGGGAGACACTTACCTTTACTTTTGATAACCAACCTGATGCTTCCGTCTCCAATACCAACGTAAACCGGATGGTTATTTTGTTTGCACCAAATACCAATACTGGTGAGACCTATTACTGGGATAATTTAAATGGCCCTGAGCTCGCCAATGATCCTTGTGAAGGCGCAGTTTCGAATCCAAATATTTTTAATGATTTCGAATGTAACCAAAATACGAATTATACCTTTTCTCATTCGGGTATTAATTTCAGAAGAGTTTTAAACCCTGACACCAACGGCAATGCGTCTGATTACGCTGCTACTTATACGCGTAATGCTGGAGAATTGATTGATGTCATCGTTGGTAGATTTGATGGTAATTTATCTCTAGCAGCAGGTAATACGATCACACTGGATGTTTGGGATGCCGCAGCCCCTACTCCAATACTCATTTCTTTACAAAACGAAAATAATGAAGTAATTCTTGAAATGACCCAAAGTACATCCATTAGCAGTGGTTGGGAGACACTTACATTCGACCCTAGTGATGTCGTTGATGCTACAGACATCTCACGCTTTGCTATTTTATTCGATCCTAATACCGATTCTTCCGATCAGTTTTACTGGGATAATTTCCAATTAAATGGTGTCACTTCTATTACGAATTTGTCGGAGGTTTCTGCTTTTCAAGCAACACCAAATCCAAGTCAAGGTGAAACAACTTTCCAATATAACTTAGAGAACGCAGCAAACGTAAACTTATCTGTTTTTGATATGAATGGAAAATTAGTTTCGCAAGTTATCTCAGAAAATCAAGCGGCTGGTGCACACCAAGCCACCTGGTTGGCAAATGATCTGCCAAATGGAATTTACTTTTATAATATGCTCATTAATGGAGCTACTGCTTCTGGAAAGATCGTTCTAAATAAATAATACTCAAATTATTAATCTGATTCTTCTAAAAAAAATAATCGTACCGAATTATCGTACGATTATTTTTTTAGCAGATTCACAAATTTCATGTTAATGAAAAAAATCACCTTCTTAGCTTGTTTGCTAATCTCAACTTTTGGATTTAGTCAAGTGAGTTTACCCATTGATTTTGAATCCACCACGATCAATTATGATCTGGGAGATTTTGGAGGCAATACTTCTGGATTCGTGACAGATCCTACTGATCCCGGAAATACGGTAGTCCAAACCAATAAGCCAGATTTTGCTGAAACTTGGGCTGGAGTAACGGCAGGATCTGCTGGATTAACAGAACCAATTCCTTTTTCAGCAGGAAGTACTAAAATGACCGTCAGAGTCTGGTCAGTTGACGCAGGAGTTCCTATCCGTCTAAAAGTTGAAAACGCTGCCGACCCAACGATTAGTGTCGAAACTGAAACAATAAGTACGATGGCCATGACCTGGGAAACCATTGAATTTGACTTTAGTAACCAAGCCGCAGGAACTGCGGCTATCGACTTGGCAAATACATATAATAAGGTTTCTATTTTCTTCAACTTTGGTACTGATGGTGCAACCGCTGGTGAGAAAACTTACTTCTGGGATGACGTAGCTTTTGTGGACGTACCTTCCGTCATTGTTCCAAGTTTACCAATCGACTTTGAGAGTATGACTACCGATTACGCATTAGGTGATTTTGGTGAAAATGTTTCTGCTATTGTGGTAGATCCTACTGATCCAAACAATACCGTTGTTCAAAGCATTAAAACAGCTGGTGCCGAAACCTGGGCTGGTACCACCGCCGGTAGTGCTGGTCTCGCTCAAGCTATTCCTTTCACTGCAACTGACACCAAAATGACCGTGCGTGTTTGGTCGCCTGACGCTGGAACTCCTATTCGTCTAAAGGTTGAAGATAATACGGATCCTACCAAAAGTGTAGAAACCGAAGCAATGACTACCATGGCCATGACTTGGGAAACACTTGAATTTGACTTTACCAACGAGGCCGCAGGAACTGCCGCTATCGACCTCGCTAATACGTATGATAAGGTTTCTATTTTCTTCAACTTCGGTACCGATGGCGCAACCGCTGGTGAGAAAACCTACTACTGGGATGATATAGCTTTTGTTGACGAACCACAAATAGTCGTTCCGAGTCTACCGATCGATTTTGAAAGTACGACCCTCAATTATGACTTAGTTGATTTTGGAGGTAATGGTTCTTCTATCGTCGTTGATCCTACTGATCCCAATAATAACGTAGTGCAAAGTATAAAAACTGCTGGTGCTGAAACTTGGGCTGGTACCACTGCCAGTGATGCTGGGCTTGCTCAGTCCATTCCTTTTACTACATCAGCTACCAAAATGACCGTCAGAGTTTGGTCGCCTGAT
>CALFWZ010000027.1 GCA_937928405.1 uncultured Saprospiraceae bacterium
TGACCAAGATCTTTACGTTGCTCATGGTGGTACCGCTTTTCCACCCAATGCCGCCGAATTAAATGATGCATTATATCTGAATGATGGAACTGGGAATTTTACCGAGCAGAAAAATGCTTTACCATTTCAGGACAAAATTGCTACTGGGGCAGTTGCTATCCATGATTTTGATCAAGATGGATGGCCAGATATTTTTGTGGGAAATCGAAATAGTAATAATTTATATGGAAAACCAGGATCGGGTTACCTATTAAAAAATCAGGGCCAGAATCAATACAAATTAATGGATATTCCAGCATTTCATGATCTGGGCGTCATCACAGCTGCCAAATGGATAGACATGAATGGTGATGAATTATTAGATCTTATCATTGCAGGGGAATGGATGCCGATTTCTATATTCTTAAATAATGGCAAGACCTTAGAGAAGTCATCTAATAAGTTTGGCTTGGAGAAGTCCAAAGGAAGTTGGAATTGTTTGTTGGTGGAAGATTTTAATAAGGATGGAAAAATGGATATTTTTGGCGGAAATATTGGTTTAAATTCGACCTTATCTCCTCAACATAAATTATATATTGCAGATTTTGATGGAAATGGTCAGATTGAACAAATACTATGTGAAGAAATTGATGGGAAAGATATACCCGTCTTAGATATGGATGAGATAACCTCTCAGCTGCCTTCTTTAAAAAGGAAGTTTTTATTCTATCGGGATTATGCCAACGCAGACATGAGCAAACTCTTTTCACCAACAATTTTAGATAAGGCGAAGGTACTAGAATTGGATCTGGTAGCCTCTTGTCTTTGGTGGCAGTCGGAGAATGGTTTCAAAAAGCAAATACTCCCACACGAGATGCAATATTCTTCCATTCATTCGGCTTTCTCTGATGATATTAATAAAGATGGTTATCCAGATATTTTAGTAGGGGGAAATCATTATTTAGTGAAGCCACAATTTGGTCGTCTAGATGCTTCTAAAGGTTGGCTATTGACATCAAATAAAACTGAATCAAAGAATTTAAATTATTCTAATATTGAATCATTAAATATTACTGGACAAATTCGTGATTTTGTCGAACTAGAAAATGATCGGATTTTAGTTGGGGTCAATAACGCCCCAGTTGTAGTTTTAAAGAAAAACAAATAAAAGTGCTAAGCATATAAAATGAAAAAACATAAGTTAATATTCTTGACTATATTTTGTTCTGCCATGATGTTTATTAGTTGCGAATCAGAATATTCTGCACTGGTGAAAAAAGAACTAGCTTCTGGTCAAACAAATAATGAGTTATTATTTGGATTAGAAATAGGAGATACTCGAAATGATTTTTTTGAAACCTGTTGGAAATTAAATAAAGACGGAAAAATGACTCATGGTCCTGAAAATAAATACGCTAAATTCATGACCAACCTAGATACAATGGCAGAAAAATCACAAGAGGTGGAAATGTTATTTTATGCTATGTTCGATTCTCTTGGGAATATTCGTGGGATGGATAAGAAATTTAGATATCCTTCCTGGGCGCCCTGGAATACCGACTATTCTGCTGAGGTCTTAGCAAATAACTTGACGGGTTATTATATGAAACAGTATGGAGGAAATCCATTTTTAGAAGTGGAACCAGATGGCATCGAACATAAAATTTATGTCAAGGTGGATGGCAATCGACAAATAAAAATATATCCTATTTCAGAACAAGACGTCGCTGTGAAAATTGAAGATCTACGTAGTTTAAAAGCGTATCAAAAACTGATAACCGACTGAGGTATTTATTCCAACTAATTTTTTTATGAAATTTATAAAAGTTTTTATTCTCCCTTTTTGTCTCTTACTTGGTCTTTTTGCATGTCAGCAAGACACCGCTTCTGGACCGCTTTTCGTTCTTAAAGACAACGAAAGTATAGGCGTGGAATTTTCTAATAACCTGACCGCTACGCCTGATTTTAATGTATATAAATATCGAAATTTTTATAACGGAGGTGGAGTAGGCCTTGGAGATATCAACAACGATGGCCTCATCGATGTCTATTTGATTGCTAATCAATCACCCAATAAACTATATCTCAATAAAGGAAATTTTGAATTTGAAGATATAACCGACAAAGCAGGCGTTGGTGGACAAAAGTCTTGGTCGACTGGTGTTTCTTTTGTAGATATTAATCAAGATGGTTTATTAGATATTTATGTCTGTAATTCAGGGGATATCAAAGGCGATAATAAAGAAAATGAATTATTTATTAATCAAGGAGATATGACTTTTGTCGAATCGGCAGCAGCTTACCACCTTAACGATAAAGGCTATACTACGCACGCTAACTTTTTTGACTACGATCGAGACGGTGATCTTGATGTTTATATTCTTAATAATTCCTATCAAGCAATTGGTAGTTTTAATTTAAAGAAAAATGAACGACCTAAACGAGATCTATTAGGGGGTGATAAACTCATGGAAAATCGTGACGGAAAGTTTTATGATGTTAGTGAAGCCGCAGGTATCTATGGTAGTGTGATTGGTTTTGGTTTGGGAATTACGATCAGTGATTTCAATAACGATCGTTGGCCAGATATCTTTATTTCTAATGATTTTTTCGAAAGAGATTATCTCTACGTTAATCAGCAAGATGGAACATTTAAAGAAGACTTAGTCGAGCAAATTATGTCCATCAGCGGCGCTTCTATGGGAGCAGATGCGGCTGATATCGACAATGATGGAAACCCAGATCTCTTTGTAACGGAAATGCTCCCCTCAGAGTACGAACGACTAAAAACGGTGACGACGTTCGAGGATTGGAATAAATACCAGTATAATGTTAAAAATGGATACCATCATCAATTTACTCGGAATGTTCTACAACGTAATAATGGGAATAATACGTTTAGTGAAATCTCTCGATTTTCAGGAGTAGAAGCTTCTGATTGGAGTTGGGGTGCCTTGTTTTTCGATATGGACAATGATGGATTAAAAGATCTTTTCGTGGCTAACGGAATTTATAAAGATTTAACCAATCAAGATTATCTGGCTTATATCGCCAATGAAACGGTGATGAAAGCCATCGTTACGGAAGAGGGTGTTAATTATAAAGAGTTGATTGATATCATACCTTCTAATCCTGTAGAAAATCATGCCTACAGAAATTCCGATGGATTAAATTTTGAAAAGTTTAAAGACAGTGGATTATGGCAAAAAGGGTTTTCCAATGGTGCCGCTTATGGTGATTTAGATAACGATGGTGATCTGGATTTGGTCGTCAACAATGTTAATAGTCCTTCTTATTTTTTTGAAAATAAAAACAACGCTGAAACCAATAGATTTCTAAAAGTTGAACTCATAGGACCTGAGAAAAATAAGTTTGGATTCGGAGCTACCGTTCGAGTAATGGCAGGTGATCATGTGTATCAATATGAAAATATTCCCGCTCGAGGATTTCAATCAAGTATGGATTATCGTCCTAATATCGGAGTCGGTAAGGCAGAGACGGTTGATGTAGAAGTTCAGTGGCCATCAGGAAAAGTTAACCGACTAAAAGGAGTGGCTACCAATCAGATTTTAAAGGTGAACGAAGCCGACGGAAAAAATGAAAATTATTCCCCTAAAAAAGCAGCTGGACTTTTTCAAGAAATGCCTCCACCGCTTACCTATGAAAAAAAGGAGAATAATTTTGTGGATTTCAATCGCGAACGACTCTTGTACCATATGCGTAGTAACGAAGGTGGTAAAATAGGGCAAGGAGATTTGAATGGAGATGGAACACTTGATCTAGTTTTTCCTGGTGCCAAAGGATATGAAACAGAAATTTTTCTTGGAAATCCAAACGGTACCTATCAGAAGTTAGAAGGCATAACAGATTTAACAACAATAAAAGAATCGGAACATACCAAAGTGTTGGTCTTTGACGCAGATGGCGATCGTGATTTGGATATTTATCTGGCCAGTGCTGGCGTGGAGCTTTCTCCATTTTCTACCTATATGTATGACCATTTATTGTTTAATCAAGGCAATGGGATCTTTAAATTGTCTGAGCAAAAATTCCCCGCCGAGAATATTAGAATGAGTACTGGAGCGGTGGCAGAGGCAGATATTGACGGAGATGGAGACATGGATTTATTTTTAGGAGAGCGGATAAAAATTGGAAAATTTGGGATGGCTGGTTCCGGATATTTTTTACTAAATGATGGCAAAGGAACATTTAGCGATGCCACAAAAAATATAGGACCTGAATTATTGGAAGCTGGAATGATGACAGATGCTAGATTTGCAAACTTGGATGGAGAACCAGATTTGGAATTAATCGTAGTAGGAGAGTTTATGGATATTCAAATTTATAAACAAGAAAATGGGGTCTATAAAAAAATGGACATGAAGGCAGATATTCCAATTCATGGCTGGTGGAATACCCTCCAATTTGTCGATATAGACAAAGACGGTGATTTGGATATTTTGGCGGGTAACTTAGGAGAAAATAGTCGATTTTCTGCCTCTCAAGATCATCCGCTAAAATTATACTTTTCTGATTTCGATCAAAATGGAATGCCAGAAGGGGTAATGAGTTTTACCGCTGAAGATGGTAAAGATTATCCCTATGCGTTGCGACATATTTTGATTGATCAAATGAAAAGTCTGAAAAAACGATTCCCTGATTTTGAATCTTTTAAAGCAGCAGATATTAGCAAAATTTTTACCGAAGCAGAACTGGCCGAGGCCAAAGTTTTAAAAACAGATCAATTAAAAACTGTATTATTAATCAACGAAGGAGGATTTAAATTTAAATCGGTGCCCTTACCTCCAGAAACTCAATTTAGCCCGGTCTACGCCACGGCAGCCCATGATTTTGATCGTGATGGAGATATTGATTTATTATTAGGTGGAAACCTCTTTAAGGTACTGCCAGAGATGGGGATTTATGATGGTAGCTATGGCCAATTTATTGAGAATGAAGGTAACGGTCAATTTACGTTTAATAAAAATGGAGAAGGCTTAATGGTCAAAGGAGAGATTCGTGATTTTCTAATAAAGGATAATTCTGTGATGGTAAATATCAGTGGAGATACGTTAAGAACCTTTGGTTTTTGATGCAGGTAGTTAAGCTATTTCGTTATTGAAAATCAGGCCACTAAGACGCTAAGAACACTAAGGTTTTTTTTGTGACTCCTGAATTGAATTCGGGATGTGTGTTGTGGTATTTTAATTTTGCCCTGTACGTAGGAAAAATATATAAATTTGTTTCAAATAATTGCTCATGTTAAACCAACTAGTACATCCAGACATTTTGGATTAGTAGAGGGCGCCTATGTAGTTGTTTTCATAAACTTTAAAGATATTGATGGTGCCTTTGAATTAACCAAGTATTATATTGCATCTGAAGGTTGGGAATTTATTGAATTTGATGAAGAGTACTACTTAATCAATTCAAAAGAGGAGATGGGGGATGATTACCAAAAATATTTTGATGAAATTCAAGAATATGGTTATGCTATGATTTTTAATACCTACCCATTCGATGAAGAATAATAATTTCAATAAAATCTATTCTAATTCTTAGGTATACGACTACAAAATTACCGACTAAATTAAAAAAGCATCAACCATTCAACCATTCAACAAATCAACGATTCAACAAATCAACGATTCAACAAATCAACAATGAGAATAACTACTATACTTTCCATTTTTTTGCTCTTCGCCGCTTGTCAAACTGACACTCCGCAAAATCAAGAGAAGCAAACCAGTGAAAAATCTCCGACCATTTTTACGGAGCTTAAAGCAGCAGCGACAGGTATTGATTTTACCAATCAACTAGCACCGACACCTGCTTTAAATATTCTGGAATATCTTTATTATTACAATGGCGGAGGTGTGGCGGTCGGTGATTTAAATAACGACGGTCTCGAAGATGTTTTTCTAACTGCCAATCAATCTGCTGACAAACTATTTCTTAATCAAGGAGACTTGAAATTTAAAGATATCACCACAGAAAGTGGCATAGCTCCTTTGATGAATTGGTCCAGCGGTGTAACGATGGATGATGTTAACGGTGATGGTTTATTGGATATTTACGTCTGTAAAGTCAGCCCGCTTTCTGAAACGAAAACCCATAACCTACTTTACATTAATCAAGGCGACTTAACTTTTAAAGAAAGCGCCGCCGCTTATGGACTAGACTTTTCTGGTTATTCAACCAATGCTTCCTTTTTTGATTATGATGGAGACGGAGATTTGGATGTCTACCTTTTAAATCACTCGGTGCACTCTGTACATAGTTATGGGAAAATTGATCGACGAAAAGTACGAGATGACTTGGCAGGTGACCGACTATACGAAAATCAACTCAATGAAGAGGCCGGAGCGTTTGTGGAAGTAACTGCCAAGGCGGGTATCTACAGCTCCGCGTTAGGATATGGATTGGCGGTGTCTATTGAAGATTTTAATCAGGATGGGAAAATGGACATTTATGTGGGAAACGATTTTCATGAAAATGATTTTCTTTATTTGAATAATGGAGATAAAACCTTTACCGAATCTTTCAATAAATTCTTTAATCATAGTTCTAAATTTACGATGGGCGTCGATGCGGCAGATCTCAATAATGATGGTCGCCTAGATATTTTTACAACGGATATGTTGCCATTCGATAAAACGGTGGCGATGAAATCAGGTGGCGAAGATACCGATCAGATTTTTAATATTAGAAAAGAATTTGGTTTTGAAGACCAATACGCCCGGAACCATTTGCAAATCCAAAACTCAGATCATCATTATTCCGATATTGCCTTGATGACAAATACCTATGCAACGGATTGGAGTTGGTCTTGTTTGTTACAAGATTTTGATAATAATGGTCTCAAAGATATTTTTATAACCAATGGTATTGTAAATCGACCTAACGATTTAGATTATATCAATTTTATTAATCAACAAGCAGCATTTATTCAAAAAGGTTTGTCTGTTGATGGGTTAGCTACCGTAATGAAAAACATGCCGTCAGATCCACTGCGAAATATTCTATTCCGTCAAGAAACTCCTTTACGGTTTTCTAAAATAACCAATTCTTTTGTCGGTAGTTCTGGTTTTTCAAATGGAGCAGCTTATGCGGATTTTGATCAAGATGGAGACTTGGATATTCTTGTTAACAACATAAACGAAGAGGCCAGTCTGTTGGAAAACAAAATTGGAAATCAACAAAATTTTATCAGTTTTAATTTAGTAGATAAGTTAACAAAACAATCTGTCAAAGGAACTAAAATCCGAATATTCACTGAGAAGGGTATCATCCAAAACACCTTGCAGACTACCCGTGGTTATCAATCTTCGAGCACCCATCAAGTATATTTCGGATTGGGGGATATAAATTCAATTGATACCATACAAGTGATTTGGCCAGATGCCAAAACAGATATTTTTACAGGTTTAAAAATCAACCAATTACATGTTTTAGAAAAGAAGGAAATTTTACCAAGTTATCCTTATCCTAGATCTTCTCCGTTGAGCGTAGCAAAGGCACCTTTTAGCAAACATCACGAAAATAATTTTGATGATTTTAATGTAGATAAATTAATACCTGAATTGCTGTCACGAGAAGGACCAGCGGTAGTTTATGCAGATTTCAATCAAGATGGAATAAAAGATATGTTTCGGGGAGGAGCTCAATTTCAAGCGCCTGAAATTTATTTAGGCACTGGAACATCGTTTAAAAAATTAAAAAATGAAGCGTTTGAGAGAGATACCAAATATGAAGATGTGGATGCTGCTGCCATTGATTTTGACGGTGATGGAGATCTGGATTTATATGTTGTAAGTGGTGGGAATGTTCAAAAGAAATTGTCCAAAGAGCTAGAAGATCGAATCTACTTGAATGATGGAAAAGGTAATCTGAAAAGACTTCCTGTGTCCCTACCGCATACCAATGGTGGTAGCATTGCCGTAGGAGATTATGATGGTGATGGGTACGATGACATTTTTATCGGAGGACGATCCATACCCGGGTTTTATGGTCTGTCTCCTTTTAGTTTTATCTTGCGCAATAAAGGTGGATTTGGGATTGAGATAGCAAAAAAAGAACGGTACGGAATGATAACCGATAGTCAATGGGCAGATTATGATCAGGATGGCGATCAAGATTTAATCCTTTGTGGAGATTGGATGCCAATTAGTATTTTAGAAAATCAAGGCGAGGGAGCATTGGTTTATCGCTCCAAAGATGTAGGACTGCTGAATACGGGCGGACTTTGGAATTGCATTTACTTACACGATTTTAACAGCGACGGTCGATTAGATATTCTAGCAGGAAATGCGGGAGAAAATTTTAAATGGAAAGCCTCAACAGCCGAACCCATAAAAATGTTTGTCGGAGATTTTGATGAAAACGAACAGCCAGAACCGATTATTTTTTCTAGTTTTTTTGGTAAAAATATGCCATTCGCAGGATTGGATAAATTAAAATCCCAAGTACCCGAAATACGAAAGCAGTTCCAACGGTACGTGGATTTTTCAGCGGTCGAAAAAATAGAAGATTTCAAAATTTATAACTCCGAAAAAATCGCTGACCAAAGAGAAATCCGAGAGCTACGCTCCATGCTCTTTTTATCTGATGGAGCAGGTTTTAGGAGTGTTCCTTTGCCAGATAAAGCTCAATGGAGTAGTATTCAAGATTTTACCGTTACAGATTTAAACGAAATCATTTTTGTGGGGAATCACCACGAGTACCTCACGGAATTTGGAAAAAGTACAGGAAACAGTGGTGGCAGAATCGCTGGGTTTGATTCAGAAAAAAATATTTTTGGAAATTATACTTCCTTAGGACTCCCCGCCGGAATCAATACCCGTAGCATAATTCCGCTTGAATCAGGTGGTTATTATGTGGTCGTTAATAATGACAAAGGATTTTTTTTGGAATAAAACTGTATAATCAATGTTGAATATCCAATGAAAGTCCGTGCCTAATTAAATCACAGCGGAGTGTTCTAAATTTAAAGTTTTTCAAATTCAACCTTAATCCTGCCGGCCGATTATAAACTTATTTATCAAAGCTTATTGAATCCTTCTCTTTACCGTAAAAAATCAATATTGAATATTGGCTATTCATTTTTTAATTTAGTCCATCTCTGATTGATAACCAACTCCCCTTTGCGTTTAAAAAAAAAGGATTATTTTAGCAATAGGAATATTTAATTTTAATCATACTCTTAGATAATTTCTAAAGCGAAAAGTGTATTCTATGAAAAAATTGATAACTATTATTTTCCTCTTTTTAATCATGGGGCCATCTCTTTCTGCCCAAGAATCCATCGCACGTAAATGGAATGAAGAAGTACTCGAATCCATTCGGAATGATTTTGCACGTCCCACTGTTCACGCAAGAAATCTCTATCATACCTCTTTAGCCATGTACGACGCTTGGGCTATTTTTGAGCCAGACGCTGAACCCTATTTGATAGGAAAAACCGTAAAAGATTTTACGGTTGGTTTTATCGCTCCTGATTTACCGGAGGACATAGACGCGGCTCGTGAAGAGGTCATCAGCTATGCCATGTATCGACTGATTAAATTTCGTTTTCGTAATGCCCCTGGCAAGTTTACCATTCTAGAAAATATAGGCGAATTGATGGGGGAACTTGGCTACGATACGTTGGTTACTTCTACACAATATCATTGTGGATATGCTCAATTAGGAAATTATATTGCCGAACAAGTCATTGCTTTTGGAGCCGAGGATTTTTCTAATGAGTTGGAAGATTATGCTAACCTTTTTTATGAGCCAGTTAACCCAGAGCTAAGATTAACTCGAGGAGGAAATCTTGATATAGTCGATCTAAATCGTTGGCAACCACTTGCATTTGGACAATTTATTGATCAAGCCGGAAATCCCATCGGTCAAGGAACACCCGAATTTGTTGGGGCAGAATGGGGTAGGGTAACCCCTTTTTCTTTGTCAGATGATGATTTAAAAATTAATACAAGAGACGGGAATGAATACTATGTTTACCACGATCCAGGACCTCCAGCCTTAATAGATGTGACAGATGTCAATGGGTTAGATGATTTCTACAAATGGAATTTTTCTTTGGTTAGTGTTTGGTCCTCACATCTAAGTTCTTCGGATTCTACGGTCTGGGATATTTCTCCCGGAGCAAGTGGTAATATCCAATTTTATCCCACTATAATTGAAGACTATCCTGACTTTTATAATTTTTATGACGGAGGTGATCCAGGGCAAGGGAGAGCTTTAAATCCAACCACAGGACAACCTTACGAACCCAATCTGGTCTTGCGGGGTGACTACACACGAGTACTAGCCGAGTTTTGGGCAGATGGCCCTGATTCAGAAACACCACCTGGTCATTGGTTTACGATTTTAAATGAAATCAACGATCATCCCATGATGGAGAAAAAGTTTATGGGGGTTGGAGAAGTTTTAGATGATTTAGAATGGGACGTGAAAGCTTATCTTGCCTTGGGTGGAACGATGCATGATGTGGCTGTTTCTGTTTGGGGAATTAAAGGTTGGTATGATTATATTCGTCCCATATCAGCAATAAGAGGAATGGCCGAAAAAGGACAAAGTAGTGATCTCTCTTTACCCAATTTTAACCCGCAAGGCCTTCCTTTGATTCCAGGTTATATTGAATTAGTAGAAGAAGGAGATTTACTAGCAGGTGGATTTGATGAAAATATCGGAAAGGTGAAATTAAAGGCGTGGCGTGGTCCTGGCTTTGTACCGAATCCTATAATTGATGAGGCCGGAGTTGATTGGATTCTGGCAGAAAATTGGTGGCCCTATCAACGACCCACTTTTGTCACACCTCCATTTGCAGCCTATGTTTCTGGACATTCTACTTTTAGTCGAGCCGCGGCAGAAGTATTGACCGCCTTTACTGGAGATGAATATTTTCCTGGTGGATTAGGTATTTTTCCTGCCTTCCAAGACAATTTCTTAGTCTTTGAAAAAGGACCATCTGAATATATAAGATTAGAATGGGCCACCTATCGCGATGCGGCTGACCAATGTAGCCTATCAAGAATTTGGGGAGGTATACACCCGCCAATTGATGATCTTCGTGGACGGGTAATCGGGACTATTATCGGTCAAGATGCTTTTGCCTATGCGAAAGAAATTTTCGAAGCAACCAATGAGTCATCGGAAACGGAGGCTACCTTGGTCTACCCAAATCCAACTGACTGTGGTGTTTTTATTCCATACGAATTTGCAGGTACTTTACCTGTCCAAGTATTCCAAACGGATGGTCGACTTATTACCGAGACGATGTTGGATTTTAGCGACGAACCTCCTTTTTTACCCATCTCCAATCGAGGATTGGAAGTGGTTGTGGTAGTCGTAAAAGATAATGATGGAAAAGTATTGTTGAGTGAGCAGGTGTTGGTGAAATGATATGGGTAAGAATTTTTTTAAAGATAATTTCTCAGGATTTATCACCACAATTCTAATTTCTTTTAAAAATTTTCTATTAATTTTTGAAATCATAAACTGAATTGTTAAGTTTGTTAGATTACTATGAGTATTACTCCTGCAATATCTGTGCATATAATTGAGAAGATTTAAACTATTCATACAAATTTTACGATTTAGAAGGGGACGTAAAGCTAAACTTTATTTACTATGTCAGACCAAATGATCCATCCACTCATCTTTGAATGTTACAAGTGTAAAAAAGATTCGAATTATCCTAATACCTTAAAAGAAGGAGACGATAATACATCAGCCAACACGTTGGTAAAACTATGTACTAATTGTAGTGCAAGAAATACAGTAGAAATTCCTGCTGGATACTATGTTTTAAATAATGCTACGATCCTGAGAGGTCTTAAAAAAGAGGATTCTAAATAGCAATATTTTTACTGTCTATCTTAAGTTGATTATTTCTTCGCATTCAATTATACTGAAATACCAATGAATATTTACCTCCAACTTACTGAAAATCAAATTCAGGAATTAGTAGCCATTAGCACTCAATTTAATCATGAAATTGAAGAGGAGGCTTCTCCTCCTTTCCCAAAGGCAGCTACGCTAAGTCAAATGAAAGAGCAGCTAAAGGCGGTTCTCTTCGAACAAGAAGGATTTGCAGATATTTGGCAAAAATCTGAATCTGGCGCGCTCACCTTAGTAATATCTCATCCTCAAACGGTTATCAGGAATCTTCCCTGGCATCTTGCCACAGAAGAACGACCATTATTGGCTATTGCTAAATCTTTTGAAAAGGAATTAATACCTCATCAAGCTACTGCCTTTCCACTCAAAGTCTTGGTAATGGTCGCAGCTCCTCAAGGGGTTACTAGACTTGATTATGAGAAAGAAGAACTACAACTCCTTCGTTCCTTTGCTCCCTTGATGGCTCAAGGTTTGGCGGAGGTTCATTTTACAGATGATGGTTCATTGGAGGATTTGGAAGAAAAATTAGGAGAAAATAAATTTCATATTTTACATTTTTCTGGCCACGGTATTTATGATAAAAATGAAAAACAGGGTTATCTAGCCCTGGAAGATCAGCTGACTGGTGAGAAACATTTGGTTACCGCTAAAGACTTTAATAGAGTCCTTCAAAAAGTAGGTCGTAAAGGACATTGTCCTGATTTAGTACTACTTTCTGCTTGTCAATCTGCCCATGGAAAAGGGGATGGCGATTTGTCTGGGGTGGCGGATACCTTACTGGAAGGTGGCGTAGCTGCGGTAATTGCCATGTCAGCAAGTATTCTGGATAGTTGTGCGACTATTTTTGCTTCTAAATTATATGCAGAATTATCCGATGGTTATCCATTATCGGCAGCTTTCCAAGAGGCTCGACTGGAGGTTAAAAAATATGAATTAAGTCTTGACTTAGTCAAGGCTGGTTTGGCGCCTGCTCATTGGTTGATCCCTCAATTATTATTTCATAAAGTAGTAAAAGAACTAGTAGATAAAACGGCTCCGAAAGAAACTATAAATTTATCTAATGCGGCTAAGCTAATTAGTGGTGAACAAGCATTACTAGATCTAAGGGTACGTCCAGAGAACTATGTCTTTGTAGGTAGAAGGAAAGAAAGAAGACAAGCCTTACAATTGCTCAAAGCTGGAAAATCAGTACTGTTGCGTGGACAAGGAGGAGTAGGTAAAACGGCTCTTGCCGAAAATTTAGCGATTCGACTTTTAGCAAAGCAGCCAGGGATGAAGGTCTTTACCTTTAGCGAAAAAACACCCGATGCACAAAGCTTATTGGATCAGATGAAAACCTATCTGAGCAAGGAACATCAGTACATGAGTATTTACACGGAATTATCTACCATTCCTAAACAGATTGATCAATTCTATCATTTATTAGGTAAATTATCAGAACGATGTGCTCCCGTTTTTTTATTTGACAATATTGAATCCTTTCAGATTTTTGATCGAGAACAAGGAATTTGGAAGTGGAATATAGCAGATCGAGTAGACGTCTTTGAGTTAATAAAAATTATTGATCAACAGACCCCTTTCCCCTTAATCATCACGGGGCGTTATCCTATTCAGGAATTTCCAGACTTGGAAATTTGTAATATGAATACAGTACCTTTTGGTGATTTTCTTAAAAAATGTCTGACCTTACATATCAAAGATATTGGTAAACAACTAAGAACTTCTGATTTTGAAAATACCTTAAAAAGAGAAGGTCAGGAAAGGCCGCCTAGTTTTGAGGAGATTATTAAAATCTTACACACTACTTTTGGAGGGAACTACCGAGCCTTGGAGTTTTTTGATGAATTATATCAACAAAAAGGAGCGGCTATTTCTAAAACGATCCTAAAATTAGCGGACTTTAAAGAGCAAGTGGAAGAAGACGATATCAAAAACGGTGTGCTTGCCAAGATGAGCACCAACCTTGTATTTGATGATCTTTTAAGTTATTTAAATGAAGAAGATAAAGATACGCTTTGGTTATTGGCACAGTTTAATATTCCTGTTTTGGCGATGGCAGTTGGTATGCAAAGGAATGAAAGTGATCGATCTGGTTCTTTGGAAAAACTAGTTAATTTGACCCTTATTGAAAAGCAAGTTAGTTTAGAAGGTCGATCTAGATACTATGTCATTCCTTTAGTCAAAGACCTAATTCAGGAAAAAGAAGAATTAATACATAAATTTGATTCAAAATTGGCAGGAGATTATCATAACTATATTTTTAAAGAGAAAATTTCCCAAAATCTATTAGTAGAATTAGCAGAAGCCTTTGAGCATTATTATCAAGCTAAAGCGATTCAAGAACTAAATAGTATTGGATTTATCCTAAATGATTTTTACCATGAGATTCAACAATTTCAAATATCGCTAACCTATGGACTAAGAACAGAGGAAGTTGCCAAGGAAAATACGGATAGTAGAATTTGGAATAATTTAGGATTGATATATCAGTTATTTGGTGAGTTGGATAGGGCTTTGATCTATTTTGAAAAATCATTAAAAGATGATAGGAAGATCGGAAATCGTCAGGGAGAGGGAGGGACTTTAAATAATATCAGCCAAATCTATGGTGCGAGAGGAGATTATAAAAGGTCGTTGGAGTACCTAGAAAAGTCGCTAAAAATTCTGCAAGAGATCGGCGATCGAAAGGGAGAGGGAGTTACTTTAAATAATCTTAGCCAAATCTATAATGCGAGAGGAGATTATGAAAGGTCGTTGGAATACCTAGAAGCGTCGCTAAAAATAAGGCAAGAGATTGGCGACCGTCAGGGAGAGGGAGTGACATTAAATAATATCAGCCAAATCTATGATGCGAATGGAGATTATGAGAGGTCGTTGGAATACCTAGAAGCGTCGCTAAAAATAACGCAAGAGATCGGCGATCGAAAGGGAGAGGGAGTTACTTTAAATAATATTGGCCAAATCCATAAAGTTAGAGGAGATTATGAAAGGTCGTTGGAATACCTAGAAGAATCGCTAAAAATAAGGCAAGAGATCGGCGACCGTGAGGGAGAAAGCACAACGCTTGGAAATATTGCAAGAATCTACCAGGCAACTGGTCAGTTGAAATTAGCTTTAGAGTTTTTCCAAAAAGATTTAAAAATTTGTCAATCAATTGGTGATATAAATGGTATGGCGATCACCTTAACAAATATCGGTGTATTATTTTTTGAGCAAAATAAAAAAGAAGAATCTATAACGTACTTAATGAAAGCTTACTCTATTTTTAAGAAAATAGGTTCACTTAATGATAAAATTGCTGAGTCTTATTTAAACGCAATCATTGAAGAAATAGGAACAGCACGATTTAAAGAAATTATGGAAGAAATAAACCAATAGACTATGGCTATACCACCAAAAATTAAAGGGACCCAAAGTGACAAAAGTGAGGTCGAAAAATCCTGGGAATTGTTTGTCACCGAACAAAAACAAAAAGAAGCAGAACGGCTAGAAGACACAGCTAAATTTCTGGTGGGTATCATCAGTATTTCTTTGACCCTATTCATTTCCAATCGACCAGAAACCTATGAGGCTTGGTTAGGAAATTCATTTTTGATCGCTACGGCATTATGGATGTTATCTGCTATGCTTTGCTTTTTCGTTTTATTTCCTTGGAGGTATAGTTATCGTGATGACTCACCAGAAAGTATTCAATCTGCCTACAGAAAAATTGCTAAGGTCAAAAGAGGCATTTTGATATTAGGGGTAATCGCTTTTTTAATTGCATTAGGAATTGCTTCCTATGAGTTTGTCAATACTGGTTCTACGAAACAAGCTCCTCAAGTAGCGTTACCTGCTGATCAGTAAAGGCCGCTCAAAATTTCACCTTCCTCCGTAACCACCAAAAACAAACCGCCGCTGCGGACACATCCGCAATCGGAAAGCTCATCCAAATTCCATCTAGTCCAAAAGCCAATGGCAATAAGAGGATCAACGGAATCAGAAAAAAGCCCTGCTTCGTCAAAGTCAATAATAAAGCAGGCACCGCCTGTCCAATCGCCTGAAAATAGGCAGAGCTAATTAGCTGTACAATGATGAGCGGCGTCGCCATAAAACAGATTCTTAAGGCCGGCGTAGTCTTGGCAATCAATTCTGAATCGTTGGTGAAAACACTGGCGATTTCTGGTGCAAAAACCATCAAAGCAATAAAAATCATTACCGCTAAACCTGTTCCGAATTTTAATGCCACCCGAATCACTTCTTTTACCCGAGCCATCTTTTCAGCG
The DNA here is from genome assembly GCA_937928405.1 of uncultured Saprospiraceae bacterium. Lineage (GTDB taxonomy): Bacteria > Bacteroidota > Bacteroidia > Chitinophagales > Saprospiraceae > JALZUU01. The sequence goes on from CALFWZ010000027.1 coordinate 16,149, forward strand.
CCATAATTGAATCCTGCAATGGGCAAGAATCCTTGCGTAATACCCAGTACTGGAAAATTTGCAAACATCATCATTCGATTAATAATTCCATAAATAGAAACACTTAAAGCACCACCATAGGCGAATAAACTATTATTTAAAACGATGGACAATAAACTGATCGTCCCTTGTCTAGCGAGTGTAACAATCCCAATGGCAAAAATTTCTTTAACAATATTCAATTTTAAAACTAAGTCTGATAATTTTATTTTTAATTCGCTTCCGCCAAAAAAGAAAAACCAAGCAGCAAAACTAGCGGAGAAACAATAAGAAATTAAGGTCGCCCACGCGGCTCCTTTAATGCCCCAATCCAACCATATTATTAAAATTGGATCGAGAATGATATTTGTAACGGCCGGAATAAGCATAATATACATGGCAATTTTAGGACGCCCTTCCGCTCGAATCACATTATTGGACATCATTGCCCACGCCAAAAAAGGAATACCGTATAAAAGTATTCCAAAATAATCTTTAGCAGGTGGAAGAATTTCTCCGTTGCCACCAAATAGTTTTAAAATTTCTTCTTGAAAAAAGGAGCCACCAAAAATCACCACGGTACTAACCAGAATGGTCAGCGTAATTTGATTACCAAAAGTCTGAAAAGCGTGGTTTCGATCTCCGGCACCCAAAGCACGAGAGATCACGGAGGCACCTCCAATTCCGATCGACATTCCTATGGATGAAATTAAAAAATTGATCGGTAAGACAACCGTAATGGCTGCAATGCCCATCGCTCCCACAAATTTTCCAACAAAAATGGTATCTACAATCATGTAAATTGACATGACCAAAATACCGATAGACGCCGGAGCGGCCATTTGAAAAAGCAACTTTGGAATCGCCTCTGTACCTAACTTTTCCGATTGCTTCATTTTTTATGTTGTTGGATAATTAAGTCACTTAGTTGTTGGTAAAGTTCCTGCCAAGCAGGAGTATGGTTGAGTAAGTTCAAGTGTCTTTGGATGGTTTTTTGATCCCCACGTTTGGCGGGGCCAGTTTGCATTTTGAGTGGAGGATTTTCCTGTACCTTTTTTGCAGTTTCTAAAATCAATGGTGTTAGCAATTGAAAAGGAATTTGATGTTGATCCAAAATTTCTTTGCCTGTGCTGAAAAGGGCATTCGTAAAATTATTTACAAAGACAGCCGCTACGTGCAAGACGGCTCGTTGTTCATCTGTAATTAGAGAAACGTTGGGACTTAGTGTTTTTGCAAGGTGGGTCAATTTAGTTCTAACCAATTTTTGATTTCCATCGATACAAAAAGGAATAGTTGAAAAATCTGCCAGACGATCTTTTGAAAAGGTTTGTAATGGATAAAAAACACCGTAGTATTTTGTCAAGCCCTTGAATACTAATTTTGAGGTGGCACCGGCGGTATGGGCAAAAATATAATTGCCTTTTTCAGATAAGTGTTTAGAAAGTAATTCTGCTACCAGACGGATGGCACCATCGCTTATCGCAAAAAGATAGAGGTCTGCATCCGTGGAAATTTTTTCAATTTTATTCGTGGCTGAAGCACCTAAAGTTTTGGCAAGCTTGCGAGCGTGCGTTATGCGACGACTGTAGACTTGGATTACTTCCGCTCCTGCCATCGTGAGAACTGGACCTAGTTGACTAGCTAGATTACCACTACCGAGAAGCACTATTTTTTTTATCAATGTAAGCTAGATTTATTGACCGCCTATAAAGTAACGTAAAATTACCTTTAAGCAGCTAAACTTGTTGGTTTTTAAGAAAAAAAGAAGCAGAATTTACGGATAATGATGAAAATCGCCTTAGATTTAGGGCTAGTTAAACAAATATTAGCATTGTATGAATTTTGAATGAAGAAAACGCTAATCCAACCTTTTCCTAGTTCTTTTTATACATATACTATGTCACCAAAAATAAAAAACAAATGCAGCTACTCACGTTCTTAGGCTTTACTGCCTTAGTTGGTATCATTGCTTATCTATCCACTAAGAACACCGATGAAACTTCCTCAGATGGTTATTTTTTAGGAGGAAGAAGTCTTACGGCTGGCGTCATTGCCGGATCTTTATTATTAACCAATTTATCGACCGAACAGATCGTGGGTCTGAATGGTCAGGCCTTCACTGAAGGTATTTTGGTGATGGCTTGGGAATCTTTAGCAGCGATTGCGATGGTAGTGACTGCTGTATTTTTATTACCGAGATATTTGAAAGGAGGATTAACTACTGTTCCTCAATTTTTAGGTAGGCGGTACGATAAAACCACAAAAACCATTGCTTCCGCTTTGTTCCTTTCGGGCTATGTTGTTGTATTATTACCGATCGTTTTATACTCTGGGGCCGTTGCGTTTAGCGCCATGTTTGACTTACCGGCCGTCTTGGGTATTAGTAGAATACAATCTATCTGGGCTTGTGTCTGGGGGATTGGAATTATAGGATCTATTTATGCGGTTTTTGGAGGATTAAAGGCCGTTGCGGTTTCAGATACGATTAACGCAGTTGGATTATTAATTGGTGGAATCATGATACCAATTTTTGGATTATCTTATGTAGGAGATGGTAGTATCAGTGCTGGTTTTTCAGAAATAATGACCAGTCATCCAGAAAAGTTCAACTCAATTGGAGATACTGCTGCATCGGTTCCTTTTGCCACCATTTTTACAGGAATGATGCTCGTGCAAGTTTTTTATTGGGGTACGAATCAAGCAATTATTCAGCGCGCCCTAGCCGCTAAAGATTTAAAAGAAGGACAAAAAGGATTGATCTTAGCGAGCTTTATAAAAATTTTAGGACCACTCATTTTAGTGATTCCAGGAATTATTGCCTTTCATATTTTTGGCGATACCTTGGCAAAACCAGATGAAGCTTATCCCAAGTTGGTGAGTGAGGTGTTACCTGCTTCTTTAGTCGGATTTTTTGCAGCGGTTTTATTTGGAGCCATCTTAAGTTCTTTTAATAGTGCTTTGAATAGTTCGGTTACTTTGTTCGGGGTGGATATTTATAAAGAATATTTTAATCAAGAGGCTTCAGAAAAACAAGTTGTAAAAGCAGGAAAAACATTTGGTGTTCTACTAGCCATTATGGCCATGTTCATTGCCCCATTAATTGATAGTGCTCCTGAAGGTTTGTTTGGATACTTACAAAAAGTAAATGGTTGCTATAGCATCCCAATTTTGACCATTATCATTGTAGGATATTTGACTAAAAGAGTACCAGCAATTGCCGCCAAGATTGCTATTATATTAGGAGCCGTTTTTTATTCCATCAGTATTTTCTTGTTAGAACCTAATATTGTCAACAAAGCCGTCGCCAAGGCAGAGGCTGCTGGTATTACAGGAGATGCACTAGCCCTCGTTAAGGCAGAAGCCTATCCACATTTCCTGCACGTGATGGCTATTTTATTTGTTATGAATGTTATCATCATGTTGATCATTGGGCAAATCAAACCACGAACGGAGTCCTATGAACAAGAATATACCAGACAGGTAGATATTACTCCTTGGAAATATGTCAATCAAGTTGGTATTATTGTATGTATAATTGTGGTGGGAATTTATCTTTGGTTTTCGCCTTTGATGATGGGGTAGGTCGTTTACCGCACGTTTAGTAAAGGTTTAGATCTTTTGGATTTTGCATTTTATAATAGAAAGGCCGTTTACCGTATGTTTACTAAACCTACACTAAAATACGTGGATAGGTTTAGTAAACGTTTAAACGTCTAATTATTTTGAAATCTTTAATTTCAAGTACTATGAGAAAAATTAATTATTGGGAGAAGTTCCGAGAAAATGTACATTATCATATTTACAACAGAGGGATAAATGGGGTCAATATATTTAAGAAAGAAAATAATTATCATTATTTTCTAAAGAAATGGCAATTGTTAGTTCATCCTTTTTTTGATACTGAAGCCTACTGTTTAATGCCAAACCATTTTCATTTTTTGGTTAAGGTTAAACCTTTAAATGACGAAATTAGGGCGAAAGTAAAAGGACAACTTACCTCAAAAAGTAGGAAATTTTTAAACGAAGAAATAAGTCATAACCAATTTTTAGAAGATCAATTCAAACGGTTATTTTCTTCTTATGCATTAGCTTTTAATAAACAAGAGGGTAGAACTGGTAGCCTTTTTCAGAAACGATTCAAAAGAGTTTCCTTAAAGACTGAGAATAGATTATGGTATATTCTAACTTATATCCATCATAATCCTATCCATCACAAATTCGTAAAGAATTATTACGAATGGGAATTTTCTTCTTATAGTGCTTTTTTAAGCAATCAATCAACTCTGTTGGCTAGAAATCAAGTCTTCGACTGGTTTGATTCAGATAGGAATAAGGCAAAGTTAGCGTTTGTAAATCTTCATAAGTCATTTCAACTGGATAGTAAGGAAGATTATGTTGATTAAATTATCCGTCGTTTTATGTTTACTAAACCTACACTAAAATACGTGGATAGGTTTAGTAAACATAAACATAAAAACATCTAAAAACGCCTACTAATGCCCAATCCAATTTTATAAAAAACCGGACGCATTTCAGTTCCTGATTCGTTGCTATAATTCAATGCTTTTTCTACCCAGAAATTTCCACGAAGACTCACTTTTCCAATTCGGTATGCGAGGCTAAAACCTCCTTCGATTCCCCAATTTTGTTTTTGATAAATTAGATTGTTTTTATCATAATTCAAAGTATCCCCATCCAATCCAATCGTTCGACCTTTGGTAAGATTTAGTAAATTATACGAACCACCTATTCTTGTCATTAATTGCCAATGATTTGAAAGATCAAAACTTTTTTCGATCGTTAATTTTAAGGCATGTGACCGGAAGGTATTATAGTGAAGATAGTTTCTTTGACGAACTGCTCGGGTATAAATATCCTCATGATTTTCTGAAGTAGAACCGTTAAGTGAATTGGTTGTTATACCCGTTAACACATTTTCTACCAAAACATTAGTGATCGTGTCGGTAATATTTTGAAAATCAAATAATTGTACCGAAAATTTATGTTCGTAGCTTAGATTTAATGTCCATTTTTTATATTCGAGGACCGCAAATTCTATACCTGTGTAGTAGCCTGGTAACCAACGACTATGTTGGTTGCGTTTTTGGTGCCCAGAATAAATGCCACTTGTCAATAAGGTGCCACCATAGATATGTGGCTGGAAGTTCTTTGCCAATTTAATTTTATCTTTTGGAATGTTAGACGGGGCGTCCTTCCTTTCACTTTTAGCTTGCTCAGCTTGACTACGAATGATAGTGGTTTGAGGGATGGCTGGATATTCTGGTGTTAATTCTATTTTTAGTATTGGTAAGAAAAAGAGCGCTTTCGAACTAGGAATAGGGGCTTTAGCCATAGGGCTAGTAATTGGTAATGTAGAGCCAGGTTTGGTGATTAATTCTGATGGTTTTTTTAATTCAAATTTCTTTGCTTTTGGAGTTGAGTTAGGAGCGTTGAATTTTTGATTTTTTTCTGAAAATTCAAAGGCTTTATTTGTCGTCTTTTTTGTTGCTGAATTAGTTGGAGTAGTATTCGAAAACCCTACAGGTTTTTCGGAACTAACTTGGCGATCAGGCGCAGTATCTTGCGTCTCTAGTTTTGTGGAAATTGGTTCTTGGTTCTCAATAGTATGTTCCTTTAAAAGATTAGGGTTTATTTCTTTTTTCGTTTCGGCAATTTCTGTTAAAGTATTGGTCGATGAAACTTGGTTCTTTTTTGAATCATTATTAAAATACAAGAAAAGTATGGCTACTAAAACAGCACTGCTACCGAAGGTAAACCACATCCAAAAGAATTTTCTTTTCTTTTTAGGCTCCTCCATTTTTTCGTAGATACCATCGCTCATCTCATCCCACCCAAAATCATCGGGTAAATGCTCAAGTGACTGCTCTTGGTTGTATAACTCGGATATTTTTTTATTAAAGGAGTCCATACGCTTTGCTTTTCTCGTTATCAAATAAATGAAAATGAATCCATTTCTTCGCTCTGGCTAATTGAGAGCGGGAAGTTTCTACTTTAATATTCAATAGTTCAGCAATTTCTTTATGATCATACCCATCAATTACATACATGGTAAAAACGATGCGATAACCATCGGGTACTTTTTCTAAAATTTTATCTACGTCTTCTCTAGAAAGATTCTCATATTTATCAGAGCTACCTACGGTGTTATTATGAGTTTCATCCAAAGGAATCAAGTGTGAAATTTGTTTATTTTTTCTAATTAACATTAAGGCCTGATTAACCGCAATTTTTCGAATCCAATTATTAAAACTCCCTTTTGTTTCATCAAAGTTTTTTATGTTTTTAAAAACATTTGCAAAAACTTCCTGCATCGTATCTCTAATATCTTCTGTATCCCAAATATACCGTTTGATCGTACTATACACATAAGGTGCACAAGCTTGATAGAGCTTTCGCTGTCCATCTCGCTTACCACGACGACAAAGGATTATAGTTTGTTTTTCTACCAAAATATAAGGGATGTTTCTACTTATTTTTCTCTGTTTTCCGAAAGCCTCTTTAAAAAATCTAAAGCATCCGCCCCGATAACTTTCGAGGTGGATACTCTAGATAAGGGAGAATGATATTATTCACATTCAGTAAGAAGCGCCATTAGTTCTTCATCGTTTTCTACAGTTACGGTACTACCGTCATCTGCCATTACAACACTAATCGGGTAAACAGGTGCTAAATTCAACTGATTAAATAGCGCTTCTAAGGCTAGTTGAGCACTATTTGTTGTAATAATAACACTACCATCTTCGTTGCTAAAATCTACAGGAAATTGAATTTCATAACAAGTACCCTCGATGGATGTGTCGTTTACTAATAGGCCAAGGGTGAGAAAACTTGGTTCACCATTGCCATTTCCGTTGCCATTTCCGTTGCCATTACCGTTACCATTTCCACCGAAGCATGCCTCAATTGCTGCTTCGAATTCTTCTTCGTTATTAATGACTAATACGGTGCCATCTTCAACATTAGTAACCGTAATTGGGAAGTCAAATCCTACTACAATTCCGTTAAGCAATGCGCTGTTAAAATCGTCTTCAGATTCCAGGGTTACTGTAGAAGTATTGCCATCTACATCTATGACTAAAACATTTATCGGGAATACCACATCGTAGCATGCAATAGTACCGAATCCAAAGTTTACACTATCACACGGTGGGTGTGTTCCTTCACATAAAAAGAATAGTTCAAACAACGCTTCGTCGTTTTCTGCTGTTACTTCCTCTCCATCTTCGTCAATTAATGTTAAAGGAAAAGTAAAGAACAATAGGTCATTATTTGCCAAGGCATCAACAAAAGCCACTTCGTCATCAATAACCGTCTGAGCTCCTTCTAAGTCGGTCAGCGTTAGTGGATATGATAAATTATAACAACTATTTTCTTCGTTAATGAGATAAGCTGGAAAACCTCCTTCTACTTGATTCCAACCACCATTTGGAACACATTCTGAAAAGGCTTCACCTAGTTCCATCCCATCAGCAATATCTGCAGTTTCACCATCTTCATAGGTAATAGTAATTGGATATACGAAATCAATATTTGATGCCTCGGTAGTTGCTTCCAGAGCGGTTTCGAAATCCTCTATGGTTGTGATTGTAGATATAGTGCCATCTACCGTTAAATCAAATGGCATTTCAATAACAAAACAACCTAAGTCAAGTTCATCATCTGAATCACTTGATACTTGTGCCATTAGTGGATTGTTGGAAGTCTCAGTAATTTCAACCTCTATGATAGGATCAGTAACTTCTGGTCCTTCGATGTTTTCTTTAGTACACGAAACAATGGAAAGGATAACCATTGCTAGGAAAATTAGAATCTTTGAATTTTTCATTTTTTATTTTTTTGTGAGATGACTTATCGTGATCTCGGATTTATTTTCTATAATTAAACTATTTCTGTAAATCGATCTACACCTTACTATATGCGGAAATCCTTGAAAACGATGCATTGGTTAACAAAAAAAATGAAGAAAAAAATTATTTCTTTTTAAGTGTTTGATAATCAGTAGTTTAGGATTGTGTGTGAGAAAATAATTATTGAGTGTCAACTGAGAAAGGATATTGGAAGCGTGCAATTAATCCAGTAATTTTCGGAACTATTTTGCACTTTCAAGTGCAATCTGCTGTTGAGTGGTATGCATAATCAGGAAATACCTATTTTAATATTTCTTGCCATCGGTTCGATTCGGCAAATTCTTTTATAACTTTATTTCTTTCTTTTAAAAATGATTCCAGGTATCGTTCTAGAAATAATTTGTCTGCGAAATTTCCTAAGATTCCTAGTGGAGATTCATAATCAAAAACGTCTATCATGACCGTTTGTGCGCTGATTGATTTAAAAATATGTTCGTGTCTAAATTTTTTGAAAATGCCTTTTTCCATCTCATCCACAAAATAATCCGGTTTTATAAACACTGTTATTCGAGCAGTTAATTCTTGTGTAATTCCAAAATGTTTGGCCCGCCAGGTGACCCATTCATTTTTTTTGATAAGACCTGAAGTAACGCCAGCGATGGCTTCTTCGTTGGTTTGTTGAGTAGATAATTTATGTAAATCTATGGACCTAGATAAATCAAAAACGATGCTTCTTTTGGCATCAATTAAGGTCTCGACTCTGATGGTTGGCATAGCCTATTGATTTTAAACCGTGCTTGTTCTACTATCTTAAATCTCTTGAACAATCTGTTCGACCAAGGCGATAAAATCATCCTTGACTAAGGCCATTGTTGCCATGACATCATCGTGGGTAAGTTTTTCCTTACTTAACCCAGCGCCCATATTGGCTACAAACGTAATAGCTACTACTTCCATTTCAGCATGAGCAGCAGTCAAGGTTTCCGGTACGGTAGACATCCCTGCAACGTCTGCTCCAAGGATTTGCATCATTCGCACTTCGGCGGGAGTCTCGTAACTTGGTCCGGTGGTGAATAGATAGGTTCCCTCTTTAAGGTTGATGTCCAAATTCTTAGCAATTTTTCTGGCGAGTGTTTGCAGTCGTGGCGTATAGGCATTAGAGGTGTCTGGAAATCGGGGACCAAACTCTTCTAAATTTGGACCAATCAATGGATTCCCGGAAACCCAATTGATATGATCGGTGATCAACATCAAATCACCCATTTTTACATTGTCTGGATTAACACCACCAGTTGCTGTGGTAATGACCAATTGATGAACACCAAGTTTTTTAAATACTCTAATTGGAATACCGATGGTGTCGAGGCGATGTCCTTCGTAGTAATGAAATCTTCCTTTTAAAACAATGACTGTTTTCCCTTTCAGCGTTCCGACTACCAATTCTCCGGCATGTCCCTTCACGTGTGTCTGAGGAAAGTCTGGTATTTCTCCATAAGGAATGACTAGGGGATCTTCAATAACATCCGCTAAAACACCTAATCCTGAACCAAGAATTAATCCTACCGTCGGCTTTCGATGACCTAGTTGGGCGCTTAAAAAATCAGTGGCTCGATTGATTTTATTTGCTAGTTTCATAAGTGCAAAATACTAAAATTGCCCTAAAATAACTATTCAAATTTAGATGGTTTAGCAATATTCTTGGTTCAGGGAAAGCCTTGGGTGAATACTAAAATGTTAAGTATTAAACAAAAAAGCATTTTATTTTAATAATAATAAGAATGCGTATTTAAATAAAAATATAATTGTTAAATTTATTACATATTCAACTATCAAAAACATCATCCGCCACTATCCAACCAAATTTTTCTAATGGGATTTTCCAACTAAAAACCACCGCAGGCCATACGCTACAATTATCAATCTATGATATCAAAGGACAATTGATTCAAACTATCACCGACCAAAGTAGCGGTCAAGATATTGATCTTGATTTAACCACTCAACCCAACGGAATTTATTTCGTTCAGGTTTGGTTAGATGACCAATTCGAAAATATCAAAGTAGTAAAAATGTAAACAGGTATCATCCCGAATTTCACTATCATCATTTAATCTGATGGTTTACACCTAAGCAAAGCGTATTTTCCTGGTTAGTCAGTTGGCCTATAGTTAGTTTGCCCTCTTTTTACGTAAAAAGAGGGCAAACGGGCAAAGTGTCGGCTGACTTAGAGTTCTAGCCAAAAAGTGACATAAAGTTGTATACACCTTTGGCCTTTGTTTTTTAATCTGTTACTATAAATTGCTTCAAAAGAAAGCTCCAGAGGAGCGATAGGTTAATAACAAAGACAAAA
>CALFWZ010000028.1 GCA_937928405.1 uncultured Saprospiraceae bacterium
GAGCGGTATAGGTGGATTAGTGGATTAGTGGATTAGTGGATTAGTGGATTAGTGGATTAGTGGATTAGTGGATTAGTGGATTAGTGGATTAGTGGATTAGTGGATTAGTGGATTAGTGGATTAGTGGATTAGTGGAAGATAATTTATAATTGGTTAATAAAAAATAAATAGTAACAATGTCTACTACTAAAACTTATCAAGCTCTTGGGCTTATGTCAGGTTCTTCTTTGGATGGGTTGGATGTGGTGCATTGTTCGTTGAAAATTACGAATGATCCAGTATCTGTTTCTTGGAAATTGCTGACCGGCGAAACGCTACCCTTTTCAGATTTATGGACAAGACGTTTGGCCAACCTGCCTGCACAATCGGCCATGAGTTTTGCACAAACCCATGTTTATTTTAGTTATTATATGGGGGAATTAGTCAACGACTTTATTAAACGTCATAAAATCCAACCTGATTTTATTGCCTCGCATGGTCATACTATTTTTCACTATCCTGACAAACGATTTACCACCCAGATCGGCGACGGTGGATCGTTGGCTGCGGCGACTGGATTTCCGGTAGTTTCTAATTTTCGTACGCAAGATATTGCGCTTAATGGAGAAGGGACTCCGCTTGCTCCAGCAGCGGATCGATATTTGTTTCCAGGATATGATTTTTATCTAAATCTTGGAGGCATTGCCAATGTTACCGCTAATATAAACAGTAAATATATCGCTTTTGATACGGCACCAGCCAACCAAATTTTTAATGCACTCGCCCAACTCAGTGGCACCGATTACGATGAAGATGGAAGACTCGCAGCGGCAGGAAAACTGCTACCTGATTTGGCGCAAGCCCTTTCTCAAAATAATTATTACCAAAAAGCATATCCTAAATCGCTCGACAATCAATGGATTCGACAACATGTATTACCTTTGTATTATGAATATCCGGGTAGTGTGGAAGATCGGATGTGTACGGCCGTTCACCAATTAGTTGATGAAACTATCCGTTCTATCAAAACTATTTTACAAAAAGAAGTATTTAATAAGGAGACCTACCGAATGCTCGTTACAGGTGGTGGTGCTTTCAATCTTTTTTTGATAAAATTATTAAAAGAAAAAGCAGCCGCCGAATTGAACATAGAAATCGTATTGCCCGAAAAAAATATGATTGATTTTAAAGAAGCCATTCTAATGGTTTTATTAGGTGTACTACGATTGGAAAATTTACCTAATTGTTTTGCATCGGTAACAGGAGCGAAGCGAGATACGGTGGGAGGCGCAGTTTATCAGTGATTAGTGGACTAGTGGACTAGTGGACTAGTGGACTAAAATAAATTATGTTATAAAATTTTGAGTTAGTGAGTTTTGGGTTTTGAGTTATTTTCTCAGCGATTCAACGATTCAACATTTCAACAGAAAAAATGACGAATTCAAATAAACAGATTTTTATTACGGGTGCAACAGGTTTGGTAGGTTCTTACTTAGCGAGACTTTTATTGAAAAAAGGCTATCGAGTACGAGCGTTAAAAAGAGTGAATAGTAAAATGGATTTGATTGGTCCAGAGGCAGAGCGGATAGAATGGATCACAGGAGATGTGCTTGATATTCCAATCTTGGAAGAAGCGATGGCAGGGATTGATCAGGTTTTCCATTGTGCAGCGATCGTATCTTACGATCCTAAACATCTAAAAGAGATGATGGCAATTAATGTTGACGGAACAGCCAATGTTGTCAATGTAGCCCTTCACCACGAGATTAAAAAACTGGTCCATATTAGTTCTATTGCAGCATTGGGAAAATCCAAAAATGGAGAAGCAGTTTCTGAAAAAACGAAATGGGAAAGAGATAAAGACAATACAAATTATAGCGTTAGCAAATACCTATCGGAGCAAGAAGTTTGGCGAGGACATGCAGAAGGATTACCGATTGCGATTGTCAATCCATCGGTAGTGTTGGGTGCCGGGCGTTGGCGTCAGTCTAGCACTGGATTGTTTAAACAAGTTTATGATGGTCTCAAATTTTATCCATTGGGTGGCAATGGCTTTGTGGATGTACGAGACGTAGCGCGGATGGCTTTGCAGTTGATGGAGAGTGATGTTGAAGGAGAAAGGTTTATTGCTAATGGAAAGAATTTAAAATTCCGAGCGTTATTTGATCAGATGGCGGCTGGACTCAACAAACCAATACCTACGATTAAAGTAACCCCACTGTTGGGTGGATTGGCGTGGCGTGCCATGTGGCTGAGATCGAAGCTGACGGGAAAGTCTCAACTGATTACACGAGAGACGGTACGTTCTGCCTCGGGCACGGTGATGTACGATGCACAAAAATCAGAAAACATATTGGACTTTAAGTACACCCCGATTGCAGAGACAATTCGAGAGACGACGGCGGTGCTGAAAGAGACGGGCGTTAAGGAGACGGGGCGGTTGGCGATTTGAGAAAGAAAAAAGGGAGACCGAACATTTTCGATCTCACCATATTTTTAGTATTAAACTTATTTACGAAACAAGTAGAATTTATAATAATCATTTGTATCATCTCGATGATGTGGTTCTTTATGATTGTAAGAGATGTTGAAATTTTCATATTCAAATCCACCACAACAACCAGCCCCTACCTCACAAGTTTCCGCTCGAAATGTTAACCGGATCGTATCCACATCAAACCCACTGTCATAGCTCGTATCTGGTAGAAACAAATAGAAATCCCGTTCTATATCACGACCTGATAATTGTGACCAATCCTCTGAAATCATTGGAACTAAACTTATCGTTCCCCCATCAGTTATATTAGTTTCAGGTAAAACCACTCCCTCTTTTGTCTTAATTCTAACGTCATCAGAAGAATACTTAGCCCTATAAGCGCCGATGACCGATTCGTCGTTCTTATCTACCAGTCTAAAACTTAGCACGTAATCAAAGAAAATTTCTGCTTCAGCATAATCACACGATGATTTGCAACCTACTGATAGCAGTATAAGAAATATTATTAAATATGCATATTTCATTTTTCTTAATTTAATTTTGTATTACAAACATTTTAGATGCCATTTTTTCACCAGAAATTACATGTAAGTAATGAATTCCCGTTGATAAGGAATTAATATTTATTTGATTTTCAAATTGATTAACGTTATTATTATATTCTATTTCATTATAAAGACTGGAAATAATTACGTTATAATCCATCGTAGGAGTTCCAGATTCGTCCGTAATAATAATATTCATTGTCTCTCCAAAGGTAACAGGATTGGGCGTAATATCTACCTTAAAATTGGGACTACGCATATCACAATTGTCCCCAACCCTATGAATAAAAGTTCTTGACGTCTCAACCGTTGTACCACAGTCATTAGAAACCTCTAAACTAATCGAAATATTGATTTGTTCATTTTCATTTAAAACAGCACTACCCCAAGCAAAATTTGCGTTACTGTCGTAACATCCATCAAAGTTAATATTTCCTGAAGAACAACTCCATTCATAACTTGTGGCATCTAGAATTGGGGGTACAGAAAAAGTGAATACCGGTTCACATTCTGCTCCTTCTACTTCCATACTTATATTTAAAAAAGGAGGGAAATTATTAGTGGCTAATTCATCTAAGAAACGGTGTTCAAGTCGTAAAAGACAACCATCTATATTTATTTCTGCATACACAAGGTATTTATCTGCTTCTTCAGTAAGCTCACCGGCTCCTATAATTGAAGTTGCCATTCCATTAGTTGTACTTAGAAAAAGGTTTGGGCTAGAACTCCAACTAACAGATGCTCCATCGGGTAAATTATTAAGACTCAACATACCTCCAATACATATCTGATTGTCTGCAATTAATTCTGGTAATACTTCATATTCATTAATATTTTGTAAAGAAATTGTATAAATTCCCTCTTCGACATCGTCCTTCCTGATTACTTCTATTAAAAAATCATTCAGATTTGACGTACAATTTATTTCATAAACATCCTTCGTTCCAACCTGTGTTCGATTAAATGGTTTTATAGTAGTCCTATTTTGTTCTTCATCTGTATTCCAAATAGTAATTCCCGCTACGGGGTATTCATAGTCATCATCTCCCGTTTCCGTTACTTGATCTACTTCAATGATGAGTGATCCTAAAAATCCACCTGAATTATCTATTCTTAACCAATCTACTTCGTCTTGACAGTCACTAATAGCATGAAAAGAATGACATTGCTTTTCACCAATAGCAATTAGACTAGGTACTCCAGGTATACCACTATTATCAGGTTCATATCTATCAGGGTCGAGTTGACTATTGTCAAGAAACTGTAACCAAGCACGACCATTAAGATCAAAAACCTGCGACCACATTGCCGCTATCTGTTGTTCTGTAAGAGCGTTTCTACATTTTCGCCGAGAATAAGACATTAAATTATTTTCATCAGGTGCTATATATCTATCACCCCAGAGATCTCTTGCGCTTCCTGTATAATTACATTCATTAGTGACGTTTGAACTCAACTTAGGATCAGCTGGTGTATCACAAAAACCATCTCCACTTTTTTCACAGATTTTTCCATATTTAACAATACATCCAACACCATAATTACGATTTCTATCAACAGCTTCTTGACGACACTTTCCTTTGTTAAAATTTTGATGAGTATGATCTAATCCAAAATAGTGTCCTATCTCGTGCCCTAAAGTTGAATTCTCAATATCATAAATTGACCGCTCTACAACTATGTAATCTCCTAGCATATAATATGTCCCTGCCGAACCTTCAAGATTTTGAATAACATGAACATTAATAGCAGAAAGAGCTGTGTTATTCCATAGAAATTGATTCCAGAAAGTGTTCCAATCAGTTTGAACTAACGCATCATCATCAAATACATATTGAGGACACTGCATGTAGAATCTTATGTCCATTCCACTACCATAGTATGTGTCATTTAGCCTATCCATTACTATTCTAAAGTCCAATTCAGTTGGAAAAACTGGATTATCTTCTTCGAGATAAATCCAAAATTGAATTGGGACTGATATAACTGCCTCTACATCTATGTAACATTCATCAAGATCATCTCTTGTTATTGCCGTTAAACTATCACCCATCAATTGACTATTTATAAATGCTTTCGCCATTGCTGTATATTGAGGAAGAATCGCATTATTTCCGTACCAAGGTCTGGACTCAAAAACATCATCGGGTGAATCGGGGGTACTACATGGTTCGTATTTTTCCACAGGTATTGCCCCTATCGGTTGGGAGGTAATTTCTCCCCTAGATTGAGCATTAACAAAATATGGGAGTAGAAATAAAATAAAAATTAGGACAGTTCCTAAAATGCGTAAATAGTTCATAACTTTATTTTTTATAAAATAAAAAAGATTATAGAGAAGTTGTTTAAAAATGAATTGCTTGATTTCTAATCAACATTAGAGAAAATGTTAATTAATGAAGGCTGCTCCAAACCTTGAAATTTAATTTCAGACTTTATGCGTAAAGCATCAATTCATATATTTTTTTGACTGAAAATATTCTTTGTAAGTTTCAAAGCTACTAAACAAGTGTGCTTCTACCAACCTATAATGAGGGAGTGTCCGTTTTTCAGTAGTGAATGAGGCTTAAGAAATAAGGGAGTGAATACGATAGTTAGCTGATTCCAGCTAAGAACAAATCTAAAAGCATTACAGATCAACAAATTACTGTGCTAAATCTTTATGATTTTTTGAACAACTTCACAATTACAAACTATATTCCTTAACATCGTAATAAAATTTTATTTTATACCATTTTAAGCCCCAACTCCGGCAATTCTTTTACTGAATGATACTGCAAAGCAGCCGCAATACATTGTTTGAGTTCTTTCTCTGGAACGACATCCTCCAACTTAAAAATAATCGCTCGATTTTTTTCGTAGTTAAATTTATCGCCAAAGACGACTCTAAACGTCAACACTAATTTGCTCGTGCATTTAAAATAGATGGCGTATTGATCCGGTTTTTTGGGTTTCCAATCAATCCGAATGGTACTTCCTTTTTTGACTAAGTAGGCAGGTTCATTCCACTTTAGCGTTTCCTCTAATGCTTTGATGGCTGGAATTTCTTTGGCGGTGGCCAGGATTAATTTTCGCAAATAGGCTAACTTTTTTTGATAAGCAGCAGGGTACGTTTTTAGCCTAGCGGCGACATCTGGATGGGAGTTTAGTTCTAACATAATTTTCTAATTAGATTATATTTATGATTGCTATCTGAGTTGTTGAGGATTTTGCCTGTTTGCTATTGGCTAGTTGGCTTCCTGCTAACGCATTTTACGAAGAAAGGAAGCCAACTAGCTAACCAGCAAACAGGCCAACCAGCATTTTTTCAAGCATTTGCTCTCAAAATCAGAAATTACCGAATTATTGCTAATTAGGATGAAACTTAATCACACGCTGCGGAATGGTTTCTGTTTCCATCAGGTCGATTAAGGGCGTAAAAAATATAACCGAATTGCCATTAATTTTAGCTTTGGGATCGCTGGTAAACTCAATTTTACCGGGCAGATGATACGTCTGGTGAATCCCCGAGCTACCAAACATCATCGCCATCATGGCTTTGGTTGCTTCATCGTCTTCCTCTTCAGGAATAGCCTCGACCGTCTCATCATCTGATTTAAGATTCATAGGTGGAATGATGAGGATACCTTTTTCAAGGTCGAGTTGTTCCATTTCTCCCAACATGTTTTTGGACATATCTAAACTGGGAGTACTACCGTTTTTATCTTTATCATCACTGAGGTAGTTGGGCATTTCTTCTCGAATTCTACGACGTTCCTCTTGATCTTTAAATTTTAAATTAAAGGAGATTTTCATTTCGTCATTAATGCTATCACTTTCCATACCGATGGTAACCAGCTTCATCAGATAAGCGTTTGGGGTTCCTTTTAAAGAATCACTCATCACTTCGTAAATGGTAAATGAAGTATCTTGCTGCGGTAAGCTGCTTGGGTCAGAAAAGATTTTAGAAAGATCAAAATTACCCTCTTTAGGATCAGCTTCTAGCATTTCTTCTAAGGCTTCTTGGTCAATATGTTCCTCCATATTTTCTCCATCTTTGGAGGTCCCTTCAAACATAGCAGCCAACTGACCAATCCCACTCATATCCATTTCAAAATTTTCTTCCCCTGAGCCATCCTTATGGAGCGTTGTCTCATAATCCATGCTACAAGAAGTCAGGAAAAATCCAATTAGCGTAATTGTAATAAACGTTAAGCGTCTCATGATTTAGTTTTTTAACAAAAATAGAAAAAATAATAAAAGGATTTTGTCTGCTTATTTCACCATCAACATTAAATAAATCTATAACATTAGATAAATTTCAAATAATATTAAACATTCGCTATAAAATTTCAAATAAATCACCTATCTTAAAACTTAATTCTACCATTCAATCGTCTTACCACTTATTCCTTAACCTTAAAACCTTTTAAATTATGGGTTATACGACAAAAAACATCCGGAATGTTGTCCTCTTGGGACATTCTGGATCTGGAAAAACCACCCTAGCAGAAGCCATGCTTTTCGAAGCAAAAGCCATTAATCGCCGGGGCAACATTACCGATGGCACCACGGCCTCCGATTACACGAATATCGAACAAGAACGCGGCAATTCGCTCTTTAGCACCCTACTCCATGCTAAGTGGAAAAACTCCAAAATCAATCTTATTGACACCCCAGGATCGGACGATTTTGTGGGAGAAGTAATCTCTTCTATGAAGGTAGCTGATACTGCCGTCATGATACTCAACGCTTGCAGCGGTGTTGAAGTAGGGACGGAGATTCTTTGGGAATATGTCGATCGTTTTAAAACACCAGCACTTTTTGTCGTTAATCATTTAGATAATGATAAAGCAAATTTTGATAATACCCTCGAACAAGCAAAAGCCCGATTTGGCAATAAAGTCATCCCTTTTCAATTCCCAATTACGCAAGGTGTTGGATTTAATCGCATTGTAGATTGTCTCCGCATGATTACCTATGTTTTTGAAGATGAAGGTGGCAAACCCAAAAAAGAAGAAATTCCAGATGAGCATAAATCACGCGCCCAAGCCATTCACAACCAACTAGTCGAAGCCGCAGCCGAAAACGACGAAACCTTAATGGAAAAATTTTTCGAGGAAGGCACACTCAGCGAGTCAGAGCTGGCCGACGGTCTACGAATTGCCTTAGCCAATCAAGAAATTTTTCCGGTCTTTATCGCCTCCGCTCACCGCAATATGGGTAGTGGTCGTATCATGGGGTTTATCAACGATATTTGTCCTTCTCCCGCCGACCGCCCAGAAGCAACACTCCAAAATGGTGGTATTCTAGAAACAAATGCCGAAGGAACGAATACTATTTTTATTTATAAAACTTTATCCGAACCACGGGTAGGAATGCTTTCTTATTTTAAGGTTTATAGTGGAAAAATAAGTTCTGGTACAGAACTCAATAATAATCGAACGCGAACTGCCGAGCGCATCAGTCAAATCTATGAAGCCAACGGAAAAGATCGAACCCCTATCAATGAGCTGGTAGCCGGAGACATTGGCGTGACGGTCAAATTAAAAGAAACCAAAACCAACGATACGCTCAGTCCTAAAGGAGCAAATTTAGAAATCGAAAAAATCCATTTTCCTTCCTCTCGAATTAGACGAGCCGTTGAACCACCTGGGAAAAACGAAATGGAAAAAATGATGAAAGCCCTATATCAAATTCAAGAAGAAGATCCCACTTTAAAGATCGAACAATCAAAAGCATTAAAACAAACTATTCTCCATGGACAAGGTGAGCTACATCTAGATTTGATTAAATATCGAATTGAAAAAGTGAACAATATTTTAATGACCTATATTCAACCCAAAATTGAATACCGTGAAACCATTACTCAGATGGCCAATGGTTCGTATCGACACAAAAAACAAAGTGGTGGCTCTGGTCAATTTGGAGAGGTACATATGCGTATCGAACCTTACTATGAGGGCATGCCCGCCCCTGCTGGTCTATCCGTTCGAAAAGAGGAATTAGATGATCTGCCTTGGGGCGGAAAATTATCTTTTGTCTGGTGCATCGTAGGGGGATCCATTGACGCTAAATATTCAAATGCCATCAAAAAAGGAGTCATGCAAAAAATGGAAGAAGGACCACTGACGGGTTCTTACTGTCGAGATATTCGCGTTTGTATTTATGATGGAAAAATGCATCCAGTGGATTCTAATGACATGGCGTTTATGATTGCAGCTGCTCAAGTTTTTAAAGATAATTTCCAGCAAGCCAAACCTCAATTGATGGAACCTATTTATTTACTGGAAATTCTTTGCTCCGATGAAGTAACGGGTGATATTATGAGTGATCTTCAGACTCGAAGAGCCATTATCCAAGGGATGGGTGCTGATGGACATTATCAGAAAATCACTGCCAAGGTTCCACTTTCTGAGCTTTATCAATACTCCTCTTCGCTTCGCGCAATGACGCAGGGACGAGCTAAATTTACACGATCCTTCGTCGAATTTATGCCCGTTCCGAATGATATTCAACGAAAGTTGACCAATCAATATCAGTCTTTGGAAGAGCAAGTTTAGTTTTTTGTTGAATCGTTGAACTGTTGAATCGTTGAGCTTACTCTAAAAACTAAGAAAACAGATTTTTCAATAATCATTAAATAAAGCTATTATGTGTATTTGCTTTGCGATAAAAGATATACACGTTAGAAGGTCTCTGCGTCTCTGCGTTCTTTGCGCGAAAAACACTTTTTAGAGTAGACGCATCGTTGAATCGTTGAGCCTCCATGTGTGCTCATCGATTCAACTTTTTTTTTTGATTTACTAACTTGTTGAATATAAACGCATAGCAAACAATTCAACAACTCAACATTTTTAACAATTCAACATTCTAAAAAATTTGGTCTACTTATTGCAAGACTAGAAATAACGGAATGACACACATCAAGTTCTACCAATAACAGTCCCCTTGTTATTTTTGATTGTTGAATCTATTCAACAGCTTTATTGAACCAACCTAACCTTTCCCCCACCTTAGCACAACCATTTTTAATTTCTTAAAAATTTTAGTCATGAAACACTCTTTCATCTGGCTCATCCTATGCCTAATAGTTAGCCCTTGTGTTTCCCCCATCTTAGGTCAGGATTGTCAACCAATTACCGACGCATCAAATCTTGCGAGAACTTCTCACACGCTCAATCAAACCATCGGTATAAATGCCGGATTTGATATTGAACGCTTTTTTGGGAATGTTTCCGGTTACTCCTTTAATCAAGATTCCATCTTATTATCGGACGTGATGGCCACTAGTCCGATTATTCGTTTTTTTTACAGTCAAAATAAAGACTACGACGACGGTGTCAATCCTCGAGTTGCCGAAGATCTCGGTCCGCTTGATTTCGAAAATTTAATCAACATAAATGACCGTTCTACTCATTTTACAGAAAACTATGTTAGAATTCTTCCTTTATTTGAAGCTGGTTTTGAAGTACAGGTTGCTATAGAAATATCTCACGGAAAAGTATTTCCGGATAAATGGTGGTCGGTAGAAGAACTTTCATCTGAAGCAAATAACAATTCATCTCCAAATATGGACCAAGTGATCCAGGAAGTAACTGCCGAAGGAAAGGACTGGGCAACTGCTTTTTTAAAAGTATATGATCCGAAAGATCCGCGTGGAGATTTTTCACCTAAACCAATCGTCACCGTACTGGAATTAGGAAACGAACCTTGGGGCTACGATCTCGGAGTAGAAGGTTTTCGCGCCTATATCAAAGGAATGTACGATGCTTTTGCCGATTATTACGATCATCCCACCGAGTTTAGAATCAAGTTAGCGAGTGCTGCTTTTCAAGGACACGCATCTATTGGTTCCGATTTTTATAGTGGTAATATTTTAGATTATGCTGGTACCATGATTGGCGATGAAGGAAATTCACGCGTCGATTTAAGCCCATTGCGCAATGCGTTAACCGAAGGAGTCGGTGTTCACAATTATAGTTTTACGGATTATTGTGATATAGATGCCAACACACTTATTAATCATCCAGAAAGAACCAATAATGGTTTTATGGCTTATAAAAATATTTCAGAATGGGTGAACAATAATATGCCAGACGGTACCAAAAAAGTGAACGCCACTGAGTATGGTTGGAATTCTGATTATGAACCTAGATTGTACTTTCCTTGTGCCGATGGTCACGTAAACGAATGGGGTGGTTGTGATGAAATTGCAAATTACGACGAATTGGTCGCCATCAGCTTAGACGGTCGTAAATATGATTATAACGAAGGAAGACTCATCGACCGAGTTAGTCAAAAAATTGTTGGTCGAACCGCACAAGCGGCTTATATCGTTAGATCTACGTTGATGATGAATCGATGGGGCGTCAACAAAACGATGCTTTATGGATTACTGGATGATTGGGCGAATCCACTCTATTTTTCCAATGGTCTCATTGATACAGATCGAGCGCAAACCGCCGATATTACGTTGGACGAATTGAAAGACATTGAACCAAATCCATCAGGAAAGAAAGAATCATGGTATGCGGTAAAAAGATTGAAAGAAATATTGGGCGATAAATATTTTATTGAACAACATGGTTCCGAAGAAGATGGAGGAATCTATACGTATACTTATGGTGATAGCGAAAATGGTATCCCCACTCATTTAGTGACCTGGAGTGCCATTAATATTAATGAGTTAGAAAATGGCGCATTTATCAACGTCGTAAACGACAATAACAATATCAATGCTATTCAAAACATTACCAGCACTTTAAATTTAGCATCTTTGAATTTACCTGCCGGTACCAGACTTGATCTTTCTCAACCTTCTATTTATTTAAATGGAAAACTAAACGATGATTGGCAAAGTACCCAAGCATTAATAGTAGAGAATGACGCGACGATGATTCGTGTTTCACCAATTCCAGTGGTCATACCGCTCATAACCAATAATAGTAATTCAACAGCTTGTAATAATTTATTTCACACCATTGAAGGTCATAATACGGCGGTAATTACTAATGATATCGCACCAGCTAAAATAACTTATTTTGACACTAACGATCCCAGTGCGCCACCAGTTGTCAACACTGTTTGTGACGGCAACTGTGCACAGACAGAAAGCATTGAATTACCAAATGGAAGTTTTAATTTCACGGTCACGGTAGAAGACGATGGCGATATTTGTTCAAACATTTTAAATGTGTTAATCGTTGATGCTGATCCCTGTGTCAATACTACCATTACTAATAATGAAGGGTTGGTTACGGTGAATAGTTATGACGGTGAGCTCATTCATATTCAAATGGTAGATGTATCCAACGATGATATTATTTTTGATAATCAAAACTTAACCTCGTCGATAGAAACAGAACTAACACCAGGAAATTATAACGTGCTGATTGATGGTGAAATTTGTCAACAACTCTTTATAACGGAAGGTGCGGTAGATGATCCAGATCCTAATACCTTGCAATGCCAAGGAGCTACCATCCATTACGGAGACGGACAGATTTCTGTCATTATGGATAATGGAGAAAATGCCGGCATCAAAATTCACGATCTTAACAACAACTGGGTCGTTGTTGCCAACAATGACTACCAATCCAATCGCCTCGAGGTTAATTTACCCGCAGGCAATTATCTGGTAAAAATTAACAGTATCGGTTGTGGAGAAATTGATATGGCTGACATGGAATCCTCTACACCTGTTGACGAATTAACTTGTCAGGACGCTACGATTAATGCTGAGAATGATCAGATTCTAGTCACGATGAATAATGGTCAGCATGCGGATATTAGAATCTATGATGCTTCCAATAATTTTGCGATAGCCGCTTCGAATGACGCAGAATCCAGTAATTTAGAGGTAGCGTTACCAGCAGGTGTTTATCTCATAAGTGTTAATAATTTTGATTGTCAAGAAATTACGATCGAAGATCCAATCATTTCTCCACCGAACAATGGTGCTTCCGCTTCCTGTGAAGATGCCACCATTACTTATGGCAGCGGAGCAATTTCTGTCACGATGAATGATGGGGAAAATGCCGGTATCAAAATTCATGACCTCTTAAACGGTTGGGTGGTCGTTGCTACCAACGATTATCAATCAAGCAGTTTAGTGGTAGATCTACCAGCAGGTGAATACCTCGTTAAGATTAATGGAAATGAATGTGAAGAGATTCTTCTTGAGGAGGAAGTTATTACACCGCCAGGAAATAGCTTCTCTTGTCAAGATGCTACTATTAGTTTTGGAAACGGAGAAATTGCTATCATCATGAACGATGGAGAAAACGCGGGCATTAAAATTCACGATTTATTAAACGGATGGGTCGTCGTCGCTTCTAACAATTACGAAACAAGCAGCTTAGTAGTTGATTTACCGGCAGGTGAGTATTTGGTTAAAATCAATAGTAATTCTTGTGAAGAAATTATTTTGGATGGTGCGGCCAGTATCACACCAGAAAATAGCTTTCAGTGCCACGGAGCAACCATTGATTATGGTGATGGAGAAATTACCATCACCATGGATGATGAAGAGATGGCCGGCATCAAAATTCATGACCTCTTAAACGGATGGGTCGTCGTCGCTAACAACGACTACGCCACCAACGAGTTAACGATATCCTTACCAGATGGAAAATATCTTGTTAAAATAAACAGTCAGCCTTGTGAGGAAATCATTTTAGGTAGTCCGTCTACTCAAGGAGTAATCGATTGTTCCGAATCAGTGATTACCTTCAACGATGGAAGTATTAACGTACTGATGGATAATGGACAACAGGGAAATATCCAAATATTCAATGAAGCAGGAGTTGCGTTAACCAGTAATAGTACCGTTCAGAGAAGGCAAGTAATTGTAGATAATCTGCCGGATGGTAACTACACGGTTATCGTCAACGGCGTATCATGTCAACAAGTAATGATGACTAGTGAAGCTAATCAGCAGCAGGGACTAAACAATGAAATTTCAGCAGCATCTGATCCAGCAATCAACCTTTTCCCCAATCCTGCTCAAGACTATATTCAAGTACATTTGCCCAAACTAGAAGGGTTGGCAGGAACCATTCGTGTCTATGATGCTTATGGACAAATGATGGCAGAATACCAAACTGAGGCATTGCACAGCTACGAACGACTTGAACTTACCAACGCCAGAAATGGACTTTATTTTATGACCATCAAAGCAGAAAACAATCGTCGGATTGGAAAACGCTTTGTCGTAGAAGATGGTAAATAAGTAATGCTCTAATTTATTACTAGATCTCAAAAGCGGTCTGTATCGAATATCTGATACAGACCGCTTTTCTATACTAAAAATCTTCCTTTTACACTTCATCTACATATATTTTATTATTACAATAACCTGATGCTCGCCCCCAACATATTCTCTAGAATTGCGTATCTTTGCCTGTCTTTTTAAAGAAAATTCATTAAATCATATAAATTTTTTAGATATGCAAAATGTAGAATCTAACGTCCGTTACAAAGTAAAGGACATCTCTCTAGCAGAATGGGGCCGTAAAGAAATGGACCTTGCCGAAGCAGAAATGCCTGGTCTCATGGCATTACGTGAACAGTACGGTGAATCTAAGCCTCTAAAAGGTGCTAGAATTGCGGGTTGTCTACACATGACCATCCAAACTGCGGTACTTATCGAGACATTAGTGGCAATGGGTGCAGAGGTTACTTGGTCTTCTTGTAATGTATTCTCTACGCAAGATCATGCAGCAGCAGCAATTGCAGCAGCAGGAATTCCTGTTTATGCTTGGAAAGGAATGACAGAAGAAGAATTCAATTGGTGTATCGAGCAGACGCTAAAAGCGTTTGATGGAGACAAACCATTAAATATGATCTTGGACGATGGTGGTGATTTAACCAACATGGTTTTTGATGAATATCCTGAACTAGTAGCAGGTATCAAAGGATTGAGCGAAGAAACAACCACAGGTGTTCACCGTCTTTACGAAAGAGAAAGAAACGGAACGTTGGTACTTCCTGCCATCAATGTAAATGATTCCGTTACCAAATCTAAATTTGATAATAAATACGGTTGTAAAGAATCTTGTGTAGATGCGATTCGTCGTGCTACCGATGTAATGATTGCTGGTAAAGTAGCGGTTGTCGCTGGTTATGGTGATGTAGGTAAAGGTTCTGCCGCTTCTCTAGCTGGAGCAGGAGCACGAGTAATTGTTACGGAGATTGATCCAATTTGTGCGCTGCAAGCAGCTATGGACGGATTCGCAGTAAAGAAGATGGAAAATGCCTTGAAAGAAGCAAGCATCGTTGTAACTGCAACTGGTAACAAAGACATCATCAACGGAAAATATTTCGGAATGATGAATGATAAAACCATCGTTTGTAATATCGGTCACTTCGATAACGAAATCGACATGGCTTGGTTAAACAAAACCCATGGTGATAGCAAAGTAGAAATCAAGCCTCAGGTTGACAAGTATACCATCAACGGAAAAGATATCATCATCCTAGCAGAAGGACGTTTGGTAAATCTTGGTTGTGCTACTGGTCACCCGTCTTTCGTCATGTCTAATTCTTTTACCAATCAGTCTTTAGCTCAACTAGAGCTTTGGGAAAATAGCGATAAGTACGAAAACAAAGTATACATGCTTCCTAAACACTTGGATGAAAAAGTAGCACGACTGCACTTATCTAAGATCGGCGTAGAGTTAGAAGAATTGTCTAAAGAACAGGCGGATTATATCGGCGTAAAACAAGAAGGACCATTCAAACCAGAATACTACCGATACTAGAAAAAGTTGTTGGCTTCGCTTAATCGCGTTTCAAACGCATTGGAAGTATCTTAAAAATCCCCGCACCGTTTTACGATGTGGGGATTTTTTTTATGGACATTCCCGTCTTTCCTAAAATCGATACGTCAACCCAGCCTGCACCAGATGAACATTACTATATCCACCTTCTCCGAAAATGGCAAAATTTTCACTGATAAAATAACGACCACCCAAAGAAATATAATAAACAAAAGTTGGTACATTGACTTTGTCGGTCGTCAGCTCCTCCAAAGCAATACTTCCTAATTGCTCTACAACGGTTTTGCGACGATTAAAACTATACCCCGCCGTGATAGAAGTATAAAAATCCAACGCCGGAATCATCACCAATTGCCGATGATAAACCAGTTTTCCAGCCAGCGTATATACATTTACTTTTTCTCTAATAGTTGGTGCATCACAATTACAATTATCTCCAATCCCAATTGGTATCAGACATTCAATCGCACATTGTGGATCATCCAATAATTCAGATATATCATTCAGTGTCAAATCTTGCTGAGCATTGACTCGATAATAGCCGAATAAACCTCCGAGACTGATATTATTGGTAATACTATATTCATAATGCAAATTAATGCCAGGTGAAGGATCTCCCGATCCCGTACCGCCAGTAAATAAATCAAGGGTAAAATCAGTTGGATTGGGTAAAAAAGAAACACCCAGATTTAGCAAATGATCTCCCTTTTCAGTATGTTGACGATGACCTTCTTCTTGGGCAGAAAGGCTGGAGACAATCAGGGTAGTTAAGAATAGAAATAAAGATAGAATTCTTCGCATGATGTATCGTTTTTGTGCTTTGGTTGGTTAAATTTGTAGTTGTAATTTAGCTTATGACGTTAATATTTTAAAATAGGAACAAAATAAATTAAAATAATCAATCATATATTTTGAAAGTAAAATCCCGCCTTGTCAAACCTTTTGCTCATCTGGTGGCGCGTCAAATTGAACGATGGTCAAAAACAGCAATACACGATCAAGAGGCAATTCGACAAAATTTGGTCAAACGAGCAGCGTCTACCACCTTCGGAAAAGACCATGATTTTTCAAAAATAAAAACTTATGATGATTATAAAAACAACATTCTCATCAATGATTACGAAGGGCTCCGTTCTTATTTTGATCGAGTAAAAAAGGGAGAAGCCAATATACTCTGGCCCGGCCTACCCCGATATTTTGCTAAGACTTCGGGTACGACTTCGGGTGCTAAATATATTCCACTCACCAAAGAAAGTATGCCCAATCATTTTGGGACCGCTCGGAATGCACTCTTTAATTATTACGCCCGTTCTGGTCATGGTGATTGGCTCGATGGTAAAATGATTTTCTTGTCTGGCAGTCCAGAATTAACCGAAACGGGCGGCATTAAAACCGGACGACTTTCCGGTATTGTCAATCACGAAATACCCGCCTGGTTAAGGACGAGTCAACTTCCTTCTTATGCCACCAACTGCATCGAAAGCTGGGAAGAAAAACTCGAAAAAATTGTGACGGAAACACTTACACAAGACATGCGCCTCATCAGCGGCATTCCGCCTTGGGTACAGATGTACTACGAACAACTCTTAGACCGAAGCGGTAAAAAACATCTTAAAGATATTTTTCCCAATTATAAAACTTTCGTTTATGGAGGTGTAAATTTTGAACCTTACCGAGATGTACTCGAAAATCTAGTAGGCGAACGCATCAATAGTTTAGAAACCTATCCCGCTTCCGAAGGATTCATTGCCTTTCAAGATGACCAAAGCGAAAAAGGGTTATTATTAAATACCCGATCTGGGATCTTCTTTGAATTTATTCCGGCTACCGAAATTTTCAATAAAAATCCAACTAGAGTATCACTCGCAGATATTGAACTCGGTGTCAACTACGCCATTATTTTAAATACCAACGCTGGACTTTGGGGCTATAATATTGGGGATACGGTCCAGTTTGTTTCTAACAACCCATACCGTATTTTAGTAACGGGTAGAATCAAACATTTTATCTCCGCCTTTGGAGAACATGTCATTGGGAAAGAAGTGGAGGCTGCTATTTTAGCTGCGACGGCTAGTGAAAATATTCGCTTTGCCGAATTTACAGTTGCGCCACAAATCACGCCTCCCGACGGTGGACTCCCCTATCATGAATGGCTCATTGAGTTTGAAAAGCCGCCGACTGACTTAACTGCTTTTGCCCAAAAAATCGATCATTTTATGTGCCAACAAAATATCTATTACCAAGATTTAATTGAGGGAAAGGTTTTACAGCCTTTAAAAATTCTAGCCTTGCCAAAAGATAGTTTTAGAAAATTCATGAAAACTCGAGGTAAACTCGGTGGACAAAATAAGCCGCCTCGACTGAGTAATGATCGGGCGATCGCAGAGGAGTTGATAGACTTATCCTAAAATCTATATATCATCTAGATACCTTTAAGTGACAAAGCAATTTAACCGCCCAAAAGATGACAAAATTTTGAATATTTTCTCCCATCAAATCTCCTAATTCCTTGTTAATTGACCTAATTAATTATGTATCTTTGAGCCATCTCAAAGAGGACCGAAATATCTGAAACGGAGCTCACCTTCCTGATCAGCCATTTTATTAAACTATGCTAGACAGAAATCATGACCAAATTAACCAGTTTTGACCAATTCGTTAACCGTCATATCGGTACCAATAACGAAGATGAAAAGGCGATGCTGAAAGCCATCAAAGTAGATTCTTTGGATGAGCTCATCGACCAAACAATTCCTTCCAATATTCGAAGTAAAAAGAAATTTACCGTCATCCCTGAAGCCATGACCGAATTTGCCTTTCTGAATGAACTTCAAGAGACAGCGGCAAAAAACAAGGTCTTCCGTTCCTACATCGGACAAGGCTATCACCAAACAATTACGCCTTCTGTATTGTCCCGTAATGTTTTTCAAAATCCCGGTTGGTACACGCAATACACGCCCTATCAAGCGGAGATTGCACAAGGACGTTTGGAAGCGCTGCTAAACTTTCAGACGATGGTCAGCGACCTTACGGGTCTCCCTATCGCCAACGCCTCTTTGCTCGACGAAGGAACCGCCGCCGCCGAAGCAATGGCCATGTTTTTTGCCCAACGAAATAAGAGAAGTAAAGAAAATGAGTTTAATGAATTTTTTGTTTCTGACAAAACGCTCACCGCTACTATCGACATCATCATAACGCGCGCCCAACCGCTCGGAATTAACGTTGTCATTGGCGATGCGCAGAAATTTAAAATGACCGATAAAACTTTTGCTGCGCTTTTACAATATCCAGGAGAAGACGGGATCGTAGAAGATTACAGTAAACTAGTCAAACAGGTAAAAGACAAAGATGGTTTTATTATCGCCGCTGCTGACATTTTAAGTCTGGCCTTGTTGACGCCTCCAGGTGAATGGGGCGCAGATGCCGTCGTTGGAAGTACACAACGGATGGGCGTCCCCATGGGCTACGGTGGACCACACGCTGCCTATTTTGCCACGCAAGAAAAATTTAAAAGAATTATTCCCGGACGCATCATTGGTGTCTCCATTGATGCGCAAGGAAATCCTGCGTTAAGAATGGCGCTGCAAACCCGCGAGCAACATATTCGTCGTGAAAAAGCCACCTCAAATATTTGTACGGCGCAAGCATTACTCGCCATCATGGCCAGTATGTATGCGGTTTACCACGGCCCCAAAGGAGTACACGCGATTGCCTTACGGACACACCAGTATACACAGGTACTCAACAAGCAATTGACCAAAATGGGTTTGACCCAAACCAATAAATATTTCTTTGATACCTTATGTATTAAAACAACTAAGGCGCAGCAGCAAAAGATTAAAAAGGCGGCACTCAAAGCAAAGATCAATTTATATTATACCAAAGATACGGTACGCGTCAGTTTAGACGAAACAGTTAACGAACACGATTTAAACGATCTAGTGGCTGTTTTTCAGACGATTAGTAAAATCAAACCATCTACCAAATGGAGTGCACCCAAAACGATAAGCGTTCCAAAAAAATTAAAAAGACAATCAGATTTTCTGACACATCCTGTTTTCAATAGTTACCATACGGAAACAAAAATGATGCGCTATATCAAGCGTTTGGAAAATAGAGATTTATCGCTAACACATGCTATGATTCCGCTCGGTTCTTGTACCATGAAGTTGAACGCAGCGACTCAACTAATTCCAGTGAGCTGGCCAGCTTTTGCCAATATCCATCCGTTTGCACCACTCAATCAGACCAAAGGATATCAGCAGATTTTCGAAGAATTGGAAGCCTACCTTTGCGAAGCAACCGGTTTTACGGCTTGTTCACTCCAACCCAACAGTGGTGCCCAAGGTGAGTATACCGGTTTGATGACCATTCGTGCATACCATCACGCTCGTAAAGAAAAACACCGAAATATTGCTTTAATACCTTCTTCTGCACACGGAACCAATCCTGCCAGTGCCGTGATGGCTGGTATGAAAGTGGTAGTGGTAGCTTGCGATGATGAAGGAAATATTGTGGTCTCCGATCTAAAAGAAAAAGCAGAATTACACAAAGAAAATTTAGCGGCCTTAATGGTCACTTATCCTTCTACCCACGGAGTTTTTGAAACGGCGATCAAAGAGATTTGCGCCATTACACATAAAAATGGTGGTCTCGTTTATATGGACGGCGCCAATATGAATGCACAGGTTGGGCTAACCAGTCCGGGTGCCATTGATGCAGATGTTTGTCATCTTAATTTACATAAAACTTTTAGCATTCCGCACGGTGGTGGTGGTCCTGGGATGGGGCCCATTTGTGTCAACGATAAACTCGCGCCTTACTTACCTGGTCACCGATTGATCAAGACGGGTGGTAAGAAAGCAACAACAGCAGTTTCTTCCGCTCCTTGGGGCAGTGCTAGTATTTTGCTGATCAGCTACGCGTATATCAAGATGCTTGGACGCCAAGGTGTACTCGATGCGACCCGCTACGCAATCCTTAACGCCAACTATATTAAAGCGAAATTAGAAAATGATTTCCCAGTTTTATACACGGGTGAGCATGACCGAGTAGCACATGAATTGATTTTGGATTTACGCCAATTTAAGGCACTCCACATCAGTGCAGAGGATGTTGCCAAACGATTGATCGATTATGGCTTCCATGCTCCAACATTGTCTTTTCCTGTCGCAGGAACAGTGATGATCGAACCGACCGAAAGCGAAAGCAAAGATGAATTAGACCGTTTTTGTGATGCAATGAAAAGTATCCGAAAAGAGATCGACGAAATCGCAACAGGTGAAGCATCCGAAGATGTCAATGTACTGGTCAACTCACCGCATACACTCGGTATCATCACGAATGACGAATGGACCTTGCCTTACTCTCGGGAAAAAGCGGCCTATCCACTACCCTATTTACGGGAAGGTTTTAAGTTTTGGCCACATATCGCACGAGTGAATAATGCGCATGGAGATCGGACGTTAATTTGTACTTGTCCACCGATTGAGCAGTATGAGGAGGTCTAAAAAAGTTATTGGCTGTTGAAGTAGCCTTCTTCTAGTGTATCTAGAGTTATGATCCACATAAATAAAAATCCTAAATCTTACTGTTGTGAGGTTTAGGATTTTTATGTGGTGAACAGCAATGAAATTAAGTAGAACTTGGGGCCTAAATTTTCATTTAGACATCAAGTTGCTACATTGTATTTAAAGAGAGAAAAACTTAATATCTACCATTTCATTATATTAATTCCCTCGTTTTCAGAGATGACTTTCAATCGCATAGCTTTATACGGGATTTTTGTTCTATAATATTGACGAAAACATTACAAATCCTCATCATTTATCAAAACTACTAGACAAATCCACTTTTACCAAGTTATAATGAGGGAGTGTTCGTTTTTTCGTGGTCAGTGACGATGATAAATGAGGGAATGAATAAGAGAGTTAACTCTTTTTAGACATTTAAATGGCAAGGGGTAGTGACTATTTTGGTATATTTGAGTACGAATTTATTGTTATACTCGTGCCATTACTGATTAACTATTTATTTTCTTTGTGTAGATATAACATCTTATGTACTCTTCTATTGTTCTTGCATTTAAGCATGGAGGCGCAAGAACCTGGTATGTGGCACATTACGGATGATGATGGACTACCCAGCACCACGGTATACCATACCGCACAAGACCATAAGGGATTTATATGGATAGGAACTGGAAAAGGGATTTGTCGTTTTGATGGACAAAATTTTAAGACTTATAGAAGTGAGGAACTCAATGACAACGAAATCTTAAAAATAGAAGTAGATTCATTAAATCGTGTCTGGTTTCGAAACCTGTCTGGACAGTTATTCTATATTGACAAGGATATTATTCACAACTCTCAAAGTTTATTAGGGGGATCATTCAACACTACTGACTTCACGGTAGATGGTCATACGATCTGGATTACTTTCCAACAGGGAAGTAAAGGAGTATACGATAATCAGCTAATACGTTTATCATTTGATAAAAAGGGTGTTTTTGCACCATCTTATCTTTATAGTCAAAAATTAAGAAATTTTGAAGGATTTAGAAAATCAGGTGATTCAATTTATGTTTTTTCACAGGATCCCAGAATTAAGGATAGCAAGAGCAAGAGCAAGAGTAAGTCACTGATCAGACTGGATAAAGCCTCAAACGATATAGAACTAAAGAGCACGTTTACCTTACCACCAGAGAGTAAAAGAACTTCAACTTCTTACCATATTTTAGAAGAAGAATCGTACTTATCTTTTTCTACCGTTCAGGAGACTGTCATTTTAAAATTAGTTGGAAATCAACCCCAAAAATTATTAAGTTTCAAGGAAAAGACAATTCTCAATGATTTACAAATCATTGATGAGCAACTCTGGATGCTAACCAAAAATGGAATAACTGTTAAAAATCTATTGAATAATCAATTACAAGAGTCCGTTTATTTGTTGAAAAATAAAAACACGAATCACTTGATGGTTGATCACGAAGGGAATAAGTGGATTTCCACTTCTGGAAACGGAATTTATATAATTACAGCTCCTAAAACTCAAGTTATTAATACCAACACTTTTAATCTACCTAGCAACGAAATTTATAGCCTTGAGTACGACCATACAAAAAAAATGCTCCTCTTAGGTCATAATAAAGGGTACATTTCTGTCATCAATGATACCCTTAAAAACAAAATAATTACCAGTAATCCTTCGGGACGAATCGTTGATATCATGATTGACCAGTCTGGTAATTACTGGTTTGTTAATGAAACGGAATTGATCATATTGAATGCTGATTTAGTCATGAAAAATCTTTCTACAAGACTAAGAGGAGGCATAAAAACCTTACTACAAACAAAAAATAAGGATCTCTGGGTGGGAACTTTCGCAGCTTCCTACCGAGTACCTCAAAAAAATGTTAATTACTTTATTCTCAACATTCAACCTATCAATCCATTCATTGAATTTCTTCTAGTAAATCGAACATACGCGCTTTATCAAGACTATGCCGATCATGTTTGGATGGGTTCTACAAAAGGCTTATATATATACAGAGATACCCTACATGCTTTTTTAGATAAGGGAAAACACATCACCTCTAGTATTTCTTCTATCACCCAATCAGTAGATTCGATTATCTGGGTAGCCACTCGAGGTGATGGAATCCTTGCTATCAAAGACCATCAAGTAATCCAACGGATTAAAGAAGCCGATGGACTAGCAAGTAATACCATCAAAAAATTATTTACGACCAATCATCACCTCTGGGTCGCCACAGATAATGGTGTTAATAAAATAGATCTAAAATCAAAAGAAACGGAATGGATTAACAAAACAGATGGACTTCCTTCTAACGACGTCAATGATATTGAAGTGGTAAACGATAAAGTTTGGGTAGCTACATCAAAAGGCTTGGCCAACTTTTCCATTAATGCTCAACATAAAAATAAAATACCTCCTCCCGTTTTCATTTCGAATATTAAAATAGAAGAAAAAGATACCACTTTACAAGATTCATTTTTGCTATCCTATGATAATAATAGTATCCAAATCGATATGATCGGACTCGGTTATAAAGGCAAAGGAAATATTAGCTACCAATATAAACTTTCTGGCCTGGAAAAAACCTGGGTATATACCACTTCCCAATTTGCACGCTATCCGAACCTATCTCCAGGAAAGTATACCTTTGAAGTTTTTGCGATCAATGTAGATCAAGTCAAAAGTAGTAAGCCTGCTAGTGTTTATTTTTCTATTCAGCCTCCTTGGTGGAAAACTTGGTGGTTTAGTATGCTCTGCTTCCTAACCGTCGGTGCTAGTATCGCTTATTTTGTCAAAGCAAAAATACAACGACAAAAAGAAGAACAACATTTCTTGGATCATGTACAAGCGCTCAAAACAAAAGCGTTGCGTTCCCAAATGAACCCTCATTTTATTTTTAATGCCTTGAACGCCATTCAAAGATTTTTGACCACGAATGATCGAGAGCAAGCGATGAACTATTTGTCAA
Source organism: uncultured Saprospiraceae bacterium (assembly GCA_937928405.1). Taxonomy (GTDB): domain Bacteria; phylum Bacteroidota; class Bacteroidia; order Chitinophagales; family Saprospiraceae; genus JALZUU01. Next base: position 24,289 of record CALFWZ010000028.1, read on the forward strand.
ATTTTGGTAAACTTATTCGATTTGTCTTTGAACAATCACAACTAGAGATGATTTCTTTAGAGGAAGAACTTGATTTTCTTAAATTATACTTAGACCTTGAGAAATTACGTTTTATGGATGCCATTAGTATTAACTTAGAGGTAAGTCCATCTCTCCAAGAGATCCATGATGAAATTCATCTTCCTCCTTTGTTAATACAACCTATTATCGAAAACTCCTTTAAACATGGTTTTTTATATAAAAAAGAACCCGGCATCTTGTCCATCAAGTTCTCACGAGAGGATGCATTTTTGATTTGTACCGTTGAAGATAATGGTATTGGACGAAAAAAAGCAACAGCGTTAGGACAAAAAACATTAAAGGATCGGCCTTCTTCTGGGTTGAAAACTTCGGAGGAACGATTAAGGCTCCTAAAACCAAGTGAAGATACAAACGGGACCAATATTAAAAATTCTCAACTCAATTTTATTGATTTGTATGATTCTAATGGTGGTGTCAGAGGAACCTTAGTTGAAATTAAAATTTACTGTTCAGATCTTGAACCTATACAATAATTATGATTAGAGCGATTATCATCGACGACGAGCGAAGCAGTCAAATTACATTAGAAAATATGATCACAGAGTTCTGTGAAGACGTTGAAATAATAGCATCGGCTAGCTCGGTGTTAGAGGGCGTAAAGATAATTAATAAAGATCATCCAGACCTGGTCTTTTTGGATATTGAAATGCCCGTTCATAATGGGTTTTCATTATTTGATCATTTTTCGGCACCTTCCTTTAACGTTATTTTTACGACTGCTTTTCAAAAATATGCCATCAAAGCATTTCGGTTTTCAGCGATTGATTATCTACTAAAACCAATAAATCTAGATGATTTACGGACGGCCATAAAAAGAGTATCCTCGAAAAAAGAGATGGATTCCACGAAAGAAAAATTACAAACACTAAAAGCAAATCTCAACAACAGTTGTAGTAAATTGGCGCTTCCAACTATGGAAGGATATTATTTTGTAGAAGTCAAAGATATCATTCGATGTCAATCCCAAAATAATTATACTGCTTTTCATTTCTTGAATGGTAAAAAAATATTAGTCTCTCGGACACTGAAGATTTTTAGTAAAATGTTAGAAGACCATAATTTCTTCCGAATTAGTCGATCAGATTTAGTCAATCTAAATCACATCGTCACCTTCGGCAGACAAAAAAGTCCAACGCTTACTTTGAGTGATGATACAAAACTTACCATTAGTATGCGTAGAAAGGAGGCTTTTTTAAAAGTGATTGAGACTTTTTAGCATTCATGCGATCCCTTTAGCCGTAGAGTACAAATAGTACCTTCCTACTAGTAGTTTCAGATAACTTGGTCGGCTAAGTTATTCCACCTTAATTATTTTTCGGACAAAAACATTATTTTCTGTTTTTATAGTGACCAAATAAACTCCAGTAGGTTTTCCACTCAGGTCTATTCGTTCCTCGTTATTTATGTTTTTATTTACAATCAATTTTCCGGTTAATGATCTAATTTCTACTACTGCGATATTAGTATCGTAGAGGATTATTTTAAAATTATCCGCGAATGGATTGGGTAATATTTTTGGTGCGTGGATCGTCAATTCATCGATAGAAACGACCAGATCCATACCATCACAATCCTCGTCGATGCCATTGTTGATGATTTCAGTGGCATCGGGATTGATCGAGGCTGCTGTATCATCGCAATCTTCCCAAAGTAAAAATCCGTCGTTGTCAGCGTCGAAAGTAGATACCATCATATTCTCGGTAGTATTGGTAATAACAGGTGGATTAAAATCAAAATAAATTCCAGCCGTATTTTCAATAACAGTTTCTTCTGGTAAGTTATCAAAAGCCTTGATTGTATAAACTACGTACCCCTGACTACCTTCTAAATTACTGGTACTATCGGGTAGATTTATATCATTAAATTCAAAAGTTAAATACTGATTACCGATTAAACTAGTAGATAAAAATGCTTCGTGACTGCTGCCTATGACTCGGAAAGTATTTGGGTCTAAGTTCAAATCTAGCGTATCCCGAATTACCACTTTTAGGGCTTCTGCATTACCCGTATTTTGAAAGCGGATCGTGTAGGTAAGATCTTCGTCCAGTAGTGCGTAGCCCTCTGGATAACGGGGAGCCACAAGTTTATCATTGGGATCAAAGGAACAGAGAACGACTCCTTCATATTCAAACTTAAAAGCCGTTTGCGTGCTGCCAGAATCATCGTAAGTAATTTCGGAAGCAAAGGTTAAAGTTTCTCCCAATGGAAATTCCAATGGTCCAGGAATAGATAAAGTAACCTCTTGTATGATTCGCTCACTTGGGAACAAATCCTCGTAGTGCCAACCAATTCTTCCCAAAGCATCGGTCGTGTCAGGGGTTTCAAGAGGTTCATATCCTGACAAATCTTCGTCAAGCGATAACCAAAGCGTACCAGAAGCAATGGTCGTACCGGTATTTTCTCCAATTACAGTAAGCGTAATATCCGTATTACAGCGAAAACTTTCACTAACAATGGTGGTTCTAAAATCAGTAAATAAACTATCTGGAAATAACCCAAAATACATAGTATCAATACTTGCCATTGAATTGGCTACCTCAACTTGGTAAGATGGTGGCTGGGTGGTAAGTCCAAAAAACGGTGTCGTTAATTGGTTGTAGGAAAAAGTATAGCTTCCATCTAGGAGTATAGCATATCCCCCAACAACCGGATTGTTAAATAAAATCTGGTCAATCGGACTAAGGTGAATACTTGCAGGCAGATATAAATTTTCGTCGTTGTCCATTATACCATTCTGATTGGCATCATAAAATATTAAATATTTAACCTCAACCGCTCCTGCACAACTCAATAGCACTTCTTCTTCACTATTACAACCTGAATTATTGTTAACAATAGTTGCAGAATTGAAATTTGCTAGATAATCGCAAATGTTTTCATAATTACAAACTTGAAGCTGGGGATTATTTGATATAATTAAGTCTGAAAAACTATCAAATGTAATATTTTCAACACCTTCTAAGGTGGTTAACAAGCCATTACTTTGGATACGAATAGTGCCACCAACCGCCGTTAGATGCTGGAGTCCTTCCAAACTAGTAAGCGAAGGATTAATCCCAACGGTCAAATGTCCTGGAATACTAGAGAGGTTTTGTAGACCATCTAAACTTTCTAAATTATGGTTATTCCAAAATTTTAGTCCGTCACCAATAAAATTGAGATTACTTAGTCCTGCAATACTTGATAAACTATCATTTCTAGAGAAGTCTAAGTCTCTTCCGATAAATCTCAGATTGTTAAAATTAGGGAGATTAGAGAGATTAGTATTTTGATATATCGTAAAATCATATTTGACGGAATCTATGCCCTCTAATCCCACCAAACTTTCTAGAGATTCGTTTTCTTCAATCGTTAAAGATCCTTCAACCGTAGAAATATTTTCTAAACCAAGAAGATTCTCCAGAAGATTATTGTTACTAATCGTAATACTTCCACCAGTACTCAGGAGGTTGCTAAGACCAGTGAGGTTTTGTAAATTGTCATTATGACTAATCGTAAGTGATCCACCAATAGTACTTAAGTTGCTTATATCAGATAAATCCTCCAAGGCATCATTACTAGAAATAATCAAATAATCACCGATAGTAGAGAGGTCGCTCAGCGCTGCCAAATTGGTCAATAAGTCATTAGCGGCTAGTTTAATCCCGCTTCTAATAACTTCTAAATTTTCCAGACCATTTAAACTAGTCAGAGAACTATTAGCGATTATCTCCAGCGGTCCTCCCTCCATCGTCACTAGACTTTCAAGACCTGATAGATTTTCCAAACCAGCATTTTGATCAATAAAAAAGCCACCTCCTGTATAACTCAAACTATTTAGTCCTTGCATATTAGTTAGACTTTCGTTGGCTCTCAGTATATAATATCCTGCTATCCTAGCGAGATTATCAAGACCAAGCAAGCTAGTCAGACCGGTATTTTCGCGCATAAAAATAAAACCAGATATTTCGGTAAGTCCTTGCAAGCCATCTAAATTTGGTAAAACCGGATTATGATCAATGACCAGATTTTCTTCAAGATGCGTAAGATTAACTAAACCAGAAAGGCTGGTTAGATAGTCATTGTATTCAATCGTAAGAGATTTGTTTATAGTTGTCAAACCTTCCAATCCAGCCAGACTAATACATCCGCTATTGAGGATAGATAAACCACCACCGATTTGACGAAGCGTACCTAATCCTTCTAAAGAAGCTAGGACCATATTATTGCTAAATACTACTTCATTTTCAATAGAATCAATATTGGCAAAATTAGTTAAGCTGGTTAAGGAGTTATTCCCAGAGATGGTCAAGTTTCCTAGCGGTCCTATATTTTCTAAACCACTCAGATTCATCAAACTGCTATTGCCAGAAATCTTCAGATTTCCATTTTGAAATACCATGTTACTAAGTGGCATAAGGCTAGTTAGGTTAAAATTTCTGTCGATTTCTACAGTGATACCTCCTACCTCATTTAGGTTGCTTAATAAATTAATATCGGTCAATACATTATTATCTTTAATTAACAGATTACCCATTATTTGCGCTAGACTTCCATTGCTTGGTGTTACGACCAACTTATCATTATTGACTAGGACAAAGTTTCCTAACACCTCAGTTACAGCCGCTAATCCATCGATATTCGTCAACTCCTCATTTATATTAATTAGTAGACTACCACTGATTTTAGTTAGGTTTGACATGGCAACAATAGCTTCCAATAAATCATTACCAGCAACTGTAAAACTACCCAATACCTCTTCAAGATTTTGTAAGCCATCCGTACTTATTAATTCATTATTATCAACAATATAAACCTCTCCTCCAATTTTAGTTAGCCCAGACAAGTCAGAAATACTATTCAAAAGTCGGTTACTTTCAAGACTAAAAGCCCCACCAACCGTCGTCAAACTTTCTAAACCATTCAAATTTTCTAAATCAAAATTATTAACTACGTTTAATTTTCCACCAATAGAATCTAATTGTTCTAATCCTTCCAAATTAATTAGATTCCAAGTGGTATTGATCTCTAAATCTCCACCGATATAGCTTAAATTATCCCATCCCTCCATTGATAAAAGGGTCGAGTTATTGATCACCTGTAAGTTTCCGCTAATCCTGGTAATTTGACTCAAGCCATTAAAATTGGTGGCAAACTCTTCCACCATCACATCACCGTCAATTTCGGTACATCCGGGATAATTATTGGAAAAATTGTCGATGGCTTCCTGCGAATTAAAGGTAATACCTCCTGACAGACAGGTTTGGGCCTGAATAAGATGGATAAAAAATAAGGCGATTAAAAGAAGTAGGATTCGTTTCATGAGTAATTTTTTGTTGTAGAAGTTGTTGAGAGTAAGGTGTGGATAATTCATTACTATAAATTCTGTAAAGCACTCAATTCTCTTTTAACAAAACTCAAAAAAGAATGTCGCTGAGCAACAGCGTTGCTTACACGAAATTTATTATAACAAAATAATTTTTGTAATTAAAACATCCTACGGACCAAAGTAGGAGGAATAGAAAAGGGAAAAATTGTATTAATTGGGCTAAAAACATGAAATTTCTGTAACCCAAAAAATATACATGTAAAGTTAATATATTTTTTCCATTTAGCAAACGACCGTTTTTATTGGCATGAAATAATGCGCTACCTCATAAAATCGTCACGATATGTAAAAGAAGAAAAACTATTCACAGAAGTTGCGATAGTCATTTGTTTGATCCGGTCAGTTACCTTTTATTACTCGCCACCAAAACGCTGGCCGCCAGAGTTCCTTATGCCATTCATGGGTAGAATCAGCGTAAATTTTATTTAAAAAATCCATTACAAATTTATTATTTTCCACTCGCTTGGTCAGAAAATTGACCACCCGAGGATAGAGCATAATGCGCTGCATAAGGTAACTTGCTTTTAACTCCGTACCCAATACCCGTTGAATTCTAACATCATAGGCCCTCATAAATTTGGCGTCATACTTATTGGCTTCTAAACATTTAACAGCCTGATCTGCCGCGATGGTGCCACTGTAAATAGCGTTACCGATTCCTTCTCCAGTCAGTGGGTCAATGAGGTGACCAGCGTCACCGACCAACATATAATGATCTCCTGATAAAATTCTTTTTTTAGATCCCAGCGGCAATCCATATCCTTTGACAGCGTCCGTAATTTCGGCATCTTTAAACCGATCTTTTAACCGTGGATGTGTGGCGACCAATTCTTCGAGTGCCGCTCTCATATTAAATTTACGATTGCTGATCATATCGGTTCGCATACCTAGTCCAACGTTGGCACCATTATTTGGTAAAGGGAAAATCCATAGATAGCCCGGAACGAGTTCTTTAAAATAATGCAATTCGATAGCAGGCTGTCCTGCGAGGTTTGCTACATTTTTATAGTAAACTCGTAAACCTCCTGCGTGGTGACGATTATCTTTTTCCAGTCCTGCATGCTTACGAGAAAAGGCAGAATGTGCGCCATTGGCGACGATGAGTATTTTGGTTTGAATGGTAAATGCTCCACTTTTATCTTTCAGTAAATATCCTTCCGGCGTTTTAATATATTCCGAAATTTGTATCCCTTCGTGTAAATCTACAGATTGATGTCGCTTAACCTCTTCAATTAAAAAATTATCAAAAACCAATCGAGTAGCCACATAACCGGGAGCGGGCGGATAATCTGCTTCCGCCAAATCTTTTGGCGTAAAATCAAAATGCATTTCCTTACCATTAGGAGCCGTAAAGATAAATCCCCACATACCTACCTGTTCCTGCGCTCGAAAGCGATTCATTATTTCTGGATCTATACGGTTGAGAACGGTAGAAACTTTTCCACTTAAGGCGTCTCCACAAATTTTATCTCTCGGAAAGGTTGCTTTGTCAATCAGTACACAAGATTGATTTGCGTAAGCTAATTTGAGCGCCGCCGCGGCTCCTCCCGGGCCAGCACCGACGATACAGATGTCTGTTTTAATCATAGTATAAATACATATTATTTCTGCCTCAACAAAAAAGAGTAAAGATCGACAAGATAGCTGATTTTAATTTTGTTTACTAAAAAAATTAATTCACTATTAATTTCTTATAAAAGAATTCATTTTCATAATAGATCGCAACAAAATAGATTCCACTTGGGAACGAAGAAATATCAATTGAATTTTCAAATTCAGATTGGGTTCCTAAATCATCCTTAAAAACTTTTTTACCATTACTATTAAAAATAGATAGATGGAGTTCTTTGCTCAAAGGTGTTTTTATGGTAATAAAAATATTTTCCCTGGCTGGATTTGGAATAATTTGGACGGCCATCATCGGATTCAGGTTATCGGTTCCAACAGTCCCCATTAATACAACTTCATCACTAATGATTTGACAGGTTTCATTTTCGTATTGGAGTAAGATTTGATAATCACCAATTGCAAGACCTTCAAAAACATTAGAAGTTTGCCAAGTCAATCCGTTGTCAATACTGTAAACGAGTGGTTGATTGCCTTCTGCCATAACGGTAATGATGCCATCTGCGTTATTCTCGTTAGATGGGTCTATAATCTGTAGGTCATTAATTAGTGGAGGGATCGGTGCTGAAATGATGATTGGGTTATTTTCATATTCAGCAATATACTCACCGGATTCATCTCTTAGAATAACATGGTATGCACCAGCTGCTAAATTAAAAAATTCATTTTGAGTTTGCCAAGAAACACCACCATCTATACTATATTCTACCTCAACAGATGCTTCTACTTGAATACGGATTAATCCATCTGTCAGATCACAATCCGTTGGATCATTATTACTAACAAGAATACTTTGAAAAGGAGTAAAGTCGCAATGTTCAAGTTTCAGATCATTGGTTAAAATTGGATCATTATAATCAAAATAAATATTTGCTTCGTTCTTAATTACCGTATTGATATCAATATCTATTTTAGGTGCAATTGTGAATTGAATAAAACCTTGGCTCCCTAATTGATTAGTCGTACTATCCACCAAATTGATATTATCGAAAGTCCAAATGATGGTATTATTATTCCAGATTTCCCATTCATAAGCATGACTATTTCCAATATTTTGGATGGAGGTAATATCTAATTTATCAGAAATTTCATCCGTTATAACAACTCGATAAGCAGTATCATTTCCTGTGTTTTGAAATCTGATTAGGTAATCAATGAGTTCGGTTTCTTCGGTTATACAATCTTCCCGTTGATCAACTATTGCTTGCTTGTCGTTCGGATCATAGGAATTGGTAATTTCTCTACATTTCGTAATTATATTATTGGAAATTAAGGGACCACAATCTTCTGCCATTAGAATGCTAGCTTCTATACAAATGGAACCACCCAACATAGCATCACAAGCAACAAATGAATTCAAATAGAGTGTTTTACATTCACCTGCCACTACATCGCCTACGTCGAAAGTGTATTGATTTCCCACTTGGGTATAAGGAACAGGACTACTTGTGATAGATACATTATCATCTAAAACCAAATCAATCGTTACGCCTTCGGCGTCGGCTGTCCCATCATTACAATAAGGAAGACAAATAAAGTTCTCTACACAAACTCTACTACCTAAAATGCTTGCGGTAATATTCATCAAATGACAATCATAAAGCGTATTGAAAGTAAAATCGAGACTATCCTCCGTTTGATAAATGGTATCAAAACTCACTTGATAGGAAGGGGTACATGTTTGTTCCCACAGATCATTTAATCCGCTAACTGTTACGGTATACGTCCCTGTATCCACAGGGACTCTATAAAAGCCGTCAGAATTGGTTAGTTGATAGATCGGTCCTGGTTCAATTTTGACCACTAAATCCTGAAACCTCGTTTCTGTTGAATCTAGTAAACAGTCTGTATCCTCATCCCAAAAAACTTGGCCTTCGACGTAGTTATTACAATTATTGCCTAAAGAATCTGTTTTTATTAAAATAATTTCATTCGGCGCTTGCAGGTTAAATCTATAACCAGAAAGCGTAAAACCATGATCAGGATTTTGATACAAAGAATTTTTATCGGTAATGTTGATCCTAGGAAAATCATCCGATTGCCATAATAAGTTACCTGAAGTGTCTACTTTCATCAAATTCTTTCGAAAAGCAATCGCTAGTTGGTTGTCATTTGTAACAATTATATTACGAGGGCTCGAATTCCCGTAGATGCTATTGTGCCAAACTTCATTACCATCTAAGTCCAACTTGATCAACCGACCATGGTGACCTCCATCATAGCCTTGAAATTCCATATTAATTGCGCCGTAATAAAAGCCATCTAATTCTACTACATTCATAAAAAGGCTTTGGTAGGATCCACTATTATTTGTGAACGTATTTTCCCACTCAACATTTAGGTTAGCGTCCGTTTTGACAGCAAAGGCGTCTTTTCCTAAAGGTAAATTACCAAAAGGAGGGCCAGTCGTACCTGTAAAAATAAACCCACCATCATTCATAAAGTTAACACTAATTCCTAGCGTGACTCCATTGATAAGAAAGCCGCCAAAGGGATCAAAATGCACCGTATTCAAATAAAGGTTTTGTATTAAACTCCCCGTATTGTCCAGTCTTTGAACCATCATGTTACTGATTCTATACCCTGTCATTGAGCTATATCCAGTTTCTGTTCCGACGATTAGAAAATCTCCATTGGGTAATATTTTAAGATCGTCTCCAGTATACTCATCATCTTCATTAGGTCCTATCTCTCTTTCCCATTCTAAATCCCCATTACTGCTTGTTTTAAAAAGATAAATTTTTGAAATCCTTGGCCATCCAAAGGTCTTTTTCTTAGTTCCTATAACAATATATCCACCATCGGAGGTTTGATGTACCGCATTGGAATATAGATCCAACGTATCTCCATAAGTTTGTTCCCACATCACATTACCAAATAAATCTATTTTCATTAAGTAAGCATCTAGATCATTATTGCTATTTCTTACATTTCCACAAATAATTGATCCACCATCAGCGGTAGGAGCTACATTATAACCATAAAGATAAACTCCATCTCTAGTATAAGAATAAATGGTTGGCGAACAAGGCTCCTGTCCATAGGCGAGCTGAAAAATAAAAATCAAGGATATTATTACAGTGAGTGATTTCATAACTATTATTTTTTAAAACAAGATGAATCTAAAGGTAATCAATAAATTTGTTATAGTAAAAAATCAAGTTTCCCTACTCTATTATATTAGAAATACTTGTACCTTAAGTTTTTAAATAAGAATTATCCTTAAATATACAGTAACCATGAAAAGAAAAATCACTCAAAAATTATTTTTTGTACTCTTTTTTATAACGTTCAGCAGTTCTATTTTTGCTCAGGATTTACCTTGGGTTAGTGTAGAAGGTAATTCTTTTGTGCTAGAAAATGGAGAGAAAATTATTTTCAAAGCACTCGATGCCAGCGATCCGGACAAATTGGAAAAAGATGGACATTGGGATCAGGCCTACTTTCGGCAAATCAAAAGCTGGAATGCGAATATGGTCAGATTTCCGATTCATCCTAAGGCCTGGAGAGAAAGAGGAAAAGATGCTTATTTTGACTTATTAGATAAAGGAATTGAAATGGCCAAACAGGAAGGACTTTATGTAATCCTCGATTGGCACAGCATCGGAAATCTACGATCGGAAATATTCCAGCACGAAATGTATAACACCACCAAAAAAGAAACCTTCGAATTTTGGATCGCTATTGCTCAGCGGTATGGTAATAATTCTAACGTAGCTATGCTGGAGCTTTTCAACGAACCTACCTTAGGTGGTGGTAGATTTGGGACTTGCACTTGGACCCAATGGAAAGAGATTATCGAAGAACTCATCATTATTGTCCGAGCCAATGGAGCCAAAAATATTCCTTTAGTCGCTGGTTTTAATTGGGCGTATGATTTAACCAAAGTTGTAAAAGATCCGATGAATGCAACAGGCATCGCCTACGTCAGTCATCCTTATCCACAAAAAAGAGAACGTCCTTGGACCCAAAAATGGGAAGCCGACTTTGGACACGTAGCAGATCATTATCCGGTGATCCTAACGGAGATTGGTTATTGTGCTGAAGGAGACAAAGGCGCGCATATTCCCGTCATTAGTGATCCAATTTATGTGGATGCCATTACGGAGTATGCTGCGACAAAAGGGATTTCTTATTGTGTATGGGTATTCGATCCAGATTGGTCTCCCATGTTGATCAAGGATTGGGATTTTAATTTGACCGAGCCGGGAAAGGTCTGGAAGGAGGCGATGAGGCGATGAGTTGTTGAATCGTTGAATCGTTGAATCGTTGAATCGTTGAATCGTTGAATCGTTGAATCGTTGAATCGTTGAATCGTTGAATCGTTGAATCGTTGAATCGTTGAATATTTAAATCTAAATTGAATCTGGGACTATTCAATAATAGTTTGTCAAAAAAAATTTGAAAACCTTTATTAAGAAGTCCCTTGAATATTGGATCTCCAATATTGATAATTCCTACCATCACCTCTCGTTTTCCAATCAATAGCATTCATAATAGAATAGCAAGAAACCACCAAGTTATTACCCAACCTATGTCTTTTATTGACGCTAAAGGCAAATAATACCCACTATTTTTTCCCTTTAAAATCCCTTCTAAATATCCAAAATTATCAATATAGCATCAAAAACGGATAATATGGCATCATCTTAGCGTAAAAAGTACACTAACTTTGTAGTATAAGTTTTTTGACGTAGAAAAATACAATTTCCTACTTATCAAACTACCTAAAATGTACCCAATATGCTGAACCTAAAATCTTTTTCTCCCTTATTATTCTTCTGCTTTTTGCTTGTCATTCCGAATATGACTAAAGCGGGAACGACAGATGCTGCGCCCCAAAGTTTACTGGATTTAATGAGCTATCAAGAAATTTTAGAAGTAAATTTGGAAACAGATTTAGCTCAACTAACGGAGGATCGACGATCTAAAAAAGAGGTAAAAGGAAACTTGTCATTTACGGATCATACTGGGCGATTCTGGTCTTGGAATTTAAAAGTCAAACTCCGCGGTAATTACCGACGATTAAATTGTAGCGGAACTCCACCGTTGAAACTAAATTTCAAAAAAGGAGAACTAGCAGAAGCGGGCTTATCCAAATTTGATGATATGAAACTGGTAACCCAGTGCCTTGAGGATGAGACCGTAGCAAAAAAACTTCTCTTAAAAGAATATCTCGCGTATAAGCTTTACAATCAATTAACGAATAAAAGCCTGCGCGTACAATTACTAAAAATCAATTTTATTGATAGCAATAATGGCGATCAAAAAGTACAGTACGGTTTTCTAATTGAGGACACCGCTGAATTTCGCAATCGAACCGGGGCGATCAAAATGGATAAAGTTTACAATATCCAACCAGAATTATTGGATAGAGAACAATTTAAAATCTTTGCCTTATTTCAATATATGATAGGAAATATTGATTATGATTTATCTTCTGGTCGTAATCTAAAAATGGTAGAAATTAATGATAAAGTAGTTACCGTTCCTTACGATTTTGATTTTTCTGAAATGGTTAAAGCGCCCTATCGTACTGGTAGTAAAAGGCTCAACGTTACCAAAGCAGGAGATCGTGCGTTTTTAGGTTTTCCGGAAGATACTAGAGATATGGAAACTGCGGTAAAACTCTTCAAAGCCAACCGAAAAGCGTTATTAAAAATCATTGCTAATTTTAATATCCTCGAAAAATCAGAACGAATTTTTGTAAAGAATTATCTAAACGAGTTCTTCGATAGTATTACCGAGGTAAAATTACCACCTGTTAATATTTATGATTTCAATCAAGATTTAATCGGAAAGGCCGAGGACTAAATACACGGTGTAATAAGATATAACACAGTTAACTGACTATAAATTTTCTACGTCAATTTTGTCAAAACAGCCACTACGGCGGCTTTAGTGACTGGACGAGTACCAATCACTTCTCTGATTTTTGTAAAAGAAACTTTGAAGTCACAGCCGCTCTTCCAATTACTGCAACCGTAGGCTGTTTTGCCTTTGACAACTTTCCCTTTCTGACAGCGTGGACAAGTCATTTCATCTGCCGCTTTCTTTTTTGAGTTTGCTTTTTTCGGCGTGGTTGTTCCACTATCTTGAAAAACCAGTTGATGATTTCCATCAAATGCCAGTTTACCGTTTACTTTTTTCCCATGCTGGATAAATCCTTTGAGGGTAACGGTTGATCCAAGTTTCATCAATCTACCCAACTGATTCTCAGATACTTTTTTATTCATAAATTCAAAAGGCAACCGAAAACTACATCCTGCTTTGTATTCGCTACACCCATAAGCCGTTTTTCCTTTTAATAATTTTCCACGGCGGCATTTAGGGCAGATCATCTCGGTTAAGGCTTTTTTACCTTTCGATTTTGTATTAGAAATCTTTTGATTAACCGTAGATTTTCCTTTACCACCTGAGCGTGCATTAAATTTCCTAGGAGGAGCAGTAGCCGCAATTTTACGATTTGAGCGTGCATTTTTCACTTCATCAATCAGGACGCTAACCATGTTTTTCATATCCTTAATAAATTGCCCTGCACCGTGCGTTCCCTCTTCAATTTCTCGAAGTTTTTTCTCCCACTGTCCCGTCAGCTCTGCCGATTTTAGTAAATCATTATTGATTTGTCCAATCAGTTGAATGCCTGTTTCAGAGGCGATAATTAATTTTCTTTGTCGGAAGGCATATTTTCTACGAAAGAGGGTTTCGATAATATTTGCGCGAGTAGAAGGACGTCCGATTCCATTGGCTTTCATTAGTTCACGCAGTTCGTCATCTTCTACTTTTTTACCTGCGGTTTCCATTCCTCTTAATAACGTAGCTTCGGTATAATGCTTTGGCGGCTGCGTCATTTTTTCAATCAAATTCGGCTCGTGTGGACCTTGCTCCCCCTTTTTAAATTCAGGTAGAATGTTCTCTTCTCCTTTTTTCTTTTTAGCACTATCAGTTGTTGTATTAGACTTATTGGATGAAGTATTAGTACTACTTGATTTTCGAGGATATAAAACCCGCCATCCCGGATCTAAAATTTCTTTTCCGGTCGCCTTAAATCTTATTCCTTCCACTTCGCCAATCACCGTGGTATGCGCCACCAAACAATCTGGATAAAAAGCAGCCAAAAAACGCCGAGCAATGGCGTCATAGACTTTCTGTTCATCACCTCCCAGATTTTTTTCACTCCCCGTAGGAATAATGGCATGGTGATCTGTTACTTTTTTATCATTAAAAACTTTGGCAGATTTACGAATAGCTTTTCCAAGCAGTGGTTGCGTAAATTGCGCATACTGCCCCATTTGTTTTAGGATGCCTGGAATCTTGGGATAAACATCATTCGGTAAATAGGTGGTATCCACTCTAGGATAAGTAACCACTTTTTGTTCGTATAAAGACTGCACGAGTTTGAGGGTACGGTCCGCCGTAAATCCGAATCGTTTATTACAATTAACTTGTAAACTAGTCAGATCAAATAAATATGGTGGATACTCTTTGCCATTTTTCTTTTTTACGTCTACTACTTCAAAGGGTTTATCTTGGACTTTTGCTAATAATTTTTCTCCTTCTTCCTTTTTTTCAAAACGACCTTTCTCGTAATGAAAATCCGTCTCCCGGTAGAGCGTATGCAATTCCCAATATGGTTCAGGTTTAAAATTATTGATTTGGTGATACCGTTCTACAAGCATCGCCAAAGTCGGCGTTTGTACGCGTCCGATAGACAGTACTTGTTTATAACCACCATACTTGAGGGTGTAGGCACGCGTGGCATTCATCCCGAGGAGCCAATCACCAATGGCACGCGAGCTACCAGCATAAAAAAGATTGTTATAATCTGTGGCAGGTTTTAAGTTATTAAATCCGTCCCGAATTGCCTGAGCAGTCAAAGAGGAAATCCAGAGGCGGCGCACGGGGCCTTTATATTTTGCATGTTGAAGTACCCAACGTTGAATCAGTTCTCCTTCTTGTCCGGCATCCCCACAATTAATGACGGAGCTCGCTTTTTTAAGAAGGGTTTTAATGATCCCAAATTGTTTTTTGACGCCTTTATTTCCAATTAATTTTATTTCAAATTTTGGAGGAATCATCGGCAGGGTTTGTAGTTGCCATTTTTTCCAGTCAGGGGTATAATCGTCCGGCGTTTTTAAAGTACAAAAATGACCAAAGGTCCAAGTGACTGCATAACCATTGCCTTCATAATAACCATCGTGGCGCGTTCGAGCACCAAGAATCTGAGCGATTTCTCGTCCCACGGAAGGTTTTTCGGCGATGCAAACGATCATGTTGGTATTGAGTTGTTGAGTTGTTGAATCGTTGAAATGATATTTTCTTATCTAATAATTCTCAGTAGATATTGAAGTTGTTTAATTTGATGATTAAGTTATTTGACAACATTCTACAATCCTATCCCTTCTTCTTCTTCTTCACCTGCAAATCCAAAATATTTCCCATGTGGTAACAAGTGCGACATCTAGCTTCGTAACGATCCTTTTCTCCTAACACGACGGTGGCTTCATCTTCGGACAAACGATAGGAATGCGTAGCAAGGTTACCACAGTGCTGACAGATTGCATGTACTTTGGTGATGTATTCAGAGACGGCTAACAATCCTGGAATAGGGCCAAATGGGGCTCCCCGAAAATCCATATCTAGTCCTGCTACAATAACTCGCGTACCACGCAAGGCCAATTGCTGGCAAACTCGAACTAAACCATCATCAAAAAACTGTGCTTCATCAACTCCCACTACCCCTACTCCTTCCGAGAGGTTGAGTATTTTATCAGAATGATCCACTGGAAGAGATAGAATAGAATTTGAATCGTGAGAAACCACTTCATTTTTATCGTAACGGGTATCTACTTTTGGTTTAAAAATTTCTACTTTTTGGTTCGCAATTTTAGCTCGTTTAAGTCGACGAATTAGTTCTTCCGTTTTACCAGAAAACATGGATCCGCAGATCACTTCGATCCATCCGCTACGTTGCCCTTTAAAATGTGGTTCTAAAAACATATTGATGATTATTCCGTATTTTTGTAAAAAACCGCTTAGTATTGAACGATAAAAAGTATTATGGTGTAAATAAATTATCTTTCTATTGAAAACTAAATGGCCATTTTTATCGTTTTTTGAAGAGCGAAGATACTAATTTCAATCAGATTTTTTGGTAACAATATGAATTTACAACAAGCTAAAATCACCCTCGAAAAGATTAATAGACTCTATCAGAGCATGACGCTAGATAGCAGTATTGACGAACATGAGCAGCAACTCATGCTCAATTATATTCGGCAATTTTACAAGGCCTTTTCCGGAGAAGGACTAGAAAACGAGGAAGTCGAAGTCATCAAAACACCTCGCGTTATTCGTAAGACGATTGAAGCAACTCCAGTGGTACAGGAAATTCCAGTACCAGAATTTACGCCAGAACCCGAACCAGAGCCAATTCCTGAACCCGTTCCTGTTCGAGAAAAGCAACCTGTCAAACAATATACCACTCCACCGGTGTCACCTACGCCAACACCTACCTACCAAGCTGATAAGCAGCTTGAAAGTGTACCCGTAGAAAGCGATGATTACGAAGAACTCTTCGAAATACCAGCTGCTAAAGAACTATCCGATCGACTCAGTTCTACACCAATCAGAGATTTGACGAAAGCCATAAGTATCAACGAAAAAATTCTAACCTGTAACGAATTGTTTAAGAAAGATAAAACCCGATTTGATGATGCGCTTAAAACCTTAAATGGATTTTCTTCTTTTACAGAAGCTCGTCCGTATCTGGCGACCCTTGCCAACGAGTATGGTTGGGACAAAAAAAGCAGAAAGAAAAAAGCACAGATTTTCATTAAGCTCGTTCGTCGTCGCTATAACTAATTGGCTATGGAAGATTCCAAAGCCCGCCTTCTCGACAGTATGTGGTGGCCACTTTTATTTGTGGCGCTAATCTGGCTGATTCATTCTATACAATTTATTTTTGGTTGGGACTTTGGTCGTTTTGGTATCTACCCACTACGATTTTCCGGATTAAAGGGAATTCTTTTTACGCCCTTAATCCACGGTGATTTTTCACACCTAATTCATAATACCATTCCGTTTTTCGTCCTTGCGACAATCATGTTCTATTTTTATCCCAAAGTAGCCTTTCGTAGTATCCTGATGATTTATCTACTTTCTGGAATCGGCGTGTGGCTATTTGCCCGAACAGTTTATCATATCGGTGCTAGTGGAGTCGTTTATGGTTTAATGGCTTTTATCTTGGGCACGGGAATTTTTCGACGCAATATAAAATCTGTCACGCTGGCATTGATTGTCTTCCTTTTTTATAGTGGCATGCTGGTAGGACTTTTTCCGGTAAAAACGGGCGTTTCTTGGGAAGGTCATCTCTCCGGAGCCATCGTTGGTATTTTTACCGCTTTCTTTTATAAGTTAGAAATCGAAACAGACGAGATCGTTCCTGTTTATCCACCAGAACCTGATCTTGCTAATCGCCCTTATTTTCTACCCAGAGATGCCTTTGAAATGACCAGAGCAGAACGAGCGCAAGCACTAAGAATGGAACAAGAACGTAGAATTCAAGAAGCCTTGGAACGACAGCGCAAAGCTCAAGAAGGCGACTGGAATAGCGATATTGGCTAAGGTATCCAAGAATGTTGAATATCCAATGTCCAATATTCATTTAGGGGCTGGTCTTCAAAATCCTTCGCATAGTTCATCCTCCAAGACATTTGTTCATTTAAGGTCTAAAATACTCGCAGAACTGAAACCTCAAATCAAAATTGGATATTCAAAATTCGATACTTACCTGACGGCAGTCAGGTTGGACATTCAACAAACGCTTCGCTCAAACTAGCATTTGATCCTAAACAAGCATCAACTTACTAATTGGCAGGATAGACTTAGTCCTTTGAAAGTTTTCAAAATTTGACATTGATTTCCATCAAAAAAGTTGACAATCCTTCCCTACCCTGAATACGGTATTTTTCTAATTACCATTGACTTAAAGATAAAATTAAAATATATTTATAATTCCCCTCTTACTCTTTCTCCCAGAGTATGTCCCCCCTTTTTATGTAAAACTTACTTACGCTCCTCAAAACGAATCGTTGACGATAAAGTGATTTATGGATAGCCACGGCTACTTAGCACTTTGAGTTGACTCCATTTTAACCAAAGTTACACTATGAGATCATTCATCATTGGTCTGCTAGGGATACTCTTCCTATGCGGATTCACCAGTACATTACCTACCTCTAAATTTCAGGATAATCGGGACGGCGTTCGCTATACAGCCGTCACTATCGGAGACAAACAAGTCATGACTAACAATCTACAATTTCAAAATGAATTTTCTTATTGTTATGATAACCTTGAACGATACTGTAAGCATTTCGGGAAGTTGTATGATTTCCGAACAATGGTTGATCCGGAAGGAAATATAAAAAATGATATTTGTCCAAAAGATTGGCATATTCCAACTTTGGAGGAATGGGAGTATTTAATTTCAGGGATGAAACCAACCATTACTCGTGGAAAACATGGGGAGAGAATTTATCATGTTTCTGAGAACTACGCACAATTACAATTTGGTGGGTTCCGATCCCATCAGGGAGGCTTCTATTTTAATATGGGAAAGGAAGGGCATTATATGACCGCCACGGCAACCGATGACGGTTGGGCAACCATCAAAGTTAGACGACAGGGAGACGGATATAATTTAACCATTATTAAAGATACGGATGAAGACCGCGCAATTAGCTGTCGATGTGTTCAAAATAAATAGCATCAACTCATTCCCATTTCAAGGGGCTGATTTTCCAGGTCATTTGTGGTGGCTTCTCGGAGAAATTGAATAGCTACACGATTGAAATCTTTCCATTTTTCGATGTTACAGATGTGGCCACATTTTTCGAAGATAACGAGTTTGGCTTCTTTTTGCTTTTGAGCAAAACGTTGAGCGGCTTTTAGGAATACATGATCCTGTGCACCCATTACTACTAGGCTTTTATTGAGCATGGGCGCGTTAAAACATTCATCAAGAATTTTAAAAAATTCACCGTATAAACCTACCCATTTCATATACTCTTTGCTGGTTAATTTTTTGGCTTGCTTGCGGTACATTTCGCGAGAAAACTGGTGATTCTTTTTTGGCAAAACGACCCAAGAGAATATTCGATAAATCCATTGATAAGGCAGGATATAATCAAAGAATTTACCACCGTGTACAAAAAAGCGCATCTTAAGCGTAGCCCGAAAAATTCCTCCAGCCATGACAATTCTATTAACTAGCATGGGCCGTTGAACGGCTATACGTTGCAAGATAACACTACCCAACGACAAGGAAACAAAACTGGCTTTTTCAATCTCAAGATGATCCACTACTTCTAAAATATCTGTACAAACAATTTCAAAATTATAGGAATCAAAACTCGGCATCATATTTTTGGACAAGCCATGATCGCGTAGGTCTAATAAGAGTAAATTAAAATAAGGTTTAAATGCTTCCACCTGATACCTCCACGTACCAATCGCACCACCTGCACCGTGAACAAAAACCACCCACGGAGCACCGTCGGCATGTGTATGAGTTTCAAAATGTAGCATTCTTCGTTTATTTTATGTCTATCTAACCTTCAAAGATGTAGTGCATTTGAAGTCGTTTTACAAGATAAGCAATATTTAGGATTTCTTACGTAAAGATTCGATTCGATCCATGATTTCTTCAGATTCAGCCATTAATTTAGCATATCCTTTGATATCTCCTGCCCGTTGAGTATCTCTAGCTTTCAGCAAAATTGCATCATACTCTTTTTCCAATACCTTAATCGGGTCTTTTTTAAACAATCCAAACATAATTTTCAATTTAAAAGTGATTAATCTGAGTTCATCTCTAGTTAGCTAACTGACAGCAATTCCATTCTAGATAAATAATAAGAATGACTCAGCTTTCAATACACTGTGTATTAAGTTGCTTTATTTTTTGAGTAGATTATTTTTGGGGAGTACGAGTCTAATATTTTTGAAAATAGCCGTAGCTATTTGATGAAATTTAGACGAAGTAATCGCCAAAAAGAAGCATTCTAAAATTTAA